>NZ_JBLKNX010000030.1:0-39541 GCF_051414055.1 Halosimplex halobium
GACGAAAAAAAGGTGGTCGCGCCAGGGCGCGGCCATCGAGTTCTCGCTGCCGTAGCGTCCGCGCGCCCCCGGCGCGCGGTTCTCCGGTCGCGAGCGAGCGGAGCGAGCGAGTCGACCGGCTTTTTGCCCCATCTTTTTTGAGGAGAGGTGCCCGCAGCGAGCGAAGCGAGCGAGGACACCCGACGAAAAAAAGGTGGTCGCGCCAGGGCGCGGCCATCGAGTTCTCGCTGCCGTAGCGTCCGCGCGCCCCCGGCGCGCGGTTCTCCGGTCGCGAGCGAGCGGAGCGAGCGAGTCGACCGGATTTTTCCCCATCTTTTTCGAGTCGAGCGGGACCGGAGGTCCCGCTGACCGTGCGAACGGGCGCGAAGCGCCCGTGAGCAGAGAGTGGTGCCCGCAGCGAGCGTAGCGAGCGAGGACACCCGACGAGAAAAAGGTGGCAGCGGCGCGGCCATCGAGTTCTCGCTCCCGTAGGGTTCGGGCGCCGGCGTTTCATCCGTCTTTTTCTACGAGCGGTTCGTCACTCGGACCGAGCGGGCGCCCGGGGACTTGACCGGGGAAATCGTAATTCAGTTTCGAAAAAATATTTATACTGTCAGCGAGGGTACCCCTGGTGTGCTTTCGGCGCCGCTGGTGGGTGGGCCGATACTGGGCGCCGTGGCCGCCGCGTTCGGGTGGTACGCGTGGCGGCTGCGGGGGGCGCGCGACCGGCCGGGGGGGACCGGGCTGGTCGCGATAGCTGCGCTGCTGGCGGTCGTGTCCCTGGCCGAGGCGCTGGTCGTCGGGCTGGGGCTGCCCGCGGCGGCGCTCGCCCCGCTGACGCAGATCGTCGTCTTCGGCGGGGCGGTCTGCTGGACGAAGTTCGTCATCGCGTACACCGGCCGGGGCCCGGGCGGGCGGGGGGTGCTGGCGCTGGTCGTGTCGCTCCCGGTCATCGGGCTGGTCGGCGCGCTGGTGCGGTTCACACCTGTCCTCCCGATGGCCGAGCCGGTGCGTTCGGTCGGTCCCGTGAACGCCCTCGTCAGCGGCGTCGCCAGCGCGGCGTCGTGGGGGATCCTGATCGGACTGTCGCTACTGTTGATCTGGGACGCGACGCGGTACGCGTCCTTCGAGCGCTCGCGCGGGGTCGCGCTCTCGCTGGTCGGCTTCGCGGTCGCGGGGCTGCCGCTGGTCACGTCGGCGCTGGAGCTGGCGGACACCATCTCCATCGGGACGGGCGCGGTCGTCGCCCAGACGGGTATCCTCGCGGCGCTGACCGTCGGTATCGCCGTCGGCCGCCCCTACCGCTCGCTACCGATCGCGGAGGCGATCGGCCGCGACGCGGTCGTCTCGAACCTCAACGACGCCGTCGTGGTGGTCGACGGGGACGCCCGGGTCGTCGACATGAACGAGGCCGCCGAGGAACTGTTCGAGCAGCCGCTCGACGCGGTCGTCCGCGAGCCGCTGTCGGCGCTGGTCGACGCGGACCTGCTGGGGCCGGACGGCCTGCCCGGCGAGTCGACGGTCCAGATCGGGGACGCGGTCGGCAAGCGCTACTTCGACGTGTCGGTGTCGCAGGTGCGCCGCGGCGACGCCGTCGACGCCGGGTACGCGGTGGCGCTGCGGGACGTGACCGACGAGCGCATCCGCGGCCAGCGCCTGGAGGTCCTGGGGCGGGTGCTCCGGCACAACGTCCGCAACGACATGACGGCGGTGTACGCGATGGCCGACGCCGTCGCCGACGGCGGCGACGAGCGGGTCGCCGAGCGGCTCCGCGAGACGGCCGACTCGCTGGTCGCGGTGAGCGAGCGGGCCCGCGCCGTCGAGGAGAGCATGTGTCTCGACCCGGCGACCGACGAGCCGGCCGACGTGGGCGGGCTGGTGACCGAGATCGCGGCCGTCCTCCGCGAACAGGGCCACGACGTGTCGGTGACGGCCGACGACGACACCGAGGTGAACCGGTCGCCGAAGCTGGTCGCGTCGGTCTGCGAGCACCTGCTGTCGTACGCGACCGGCAACGCGGCGGGACCGGTGGCGGTGACCGTCGAACGACGGGACACCTCCGTCGACGTAACCGCCGAGAGCGACGGGCGACTGCTCGACGAGCAGGACGCAGCGGCGGTCACGAACGGCGGCGAGACCCAGCTGGAACACGCCGACGACCTGGACATCTGGGCGGTCTCGTGGGGTGCCGAGCGGCTCGGCGGCGAGTTGCTCCCCGACTGCGAGCGCGGCCGCCGGGTCGGCGTCCGGATCCCCGTGGAGTGAACGCGCGCCGCGGGAAACGAGGACACGGGAAACGCGCGCTGCAGGAAAGGGGCCGTGGGAAGGGGGTTGACGGGGCCGCTCAGTCCGGGTCGACGAGTTTCATCCCCTCGCGGACCGCCTCGCGCTGGCCGAGCAGCGTGACGTGGTCGCCAAGTTCGATGACGTAGTCCGGCCCGGGGACCTCCGCGGTGGTGTAGTCGCCCTTGCCGACCAGCGCGATGAGACAGGCGTCGGGGAGCATCGGCCCGACCTCCCGGACGGCCTTGCCCGCGATCTCCTCGCTGGTGACCTCGATCTCCTGCACGTCGCCCGACTGGCCCACGTCGGTCATCCAGTGGGCGATGGCGGGGCGTTCGATCTGGTTGTCGATGGCCCAGGCGGTCGCCATCGACGAGGAGATGGTGCGGACGCCCAGGTCCTCGAAGGCGTCGACGTTGTCGGGGTTGTTCGCCCGCGCGATGACGTTCTCCACGTCGAACTTCGAGCTCGACAGCTGCGCGACGAGCAGGTTCGCGTCGTCGTCGCCGGTCGCGGCGACGACCGTCTTGGCGTTGTCCGCGCCGGCCTCCCGGAGGAGTTCGGTGTCGGTCCCGTTGCCGATGATAGCGGTGTACCCGGCGTTGCGGACCGACTGTGCCACCGACTCGTCCTCCTCGACGATGACGACGTTCTCGCCCCGGTTCTCCAGCCGTTCGGCGAGCGACCGGCCGACCCGGCCGCCGCCGACGATGATGACTCTCATGGGTATGACGTTCAGGTAGCGTGCGATGTGGCGCGCGAGGCCGCCCTCGAAGACGGCGGTCAGCAGGATCGCGAGGAAGACCGTCCCCAGGAGGACGTTGGCCTCCTCGACGAGTCCCGCGCTCTGGAGCTGGACGGCGAACAGGGTGGCGACCGACGCCGGGATGATCCCCCGCGGGCCGACCAGGCTCATGAACGTCCGCTCCCCGCGGGTGAACCGGTCGCCGGCGGTCGACAGGAAGACGAGCGCCGGCCGGATCACCAGCGCGATCGCGGCCACGACGACCAGCCCGCCGACGCCGACTTCGACGAGCGCCGCCGGTTCGAGCAGCGCCGCGAGCCCGATGAACACGAACGCCAGCACCAGCAGCGTCAGGTCGCCCTTGAACGCCTCGATCTCCGCCTCGTAGGGCACGTCGGCGTTGCCCAGCAGGAACCCCGCGGTCGCGGCCGCGGCGACGCCCGCCTCGGTCGCCTCGAAGTTCGCGGCGGCGAACGCGACCAGCGCGCCCGCCAGCACCAGCAGGCGGGCGTTGCGCGGCGCGTCCCCCGGCGAGAGGTCGACGTGCCGCAGCAGGTAGTAGACGACGCCCGCGACGACGACGCCGAACAGCAGGCCGACCCCCAGCCGGGTGACGAATCCGCGGACGATGTCGTTGCCGGCCGTCTCCGGCAGGACGGTCTGGAAGAAGACGACCGCGAGGATCGCCGCGGTCACGTCGTTGACGATGCCCTCGAACTCCAGGGCGGTCGCCACCCGGTCGCGCACCGGGACGATGCTGAGGATCGGCGTGACGACCGTCGGCCCGGTCGCGACCAGCAGCGAGCCGATCACCAGCGAGAGGTTCCAGGAGACGCCGAAGACCAGCCGCACCGCCAGGGCCGTCCCGGCCAGCGCGATGACCGCGCCGACGGTGACCAGCCGCAGGGCGGCCTGGGGCGCCGCCTTGATGCGTTCGACCTTCAGGTGGAAGGCGCCCTCGAAGACGATGATCGCGACGGCGAACCCGACGACCGTCGAGAGGGCGCCGCCGAACGTGTCCTCGGTGACGATGTCCAGCCCCGGCTGGCCCAGCACCAGCCCGGCGACGATGTAGAAGACGATGGCCGGCACCTGGAGGCGGTCGGCCAGGATCTGGGCGAGCACCCCGACGGCGATGATACCGGCGACCAGCAGGAGCAACGTACTCTCGGCCATTCGTCTCCGCTGTCGGCTGCCGTACACAAAAGCACACCCACTGACACCGGCCGCGGCCGCTGGACGGCCGACCGGCGCGGCCACAGAGAGGCAAACCTCTTTGCACCTCCGGCCTGGCGGTGTGAGTGATGGCCGACGCCGAGTCGCCGACGGGCCGCGAGGCGGAGTCCGAGGAGAGCGTCCCCGAGACGGGCGAGGTCGTCCCGGGTCGGTTCTCCTCCGACGAGGTGTTCCAGCGGATCGTCGCCGACGCCGACCACGAGATCACGTCCGGCTTCCGCGAGCTGTTCTTCAGCGGCGTCGCCGGCGGGTTCGCGATCACGATCACCTTCCTGCTGTACGCCTCGCTGTCGGCGTCGACGGAGTCGCCGGTCCTGGCGGTGATGCTCTACCCGCTCGGGTTCGTCTACATCATCATCGGCGGCTACCAGCTCTACACCGAGAACACGCTCCCGCCGGTCGCACTGACCCTGGAGCGGCTGGCCAGCCTCCCCGCGCTGGTGCGCCACTGGCTGATCGTCCTCGGGGGAAACTTCGCGGGCGGCGCCGTCGGCGCGGTCGTGCTCGCGTACGGCGGCGTCTTCGAGCCGGCCGCCGCGGAGTACGCACTCGGGCTGGCGCAGAACGGCATCGAGACGCCGGTCACCGCCCTGTTCTTCAAGGCCGCCTTCGCCGGGCTGATCGTCGCCGGCGTCGTCTGGATGGACTTCGCCGCCCGCGACACCATCTCCCGGATCGCCGTCGTCTACCTGGCCTTCCTGGCGATCCCGCTGGGCAACCTCTTCCACGTCGTCGTCTCCTTCACCGAGGTGGTCTACACGATGCTGGCCGGCGACCTGGCGCTTTTCGTCGGGCTCACCGAGTTCGTGATCCCGGTCCTGCTGGGCAACACGCTCGGGGGAATCCTGCTGGTCACGGTCGTCAACTACTACCAGACCAGCGAGCGCCGCCTGGAGATCGAGCAGTTCGAGAACGTCCGCCGGCTCTCCGTCCGGGAGATGCTGCTGGGCAACCTCGCCGGGCGGTCGTACGTGCCGCTGGTCGACACCTTAGAGGAGTTCGTCCGCGACCCCGACTCCTACCGGATCCTGGTCCCGGTCGCGAACCCGCGGACCGAGACGCGGCTGGTCGAGTTCGCCTGCGCGCTGGCCAGCGCCCGCGAGAAGGGGACCGTCCATACCGTCCACATCGTCCAGGCGCCGTCGAACCGTCCGCTCGACGACGGCGACCGCGCCCGGATCACCCGCGAGTCGCAGCGGCTCATGGACGACCTGGAGGCGCGGGTCCAGCCCGAGGGGGCGGCGTTCGAGACATCGACGATCGTCTCCTCGCGCTCGTTCGAGGAGGTGTTCGACCGGGCGCGGCGCACCCGTCCGGACATGGTGGCGATGGGCTGGGGCCAGAGCCGGCTGTGGAACGCCGCGCGGGCCGAGCGGCCGCTCGACGAGCTGACCAACCGCCTCCCCTGTGACTTCCTCGTCGTCAAGGACCGCGGCCTCGACTGCTCGCGGGTCCTGCTCCCGACCGCGGGCGGTCCCGACTCCGGTCTCAGCGCCGAGGTCGCCCGCGCGCTCCGGACGACCGTCGGGGCCGACGTGTCGCTGCTGCACGTCGTCGACGGCCCCAGCGACGTCGAGAGCGGCGAGCGGTTCCTCGACCGGTGGGCCGACGAACACGACCTCGGCGACGCCGCGCGGATCGTCGACGACTCCGGCGACGTCGAGGCCGCCATCGAGGGGGCCGCCGTCGACCACTCCATGGTGTTGCTCGGGGCGACCGAGCGGGGGATGCTCTCCCGGCTCGTCACCGACTCGCTCCACCTCGACGTGGTCGAGGACGTCGACGCCTCGGTGCTGCTCGCCGAGCGCCCCAGCGACCGCCCGATCGTCGAGCGGCTGTTCGGGCGCGGCCGCCGCGAGCGGCCACAGGACGGCGGCGCGAGCGAGCGCCGGGCGGAGTGACTCGACGCGAAACCAGACGCGGAACGGAGCGACGCGTCGACCGCCCCCTCAGAACACGACGCGTTCGAAGAGGCGGCGGACGATGCCGGGCTGGCCGGACTCGTGGGAGTGGACGGAGATCTCCGTACACTCGACCGGGCCGTCGTCCTGTCGGTCGAGCAGGGCGCCGCGGAGCCGGTGGTCGGCCCCCCGCCGGATCCGGAGGTCCGGACGGTCGGCGCCGCCGTCGGTGGCCGGGTCGGAGGGCGTCCGGACCGGGACCGACAGCAGCTCGGCCAGCCGCTCGCGGTACTCCTCGATGGTCCGCTCGCGCTGCTCGGGGCTGTCGTCGGTCCCGGGGTAGCCGAGACACACCTCGCTGCCGTTCTGGGTGGCGATCGCCTCGGTGACCGCGACCTGGTCGGGGTTGAACGGCCCGCCGTCGCCGACGAGTTCGATCAGTTCGGGCCGGTCGTACCCCCTGTTGTCGACGAGCAGCACGTCGGTGGGGGCGTGGCGGACGACCCAGTCGATGGGGTCGCCGAGGAGCCGGGACCGCAGGCGGAGCCGCTCGTGCTCCGCGAGGATCGTGTCGACGCGGCGGTGCTCGGCGAAGTTGACGATCGCGTGTTTCGTGTCGTGGCTGACGATCTCGCCGACGTCGACGTCGACGTCGAGGTCGACCGCGAGGTCGTCGGTCTGCTCCTCGAAGCGGACCTCGGCGGGGGACTGCGTCTCGGTGGCGGTCTCCAGGGGCGCCTGGTCGGGCACCTCCTCGAACCAGACGACGACCACCCGGCCGTCGTGGGGGCGGACGAGGTCGGCGGCCATGCGCAACAGCGCCGCCTCGCGCTCGCGGTCCACCTCGGCGGTGAGCGCGACGAGGACCTCGTAGGTCTCGCCGGTGATGGCGTCCTCGGTCTCGGTGAGGACGTTCTCGCCGACCCGGCGGCGGACCACGTCCGTCGCCGTCCCCTCGCGCTGGATGCGCGGGCGGGCGTAGACGGCGTACCACGCGGCGCTGCCGACGGTGATGACGACCGCGCCCAGGATCGCCGTCGCCCCCATCTGGGTGATGAGGACGAGCCCGCCGAGGACGCCGAACGCCTGCGTCCAGGGGTACAGCGGCGACTCGAAGCTGGGGTCGTAGTCGGCCGCGCCCTTGCGGAAGGCGACGATAGTGAGGTTGATCAGGATGAAGACGAGGATCTGGAAGGCGCTGGCGAGCTTGGCGATCTCGCGGATCGGGACGAACGCGATGAGCGCGAGCAGGACTCCGCCCGTGAGCGTGATCGAGGTCGCGGGGGTCCCGAAGCGCTCGCTGACGGCGGCCAGCGACTCGGGGACCAGCCCGTCCCGGGCCATCGCGAAGGGGTAGCGCGACGACGAGAGGATGCCGGCGTTGGCCGTCGAGACCAGCGCGAGGACGGCCGCGACGACGACCGCGCCGACGCCGAGCGCGCCCACGGTCGCGCGGGCGGCGTCGGCGACGGGGACCGGCGAGTCGGCGACCACGCCGGCGTCGGTGACGCCGACCATGATCGCGACGATCAGCACGTACAGCAGCGTCGTGAACCCGAGCGACCCCAGGATGCCCAGCGGGATGTTCCGG
Organism: Halosimplex halobium; assembly: GCF_051414055.1. Lineage (NCBI taxonomy): Archaea > Methanobacteriati > Methanobacteriota > Halobacteria > Halobacteriales > Haloarculaceae > Halosimplex > Halosimplex halobium. The sequence goes on from NZ_JBLKNX010000030.1 coordinate 7,736, forward strand.
TCGGGGTCCTCGACCTCCTCGGCGATGCTGGCGACCTTCGTCACGCCGGCGTAGGAGACGAACACGAGCCCGGTCGCGGCCAGCAGCCCGCCCGAGCCGCCCGTGAGGAACGGCCGGAAGTTCGCCCCCTGGACGCTGGTGGCGCTCCCGAGGACGAACCACGACAGCGCCGCGAGCATGGCGACGACGATGATCACCTGCAGGCGGCCGGTCTGTTTCGCCCCGAGGAGGTTGACGAGGATGAGCACGGCCGCCAGCGCCAGCGCGACCGGCTTGACCGGCAGGTCGAAGGCGATCAGCAGGTAGGGGACGCCGCCGACCAGGGCGAGCCCGCCCTTGAACGCCAGGGAGAACCACGTCCCGACGCCGGCGATCGTCCCGAGCAGCGGCCCCATCCCGCGCTCGATGTAGATGTACGTCCCGCCGGCCTCGGGCATCGCCGTCGCCATCTCCGATTTCGAGAGAGCGGCCGGCAACACGAGCACGCCCGCCAGCAGGTACGCCAGCACCACCGACGGCCCCGCGGTCTCCAGCGCCAGCGCCGGGAGGATGAAGATGCCGCTGCCGATCATCGCGCCGATGCTGATGGCGAGGACCGTCGGGAGGCCCAGGTCCCGCTCCAGGGACTTCATCTGGCCGAGATCCCGCCCGGGCCGCTTCCTCGCCGCAGTTCGCCCGCGGGCGACGGACCCGGCGGTCCGCCGCGTCCGGTCGCGGGGTGTCGACACCGGGGTCGAGAAGCGTCCCAGTCGGGACTGGTGGCGACGGTCACTGTATTCTCGCTCTAGTGGAGGGTTGCCGTCCCGATAAGCACACGGATCGCCGTCCGCGCGGTCGGCGCGCGAATGAGCCGCCCGACCGAGCGGCGCCGTTTCCGCGCGGCCAGCGCCCGCGCGAGCGACGCCGCAGATGGTCCCGTTCGCGCTACAGCCCGACCGACCAGTCGTGGTCGCACTCCGGGCAGGTGAACGTGACTTCGACACCCGCCCCGGACCCGTGGCTCCGGCCGGTCCGGTCGCCGTCGGCCTCCCCGCAGTTCGGACAGAGGGCCTTCATCCCCCGGTCACTCGCGGGGGGCGGTGACCCTCGCGGCACCGGGGCGGGAATCGGTGCGTTCCGCGGGACCGGGGCGAGAGCCGGTGCGTTCCGCGGTGGCACCGTCGTGGAACACGCGAACGGTCAGTCCGACCGCACCCCGAGGGCGCGGACGGTCACGACGCGGTTGTCCCCCGGGTCGTAGTCGAGCACGCCCAGGTCGGCCATCCGCGGCAGGTGGACGTGGTGTAGCGAGACCGCGAGCCGGTCGGTCGCCGCGGGCGTCTCCCCGCCCTCGCGGGCTGCCACCGCCGTCGCGAGGTCGTCGAGCTCGACCGGCGTGCCCCGTTCGGCGAGGACTTCGAGCGCCGTCCGCCGCCGCTCGGCCGCCAGCAGCTCGTAGCGCTCGTCCGCACCGAGGTCGATCACTGTTCGGCCGTCGTTCCGCGATGTAGTCTGGGACATTGGTTGATTCCGTCGGACGTACTCCGATCGACTGCCCCTGTCGAGGTAAGGGATCGCTAGAAGTGATTAGGTCCTCCCCCGCGACGAAACTGTCGGGTAGAAAATACGATTTGCGACCGGCTGGAATCGTTTGCTGACGCGTTGGCTACCGGACACTGATCGGTCGGGATCGAATAGTGGCTCCGCCGGCGGAAGGTTGTAGTGGCGGCCGGCCCTGGGTCACCACGATGGAATCGCAGGGGCTGACCGAGAGGCTCCGGGAGACGCTCGCGGCGTTCGACGGGGACGGGGAGCCGCGGACGACCAGCGAGGTGGCCGAGCGCCTCGACCTCGGCCGGCGGAGCACGTACGACCGGCTGGACCGGCTGGTCGAGCGCGAGCACCTCCGGACGAAGAAGGTGGGGGCGAGCGCCCGCGTGTGGTGGCGTCCCGCGGACCCGGACCCGGACGGCGCCGACGGCACGGACCCGGAGTGGCCGGCCGCGGCGGAGTCGCTCGTCGCGGACGTGCTGGGGAAGGCGGCGGTCGGGGTGTTCGTCCTCGACGACGACTACGAGGTGGCGTGGGTCAACGATGCGACCGAACGGTACTTCGGCCTCGACCGCGCCCGCGCGCTGGGGCGGGACAAGCGCGAGCTGGTCGACGAGCGGATCGCGCCCGCCGTCGAGGACAGCGAGGCGTTCGCCGACCGCGTGCTATCGACCTACGACGGCGACGCCGGGGAGTCGCGCTTCGAGTGTCACGTCACGGCCGGCGACGACCGCGCCGAGCGCTGGCTGGAACACCGCAGCCGACCGATCGAGTCCGGCGCCTACGCGGGCGGGCGTGTCGAGGTGTACGTCGACGTGACCGAGCGCAAGCGCGCGGAGCAGTCGCTGCGCGAGCAGCGCGACCAGTTCGAGTCGCTCGTCGACGCCGTCGAGGAGTACGCCATCTTCCGGCTCGACACCGACGGCCGCGTCCGGACGTGGAACCCCGGCGCGGCGCGGTTGAAGGGGTACGAGGCCGACGAGATCGTCGGCGACCACTTCTCGACGTTCTACACCGAGGCCGACCGCGAGGCGGGCGTCCCCGAGCGGAACCTCGCGGCGGCGGCCGAGCGGGGCTGGATCGAGGACGAGGGCTGGCGCGTCCGGGCCGACGGGACGCGCTTGTGGGCGAACGTGACGATCACGGCGATCCACGGCGACGACGGCGAACTGGAGGGGTTCGTGAAGGTCACCCGCGACATGACCGAGCGACGGGAGTTCGAGCGACGGCTCCGGCGCGAGCGGGACCTGCTCGAACGGGTGTTCGACACCATCCCGGTCGGGGTCGTGGTCCTCGACGCGGAGGGCGAGCCCGTCAGGATGAACGACCCCGTCAGGCGGTACTTCGGGATCGACGAGGCGGCCGACGCGTCGGCGGTCGACGCGGCGGCCGAACGGCTCCCCGCCGAGGCCGTCCGCGACGAGGACGGCGAGCCGGTGCCGCCGGGCGAGCGGCCCTACGAGCGGGCGCGCCGGACGGGCGAGCCGGTCAGGGACTGGGTCGGCCGGTTCGACCTCCCCGATCTCGGCGAGCGGTGGCTCTCGATCGACGCCGTGCCGCTGACCGACGACGGCGCGGTCGAGCGCGTCGTCGTCGCCGCCGAGGACGTGACACAGCTCAAAGAGCAGGCCGAGCGGCTCGAACGGCGACGCGAGGACCTCGAACACGAGCTCGACGAGGTGCTCGAGCGGATCGACGACGGCTTCTTCGCGCTCGACGGGGACTGGCGGTTCAGCTACGTCAACGAGCGGGCGGCGGCGCTGCTCGACCGCGACCGGGGCGAACTCGTCGGCCGGAACGTCTGGGACGCGTTCCCCGAGGCCGTGGGCACGACGTTCCAGGAGCACTACGAGCGCGCCCGCGAGACCGGCGAATCCGTCTCCTTCGAGGCCTATTTCCCGCCGCTCGACACCTGGTTCGATGTGTCGGTCCACCCCTCCGAGAGCGGCCTCTCGGTGTACTTCCGGGACGTGACCGAGCGCAAGGCCCGCGAGCGGGAGCTGGAGCGCTACGAGCGGATCGTCGAGACCGTCGAGGACGGCATCTACGTCGTCGACGAGGACGGCTACTTCACGCAGGTCAACGAGACCTACGCGGCGATGGTCGGCCGCGACCCCGAGGAGCTCGTGGGGAGCCACGTCTCGACGGTCGTCGACGAGGCGGTCGCCGCGGCGGCCAGGCGGCTCGAGGACGTCCTCGCGGTCGACGACCGGGCGACGGCGACGCTGGAGGCGACGCTGCCCGGCCCCGACGGCGAGGAGTGGATCGGCGAGGCGACGTTCTCGCTGATGGACGCCGACGCCGCGGCGGACGGCGAGGCGGGCGGCCACGAGCGTATCGCCGTCGTCCGGGACATCACCGAGCGCAAGGAGCGCGAACGGGAGCTCGAACAGTACGAGCGGATCGTCGAGACGGTCGACGACGGCATCTACGCGCTGGACGACGACGACCGGTTCGTGCTCGTCAACGACGCGTTCTGCGAGATGCTGGGCTACGAGCGCGAGGAGCTACTGGGGATAGAAGCGACCGGTATCTACGACGAGGAGTACGCGCCGGTCGTCGAGGAGCGGGCCGAGGCGGTCGCGGCGGGCGAGCGCGAGGCGGCGACCATCGAGTTCGAGCTCCACCGGAAGGACGGCACCGCCGTCCCGGTCGAGACGCGCTACGAACCGTTCCCCTACGGCGACGGCACCGGGCGCTGCGGCGTCGTGCGGGACATCTCCGAGCGCCTCGACCGCCAGCGGGAGCTCCAGCGGCGGGTCCGCCAGCAGGCGGTCGTCACCGAACTCGGCCGGCGCGCCCTCGAGGAGCGCGACCTCGACGCCCTGATGGCCGAGGCGGTCGAGGAGGTGGCGACGACGCTCGGCAACGACTACTGCAAGGTGCTCGACCTGGACGAGGACGGCGAGGAGCTGCTGCTCCGCCAGGGGGTCGGCTGGGACGAGGGGCTCGTCGGCGAGGCGACCGTCTCGGCCGTCGCGGACGACTCCCAGGCGGCCTACACGCTCCGGTCGGGCGACCCGGTCGTCGTCGAGGACCTGCGGGACGAACACCGGTTCAGCGGCCCGGACCTGCTGCGCGACCACGGCGTGCGCTCGGGGATCAGCGTCGTCGTCGGGTCGCCGGAGGAGCCGTGGGGGATCCTCGGTACCCACGACACCGACCCGGCGAGCGTCTCCCAGCAGGACGTGAACTTCGTCCAGTCGGTGGCGACGGTGCTGGCGACGGCGATCAACCGCCACCGCTACGAGGAGCGGCTGGTCCGCCAGCGCGAGCAGCTGGCGGCGCTCAACAGCCTCAACGAGGTCGTCAACGGGATCACCGACGCCGTCGTCGACCAGTCCACCCGCGAGGAGATCGAGCGGACGGTCTGCGAACACCTCGCCGCGGCCGACTCCTACCGCTTCGCCTGGATCGGCGAGGTCGACACCGCCAGCCAGACCGTCGAGCCGCGGGCGAAGGCCGGCACGGACGGGTATCTGGAGGGGATCACGATCTCCGTCGACCCGGACGACGAGCGCAGCGGCGGTCCGACCGGACGGGCGTTCCGGACCGGCGAGATGCAGGTCACCCGGGACATCCGGGCCAGCGACGCCCACGACCCCTGGCGCGAGCGCGTCGACAGCTACGGCGTCCGGTCGTCGGCGGCGATCCCGATCGTCCACGAGGGGACCACCTACGGCGTCCTGAACGTCTACGCCGGCCGCCCCGACGCCTTCCAGGGCCAGGAACGGACGGTGCTGGCCCAGCTCGGCGAGGTCGTCGGCCACGCCATCGCCGCCGCCGAGCGCAAGCAGGCGCTTTTGTCCGACGAGGTGGTCGAGCTGGACTTCCAGATCACCGACCTCTTCGAGGCGCTGGACCTCGACGAGCAGCCCGGGGGGCGGTTCTCGTTCGACCACGTCGTCTCCGTCGGCGACGACGAGTTCCTCGTCTACGGGTCGGCCTCGCCCGAGGCGGTCGACACCGTCGGGGAGCTGGTCGAGCAGCTCCCCCACTGGACCGACGTGTCATTCGACGAGGCGGAGACCGACGGCGAGGACGAGCGCGACCGCGGGTTCGAGCTCCGGGTGGTCGAACCGCCCGTGCTGTCGACGCTCGCGTCGCTCGGCGGGTCGGTCGAGGAGGCCGTCTTCGAGGACGGCGACTACCGGATGACGCTGCACGTCTCGCCGAACACGGACGTGCGGCAGGTCATCGAGGCCGTGACCGAGGCCTACCCCCAGGCGACGATGCTGCGCCGCCAGCAGGTGGCCACCGAGGACGCCCGCGCCCGCCCGACGCGGTCGCTGCTGGAGGGGCTGACCGACCGCCAGCGCACCACGCTGGAGGCCGCCTACCACGCCGGCTTCTTCGAGTGGCCCCGCGACGCCTCCGGCGAGGACGTGGCCGAGTCGCTGCAGGTCTCCCCGCCCACCTTCCACCAGCACCTCCGCAAGGCCGAGGGCAAGGTGTTCGGTGGCCTCTTCGAGGGGACCGCCGACTGAATCCGGCCGGCCCCGACGGGGCTACTCGTCGTCCCGGTCCAGCGCCGCCAATACGCCCCGGACGTTCATCGCCACCTCGGCGTCGGCCTTCTCGCGGCCCCACACCGCCCGCTCGGCGTCCGCCTCGGCGACGAAGTGGTCGACCACCGCCGCGTCGTCGTCCAGTTCTGCCCGCTTCGCCGCGACCGCCTCGACCCACGAGTCCAGCACGTCGGCGTAGCGGTCGAGTTTGTCACCGGTCTCGGCGGGGCCGAAGTGGGCGTAGCAGAGGACCTCGGGCTCGATCGCGCGGAGGGTGTCGATGTCGGCCTGACACTCCTCGGGGTCGAAGTTCGGCGGCGGGCTCGTCGGGAAGATCTCACCGGGGTCGGGCGCGTAGATCCCCGCCGCGTCGGCGGTGAAGACGGTGTCGTTCGCGGGGTCGTGGAAGACGACCTGATGGGGGGCGTGGCCCGGCGCGCGGTGGACCGCCAGCGCGTGGTCGCCCAGGTCGATCGTGTCCCCGTCCTCGATCTCGGTGACTCGCGCCTCGGGGACGGGTTCGGGTTCGGTGTAGAACTCGATCTGGTCGCCGACGGCCGACTTCGTGCCCGCCCAGAGCCGTTCGGGATCGACCACGTGGGGCGCGCCGACCGGGTGGACGTACACCTCGGCGTTCGGGCACTCCTCGACGAGAAACCCCGCCCCGCCGGCGTGGTCGAGGTGGACGTGCGTCAGCGCGATCACCTCGATGTCCGCGGGTTCGAGGCTCGCTTCGCGGACCAGGTCGAGGACGCGCTCGTAGTTGGTCCCGATGCCGCTGTCGACCAGGGCGGGCCGGTCGTCGTCGATCAGGTAGACCGCCCCGTACGCCTCGGTGTCGTACATCCCCGTGTCGACGTAGGACAGATCCGTGCAGTCGCCGACCGTCACCGCGGACACGTCGCCGATGGCCATACCCGATCCCCGGGCGGCGCGGACTAAACGGTTGGCGTCCCCTCCGACGCGGCGTTCGATCGTGTTGCGGGTGTCTCGGTTGCTTCCGGTCGGGTTGGTGTGGACGGCAACCGAATGACTGCGACCGCACGAGACAGCGAGCGGTGAACGCCTTCGGCGCGCTCGCTAGCAGTGACTGCGACTGCAACTGACAGCGAGCGTTGAAAGCTCTCGGCGCGCTCGCGGTCGCTGAGCGACATACCCTCGCGGCCGGAGGCCGCTTCGGGCAGGGGTCGCTCAGACGACTGAACGAGCGCGAGCGCGCCTCGCCCTTTCAGTCCACCGGGAGAGCAAGCTCTCCCGAGCCCGCGCTCACACGTTCGCGCGGACGCCAGGACCGCAACCGCACGGCACCGCAACCGCCCCGCACAGCACCGCAACGGGCCACGAGCCTCCCCGGCCGATTCGCTCCGACCGTCGCTCATCCACTGTCAGAGCAAGCTCTGACAAGCCTTCGTTCACACGTTCACGAAGCCCTCGCGCGGTGTCGTCGCGGCACGGAGGCCGCCAACGTCAGAGCAAGCGCTGACGGCCCATCGGAATCGCACGCGATTCCGAGACGACAGCGCGCGCCGACCGCACCCGCTCACCGCTACAGCCCTCGCCTGTACCCAACACACCCGAATCGGTCGGCGGGCGTCGGGTCAGTCGTCGCCGGCGCCGGTCCGTTCGTCGGTCGCTCCGTCGTCGGTGTGGGGGGTCGCGAGCCCGTCGCCGCTCACGTCGCCGAACTCGAAGCGCGCGCCGCCCGTCTCGCCCCCGGTCACGTCCGTCTCCCAGCCGTGGGCCTCCGCGATGGTCCGGACGATGCTCAGTCCCAGGCCCGTGCCGTCGTCGTCGGTCGAGTAGCCCGGGTCGAAGACGCTGTCCCGGTGGGCCTCGGAGATGCCGGGGCCGTCGTCGGCGACGTAGAAGCCCTGGCGCTCGCCGAGGTCACCGACCGTGACGGTCACGTCGTCGCCGCCGTGCTCGATCGCGTTCCTGAAGACGTTCTCCAGCAGTTGCTGGAGGCGGCTCCCGTCGGCCAGCAGCGTCGCGTCCGTCTCGACGGTCAGGGCCGCCTCGTCGGTGGCGACGACCGTCCACGCCCGGCGGGCCACCTCCGCCAGTTCGACGGGTTCGGGGTCGCTAACGGCCTCCCCCTCGCGGGCCAGCGTCAGCACGTCGTCGATCAGGTCGTCGATCCGGTGGAGCGACCGCTCGATGGCGTCGAAGTGTTCCTCGTCGCCGTCCTCGCGGGCGAACTCCAGCCGGCCCAGCGCCACCTCCAGCGGGTTGCGCAGGTCGTGGGAGACGACGCTCGCGAACCGCTCCAGGCGCTCGTTCTGGCGTTCGAGCTGGTTCTCGTAGCGCTTGCGCTCGGTGATGTCGCGGGTCACGCCGACGACGCCGAGGATCCGCCCGTCCTCGTCGCGCCACGGTGCCTTCGAGGTGGTGACGTAGGTCTCCTCCAGGTCGTCGCCGTAGGCGTGTTCGACCCGGTCGTCGATGGACTCGCCCGTCTCGACCACGCGGCGGTCGTCGGCGACCGCCTCCTCGGACAGCACCGGCGGGTACAGGTCGAAGTCCGTCTTCCCGACGACGTCCGCCGGCGTGTGGTGGCGCTTGCCCTCGGGGTTCCGCAGGTACGCGGGCCCGGTCAGCCGCGGCATCTCGTCGCTGACCCTGACGTGGCGGCTCCGGCGGTCCTTGAAGTACACCGACAGCGGGAGGTTCTCCAGCAGCGAGTCGAGCATCGTCGACTCGCGGCGGGCCGCCCGGCGGCGCTCGACCAGCGGGCGCACGTCCGCCAGCCGCTCGACGCGGTCGGCGCCGGCCTCGACCTGCAGGTAGCTCTCGACGCCCAGGTCGGCCACGGCCGCCAGCGACACGGCGTCGCCGACCGAGAACACGACGACCGGCAGCGACGCCGAGTGGTCGCGGACCGCCTCGACCGTCGCCCGGGCGTCGAACGACCCGTCGCAGTCGCAGACGACGGCGTCGAACCCGCCGTCTGCGAGCCGGTCGGCTACGTCGTCCTCGGGGCCGGCCCCGCGAACGTCGAGTCCGTCGCCGGACTCGGCCCAGGCGTCGGCGACCGCCGCCGCGTCGGGCCCGACGTACAGCACGACCGGTGGTCCGTACATCTCGGCTCGATGTACCTGTTACTCGTTGCCCGTGATAAGTTGACGGGGTCGTGACACGCGGTGGCGGGTGCCCTGCCCGCGTCGCTTTTCCCGGTGCCCGCCGTACGGCGGGTATGACCACCCGGCCGTGCGACGGCTGCGGCGACGACGTGAGCATCGCCGGCGGTATCGCGAACATCTGGACGCTGGAGAAGCAGACGACCGACGGGCTGTCGCTCGAACTGGCCGACGGCTCCGAGCACTTCCTCTGTTACGACTGCATCGAACGGCTCCCGGACGACCGCGAACCGACCGCCGAGGACGTGGCCGACCTGTAGGCACTGCCCAGCCACCGGCTCTGGCCGGTTCCGGGCTCAGGCGTCCGGTCCCTCGCCGTCGGCGAGCGTCGCCGACGTGTCCCGGTCTTCGGGCTCCCAGACGACGCTGATCTCGTAGTCGCCCGCGACGCCGACCGTGACCGAGTCACCGGCCACGACCGTCGCGTCGTCGCCGCTGGCCGTTCCCTGCCACCCACCGGCCGCGGTCTGGTCGACGCCCTCGACGTCGGCGAAGCCGGCCCCGCGCACGAACAGTTCGGCCTCCGGGACGCTGTCGCCGCCCTCGTGGGTGATCGTCAGCCGTCCGACCCCGTCGCCGGCCGGTTCGTACTCGAAGGTGAAGGCGACCTGCGGCGTCCGCGTCCCGCCGCGGGGCGACTCCCCGGGCATCCCCTGGCGGAACCGCTCGATGTCGGCGCTGTCGACCGTCGCCCGCGCCGTGACGACCCGGCCGTCGACGGCCGTCTCGGGCTCCCGCCCGTAGAACGCCTCGGCGTCGGCCGCCCAGTCGGCCACCGCCGCCTCGTCGACCTGCCCCTCGCGGAAGACCGCCGGGGTCCTGACCGCCGTCTCCGATCCCGCCACCTCGTAGGCGATGCCGCCGGCGACGGCGCCGTCGAAGGTCGCACCGGCCCGGTAGGTCCGCCCGGCGAGGATGTGCCCGCTCCCGAGCGCGTCGACGAGGCGAGCGCAGTCGGCCGACGCGTCGACGTAGCGCTCGCCGTCGCCGGTCCGCGCCGCGAGGATCGCCTCGACGGTGGCGGTCGCGCGGTCGCGGTCGTTGAACGCCGGCGCGGTGACCAGCGCCGACTCGCCGAGCGCCGCCGCGCCGCCGCCCTCCTGGGCGAAGACGGCGAAGCCGTGGGCGGTCTCCGTCTCGCTGTACCCCTGGCTCCGCAGGCCCTCCGCGGCGGCGCCGCGGTCGACCCCGCCGTCGAAGACGAGCACGCCGAGGCCGAGCTGGACGAACGACGCCGTGTCGGCGTACGACTCGACGCCCGGGACCCCGGATCCGCCCCGGAAGGTCTCGACCGCGCCGTCGCCGAGGTCGGACGCCCGGTCGACCAGCGCCGCGGGCGCGGCCGACGTGAACGCGTAGTGGTCGCGGTCGAGCGCGGCCGGCGCCGGGAGCCACGCCGCGTAGTCGGCGTTCGGCGGCCCCGACGGGGTCGGCGTGGCCGTCGCCGTCGGCGCGTGCGTCTCGGTCGGCGTGGCCGTCGCCGTCTCGGTCGCGTCGTCGGTCGACGCACCGGGCGGTTCGTCCGTCGCGGTCCCGGTATCGCCGCTCAGACAGCCGGCGGTCGCGCCGGCCAGGAGGGCGGCCGCGCTCCGTCGGAGGAAGGTTCGTCGCGGGGATGTCATCGTCACGGCGTTTCCCCGTCCCCCGGTAAATACTTGCTGTTTGACACGGTCGCCGGCGGGAGGGCCGTGCCTTCCGGCAGGTTTACGCTCCCGGGACCGGTGTCCCCTGACGTGCAACCGGGTCGGATCTTCGAGGAGTTCCCGGCGCCGTCCTACCGCGGCGCCCAGGAGCAGGCCCTGGCCGACATCCGCGACGCCTTCGCGGCCGACAACGACGTCGTCCTCGTGCGCGCGCCGACCGGGAGCGGCAAGTCCCTGCTCGCCCGCGCCATCGCCGGCTGCGCCCGCACCGCCGGCGAGAGCGAGGGCGGCGAGCCCATCGACGCCTACTACACCACCCCGCAGGTCTCACAGCTCGACGACGTGGCGAGCGACGACCTCCTGCAGGACCTGAAGGTCATCCGCGGGAAGAACAACTACGACTGCATCCTCCCCGGCGAGACCGACACGCCCGTCGACCAGGCGCCCTGCGCCCGCGAGCGGATGTTCGACTGCCAGGTGCAACACCGCTGTCCGTACTTCTCCGACCGCGCCATCGCCGCGAACAACCGCATCGCCGCGATGACGCTCGCCTACTTCATGCAGACGGCCGGCTCGGACGTGTTCGGCCAGCGCGACGTGCTCGTGATCGACGAGGCCCACGGCCTGGGCAACTGGGCCGAAATGTACGCGACCATCGACCTCGGCCCGGACACCGTCCCGGTCTGGGACGCCTGCGAACCCCCCGAGATCGACGGCCTCGACGACGCCGTGAGCTACGCCGACACGCTCCACACCATGGCCGGCCGCCGGCTGACGGAGGTTCGACAGCAGGCCGAACTCGACCCCGAGGAGGCCGCCGAGCGCGACAAGCTCGTCAAGCTGCAGTCGGACCTGTCGTGGTTCGCCGAGGACTACCGCGACGAGGACAGCGCCACCACCTGGGTCGTCGACCAGAACGGCGGGGAGGGGAGCCGGGTGACGATCAAGCCGATGGCCCCCGAGAAGTACCTCAAACACACCGTCTGGGACCGCGCGAGCAACTTCGCGCTGCTGTCGGCCACGATCCTCAACAAGGACGCCTTCTGCGCCAACGTCGGCCTCGCGCCCGACCGCGTCGCCCTCGTCGAGGTGCCCCACACCTTCCCCGTCGAGAACCGCCCGCTGTACGACGTGACCCAGGGGAAGATGACCTACGAGGCCCGCGACGAGACCATTCCGAGAGTGGCCGAGACGCTCGTCCGCATCATGCAGGCCCACCCATCGGAGAAGGGGCTGGTCCACTGCCACTCCTACGCCATCCAGGAGCAACTGCAGGAACACCTCCGGGAGTACGGCGTCGACTCGCGGGTGCGCGCCCACGACTCGGCGGACCGCGACGCTCAACTGTCCACGTGGAAGCGCGTCGACGACCCCGACGTGTTCCTCTCCGTCAAGATGGAGGAGGCGCTGGACCTGGAGGGCGACCTGTGTCGCTGGCAGCTGCTCTGCAAGGCCCCCTATCCGAACACCCGCGACTCCCGCGTCGCGGCGCGGCTGGAGGACGACCAGTGGGGCTGGTACTACCGGACGGCCCTCCGCACGGTGATCCAGGCCTGTGGCCGCGTCGTCCGGGCGCCCGACGACTTCGGCGCGACGTACCTCGCGGACTCGTCGCTACTGGACCTGTTCGAACGCGCCCGCGTCGACATGCCCGACTGGTTCGCCGAACAGGTCGATCGCATGAGCGAACCCGACCTGCCCGCCGTCGACACCGCCGCCGCGACCGGGTCGAGTTCCGGGGGCGGGTCGAACCGCTCCCGGTCGACTGGGTCGGCGAGTCCCGGGAGCGGGTCCGGTTCGTCCGGCGGCGCGTCGGCTTCGGGGTCCGGATCGAGCGACGACGACAGTTCTCGCGGCGGTCGCCGCCGCTCCCGCCGCTCGAAGTCCAGCTCCAACCCCATCGCCGACGTGTGGGACACGGAGTGACTCCAGGAGCGGTCGGCTTCGGCCGAGCCTGACGACGCGTCGCTATCGTGTAAATGGGAAATCAACAAAAGCTCAAAGATGGACCGTTTGTGTGTCTACTTCCAGCCGACTACACGTGGTGGAGTTCGTATGCGGCAAATGCGATCAGACAAATTCCGAAGATAGCTGCAGGATATGCGACGTACGAGGCCGTTCCATCGAGAACTGAAAGACCGATCGATACGAGCAGCCCGAGCCCGAAAATACCGATAATAATCAAGAGAATGGCTGAGATGTATTTTTCCGACAGCGATAGAATCGCGTCTCTGGCCCCCAAGTATGAGGACTCGTATTCCGAGATGTCGGTCTGGTCTTCTCGCGGCATGCGCATAATAACAATCCACAGTAACAAGAACCCATCGTTTCAAAAATATAACTCATCTGTCGGGGCGTTTTCAGTCACAACCATACTACATCGGAACGGCTCGCGGGAAGAGGCGCTTCTGTTACCGTTACCCTCAGTTTCTCGAGGGTGGCCAAAATTGAATCAATAGTACTGTCGACGAACTCGTCGACTAGTTGGTGCTATCGTCCCACTCGTTGCACGAATAGTCGCCGTTCGGATACACCCAGATGCCGGAACCGATCTCCGTCGATAAATAACACCCATTTCTCACGATACAGGCCTCGAACTGCCCACCCATTTTCGAGACGCCGTAGTCGTCTCGGTTGTCGATGTAATCAGTTGTCGTGCCGCTGTAATACGTCAACCAGCCGCCGGCCTTGACTTTCTTCCAGTGGCTGAAGTTTTCCACGGTTTCGCCGGAGTGGTCCCAGTGGACGTAGTGGTCAAAGGACCCCTCGGTTCCACCGACGGAGTTCTTTAGCACGCCCTTGCAATGCCAAGTAGTCGTCTCGTCTGACGCGGCACTGATATCGATCGCCGAGTCGTTCGAATCCTCGGGATGGCGGTGGCTCTTTCTGTGTTTTTCTTCGACGTGGAAACACTTCTGATTGTCCAACGCATCCCGAATCGCGTCCTGTCGTTTGTCGGGAAGGGTCGAAAAGACGTGTTCCCCTTTTTCTCTCGTCTCGATCTCTGAAAGGTGGCCTACCGCTTTCTTCCGCTCTTCCGGGTCGTCGGGGTCGAACGAGCGAAGATATTTCTGATGTTCGTTTTTCCCGTTCCCGTCGCTGTTTCCCGGATCTCCCCCTGCTGCGGCCGACGAACCGACGAATCCCGAGATACTGACCCCGCCGACTCCGATGGCTTTCAGCACTCTCCTCCGATTTACCGAGTTGTTATCTCACATCCAGATAACAAGTTGCTCAACGATCACATAATAGTTTCCAATAGAACATTATCTATATGACTGTTTAACATTTATATTATTGCTGTTGTCGCGATCTTCGATCGGACACGGCTGAAGCAGTTCGAGAACGACGACGTTAGCGGTCGCCCGCACCGTTCCCTGGGGCGCTCGTGGCAGACCCACTCGACGGTCGAGGCCGCCTGAATCCAACGGCTCTGGTTGTCTCGCCGCCAGTCGCGCCACTCGAAGTCCAGCTCTAACCGCATCACCGACGTGTGGGGCACCGAGTGACCGCCGTGGCGCGCTGGAGAGCGCGTTCATGCGCGCGACGAGCCGCGCGAGGTCTGCTCACGGGCGCCCCTAGCGAGCGCGCCGAGGGCTTTCAGCGCTTGCTGTCGAGTGCGGTCGAGACGACACAAATCTGGTGCGTCCCTCCGACGCTCTTCGATAGTGCGACCGCTGACGAGTCGACATCACAGAAGACGCCGGAGGCGGGATTTGAACCCGATCAGTCGCGCGCAGCGAGCACGGCGAGCGAGCACGTCTGAGTCCGGTTCAAATCCCGTACTTTCGTTCTCCGATTTCGAGAGGGACGCGGAGATGAAACTTCACGTCGGTGAAATCGGAGAAGACGCCCGAGGCGGGATTTGAACCCGCGTCACGACCGTGACAGGGTCGTATGATGGGCCACTACACCACCCGGGCACGCATTCACGGGTTCGCCGGAGATGAATTTAAGACTTTCCAAACGAACCCTCCGTGCCACGGGGAGCCACGCCGAACCCGCCTGCGCCCGTTCTCGAATGTGTTAACTCACCGTCGAATCCGAGACGCCGACGCTGAGAGTTCCACGGTCGAGAAATCAATCGTCTGATACTACACAGACGAACGACATCTCACGACTGATAACACCAGCGGAACTTACTTGCGTGCCGAACACAGTTACGTCAGGTAGCGGAGTTACGTGGACGGCAACTCCGGGGACATTCGCCATGAGTACGACATCGGACGACAGTGGGAGTACGGAGACGTCGATGAACGTGTTGTTGCTGGCGCCGTCGGTCGGCGGCCACGAGGACGAGGTCTGCGGCGAGTTGCTGCACGGCCCCGGCGAGCGCGAGCACGCGCTACTGGTCACCTGTATGGCGTCGCCGGCCGAGCGGCTCGACGTCTGGACCGACCACGAGGACGGCCGACCGGAGAACGCGACGGTCGTCGACGTGGAGGCCGCCGCGCGGTCGACGGCCGCGGCGGCGGGAACCGACGGCGCGCCGAACGCTCTCGTCGAGTCGGTCGACGCCGGGACCGACCTGGTCGGACTGGGTGAGGTGGTCGACCGCCACCTCTCGGACCTCGCCGCGACGGGCCAGGCGAGTGTCTGCGTCCACTCGGTGTCGGACCTGCTCCAGCGCGCCGAGGAGCCGGCCGTGTTCAAATTCCTCGAGGTGCTGACGAGCGCGGTCGACCGCGCCGGCGCGGTGGCCCACTACCACATGAACCCGGACGTACACGACCCCGAGACGGTCGAGACGTTCGAGGTGCTGTTCGACAGCGTCGTCGACCTCCGGACGGCCGACGTCGGCGGCGAGTGACCCAGCCAGGACCGATGAACCAGGACGAACGGCCCGACTCCGACCCCGAGTCCGCGACCGACGAGCACGCGAGCGAGCGCGCCGTGCGCCGGGACGGCTCGCGCGACGGTGACCCCGCCGCGCAGGTGGTCCTCGTCGCCGACCGCGACCCGGCGGTCACCGACGAACTGGCCGCCGTGCTCAGGGAGCGGTTCACCGTCCGGGCGGCGTACGACAGCGCCGACGCGCTGGCGAGCCTCGACCCCGACGTGAGCGTCGCACTGCTCGACCCGACGATCCCGGGTCTGTCTGCCCAGCGGGTCGTCGACCGTGTCCGGACCGACGGGACCGACTGCCAGGTCGCCGCGCTGACCGACGAACCCCTCGACGTCGAGTCGACGGCGTTCGACGACTACCTCGTCAAGCCCGTCGACGACGACCGCCTCACGGAGGCCGTCGAGCGGCTCGGTCGACGGGCCACCTACCGCACGACCCTCGAATCGTACTACCGAGTCGCCAGCGAACGCGCCGATGCGACCGGCGACGAGCGCGAGCGCCTCGACAGGCGACTCGCCGAACTCGACGAGCGCCTCGACGACGTCTTCGACTCGCTCGGCGGCGCCGAAGCCTACGACGCCGCCCTTCGCGAGCTCGACGCCGACCCCTGAGGCCCCGTCCTCGGCGGGTTCCGGCCGTGTCGGGTCGGCGCGCGTCCCCTTCGAGCGCAAGCCCGGCCGCTATCCACCGTCCGCGCCTATCACCGTCACGGCGCGTCCAGTGCCGGACGACCCATGAGCGTCCTACAACTCACCGAGGAGACCTGGCTCGACCTGACAGTCAACTTCGTTCCCATCGGGATCCTCGCCGTCCTCGATATCATGTTCTGGGTGTTCAACCCGTGGGGCTGGGACCCCTGGTTCGTCTTCTGGGCACACGTGCTCACGCTCGTCCCGCTGGTCCTCCTGACGCTTCTCACCTACGTCAGCGGCCGCGTCGTCCAGCGCGACGAACGCGCCGGACCCGCGGACGACTCGGCCGAGTCCCGCTCGGAGGCCGGCGATGGCTGAACCCGGCGCGGTGCCGACGCCCGATGCATCCCCCCCACCTGGGACGGTATCGGCGCCCGGCGCGCCGCCGTCGCTGCTGACACCCGGGTGGCACCCGCCCTCGCGGAGACTCAAATCCCGGTTTGAGCGTTCGTCGGTTTTTGGGGGCTGTCCGTCGAAGGAGGTGTACGGATGAGCGCACCGCCCGCTACCCTCGCCCTCCGCCGGCGGCTCGGCCGCCTGTTCGCCGACGCCGCCACCGCCGCCGAGCGCCTGGCCTTCTGGGCCGGCGTCGCCCTCCCCTGTGTCCACCTCCCGCTCCTCGCGGTCTTCGGGCTCACGGCCGAGACAACCCCCGTCCTCCTCGCGCTGTGGTCGGCCCACGCCGCGGCGCTGCTCGCCGGCCGCCGCCACCGCCCGGCCGATTCGTAGCAGTCCGCCCGGGCGACGCGGTGGCGTCCCGGCCTGCCGAACGCGGCCACGCCCCGCCCGCTCCCCGGTGTGCGCCGGCGCGGAGCGGTCGATTTATCCCGGCTCCCGGCCCACGTCGAGGTATGAACGTCAAGTCCCGCCACCACCTCCGGGCGGACGCCATCGCCGACATCGAGGACGCCGTCGCCGACACTCTCGGGGTCGAGATCGACGCCGATAGCTACGAGAAAGTCGAGTTCGAGGACAGCGACTGGAACGTCGTCCTCGTCGACGGCGACCCGCTGGTCCTCTACGTCGAGGACGAGGCCGGCGAGGACGAACCCTTTCTCACCGTCCAGGGGGCCAACGCCTACCCGCCCCAGCGCAACGTCGTCACCGTCGACGCCGGCGCCGTCTCGTTCGTCTCCGACGGCGCCGACGTGATGCGTCCCGGCATCGTCTCCGCCGACGACTCCATCGACGCCGGCGACCTGGTCGCCATCAACGAGGAGAGCCACGGCAAGTTCCTCGCCGTCGGCCGCGCCAAGACCGACGGCTCGGACATGGTCGGCGATTCCGGCAAGGTCGTCGAGTCGATCCACCACGTCGGCGACGACCTCTTCGAGTTCTCGGTCTGAGTCCGCGAGCGGTGCGAGCGCTTTTGGTCCAGGTTTTGCGCCCGGGGTGTGCGGTTTCCACCCCGGGCGCAAACGGTGGTCGCGCGAGGATCTGTTCGAGTTCTCGGTCTGAGTCCGCGAGCGGTGCGAGCGGTCTCGAAGCCGGCTACCCGGCGTTCTCGTCGTCCTCGTACTCCTCCTCGTAGCGGGCCATCGCCATCTCGTAGCCCTCCGCGGCGAGTTCGTAGGTCTCGCGCAGGTCCTCGATCGGCGTCTCGGTCGCGTCGACGCGCAGGTCGTCGTAGTAGGGCGCCATCTCGCGGTCCTCGGTCGAGCGGACCACCAGGGCCGCGCTCTGGACGTGCAGTTCCTCGCGCTTGTCGCCGCCGAGTTCGTGACCGGCCGCCAGCGCCTCGATCAGCCGCTTGGCGAGCGGCGTCTCCGGGTCGCTCTCGGGGTCGTCCGGGTCGTCGGCGGCGGTCGCCTCGTAGGCCGTCGCGACCGCCTCGACCACGTCGCCGCCGGTCAGCAGGTTGCCGGCGACGGTGTAGTTGTCGCCCACGACGTCCCCGAACCAGGGCCGACACTCCTCGCCGGAGAAGGCGAACTCGCCGTCGGCGCCGACGCCGTGGAGCTGGCGCTCCTCGCGCCCGTCGTCCGCGTTGAGCAGCGCTTCGAGCGCGTCCTCGACGGCGAGGCCGTCCGCGAGATACTCGACGCCCTTGCGGCCGAGGTCGACGTTGACCAGGCTCTGGGTGGCGACGGCCCCGTGTTCGTTGGCGAACGGACACAGCGTCCCGACACCGGCCAGCCGCGTCGTCACCGCGACCCCGAAGCGGGTCCGGGCCTCGCCAGACTCGTCGGTGTAGGCCTCCCGAACGCAGATGCTGAACGTCACGCTCTCGACGTAGGGAGCGGCGACCGTCAGTGTTTGGACCGCAGCAGTATTGGTTGTCTGAACAGAACGATAGGATCGGTCGTTTCGATGACCGGTACGTTTTTGGGGATGGTACCGGAACGTTCTTCCGCTACTGGGGGAACCAGCGGTGCCGGCGACGGGCCGATACGGGGGCCGTTCGACCGCCCGTCGCGCGATCCGGAGAGTCGAATCGCCCGGTTCGGCCGTCCGAGGGGCCGGTCGTCCGAACGCACACTCTGAAGTTAGTTAAACAGACTTTACAGAAGACATCAAAAGTTAAGGGTTTCCGCCGTATCGACACGGGTGGCTGCACGGGGGTTTACGCTTGAGGGAACGAACGGAGCGTCAGCGGAGGGGTATCGACGCCCGAGCGGACGCGGACGCCGACTCGGTGTGCACCGAATGTGGGGGGCGAGTTCGCGAATCGGAGACGGAGACTGTCTGCGAGGACTGCGGGCTGGTCGCGGCGGAGGACGCCGTCGAGCGGGGTCCGGAGTGGCGCTCGCTCGACGAGGAGACCGACCGCCGCCGGACCGGGGCGCCGCTGACGGAGTCGCGCCACGACCGCGGGCTCTCGACGGAGATCGGCTACGGGACCGGGTCGGAGGTCTCCGGGACCCGCCAGCGACAGCTGGTGCGGATGCGCCGCCAGCACAACCGCGCCCGGGTCGACTCGAAGGCCGAGCGCAACAAGCTCTACGCGTACACGGAGATCCGGCGACTGGTCTCGGCCATGTCGCTGCCAACGTCGGTGCGCGACCAGTCGTGTTCGCTCTTCTCCTCGGCCCAGTCCGAGGACCTGCTGCCGGGCCGGTCGCTGGAGGG
This sequence comes from Halosimplex halobium, assembly GCF_051414055.1. NCBI lineage: Archaea > Methanobacteriati > Methanobacteriota > Halobacteria > Halobacteriales > Haloarculaceae > Halosimplex > Halosimplex halobium. Next base: position 27,161 of record NZ_JBLKNX010000030.1, read on the forward strand.
GTTCGCCGCCGCGGTCGTCTACGCCACCTGCCGGACCCAGTCCATCGCGCGGACGATGGAGGAGGTCGTCGACGTGGCCCGCGCCGAGCGGAGCGAGCTCAAGACGGCCTACGACGCCTTGAACCGGGAGCTTGGACTGCCGGTGGGACCGGTCAGCCCGACGGAGTACCTCCCGCGGTACGCCTCGGACCTGGACGTGGCCACCGAGGTCGAACGCCGGGCCCGCGAGTACGCCGTCACCCTCGTCGAGTCCGGCCGGATGGGCGGGAAGAACCCCAGCGGCGTCGCGGCGGCCTGTCTCTACAAGGCCGCGACCGAGGCCGGCGTCGACGTGAAACAGACCGAGGCCGCCGAGCTGGCCGACGTGTCGCGGATGACCATCGGGTCGACCGTCGGCGACCTCGAGGACCTGTCGTAGGCGCCGACGCCCGCGAGGACCTGTCGTCGGCGTCGTCGACCACGAGTGCCGACCGTCGGCGAGTCGCTACCCGCCTCTCGACCGTCGCCCGCGCCGGTGCGGGGCGGGCGCGGCCGTGTGTACATTCAAGACGGAAGGCGCGACCAATAGGGGCATGATAGCGATAGCGGGTGCGAAAGGCGGCTGTGGCAAGACGACGACGACGCTCGGGCTCGCGGCGGCGTTCGCCCGGTCGGGCGTCCAGACGCTGGCGGTCGACGCCGACCGCCAGCTGCCGGACCTGCACGTCGTCGCGGGCGTCGAGCGCGAGCCGACCGTCGCCGGGCTGGACCGCCGGACCGGCTGGCACGCCCTCGCCCAGGCGGTGCCCGAGGCCGACGGCGCGCACGTCCTCCCCGGCCAGAAGCCGACGGAGAACGTCGAACTCGACGCCGCGCTGGAGTGGCTCGACGCCGGCGCGACCGAGGTGTTGCTCGACTGTCCGTCGGGGGCCGGTCCGGACGTGGTCGAGGCGGTCGCCGTCGCCGACGGCGTCGTCGTCGTCACGACCGACAGCGAGCAGAGCCTCGACGCCGCCGGGACGACCATCGACATCGCGCGCCGGCTGGACGTGCCCGTCGCCGGCGCGGTGTTCACCCACTGCTCGGCGGTCCCGGAGGCGTTCCACGCCCGCTTCGACGTGCCGGTGCTCGCGGTCGTCCCGGAGTCGGCGTCGCCGCTGGCCGACGACGAGGCCCGCGCCGAGTACGAGCGGGCCGCCGACCGGCTGGGCGCGATGACCGCCGTCGCGCCCGCCGAGGAGCCCGACGCCGGAGACTCCGGGGACGCGCCGGACCGGGGGAGCGAGGACGCGACCGACCGACGGGAGGGGCCGGAGCCGGCCGAACGGGCGACCGACGAGCGGTCGGCCGACGCGTCGAGCGCCACCGGCGGGTCCGCCGAGGGGGCCAGCCGTGACGACACCGCCGACCGGAACGACGGGACCGACCGCGGCGACGGATCGGACGCCACCGGGGGCCACGACCGCGGCGACGCCATCGAGCCCGCCGACGGCCCGAACGGCGGGAGCGGGGACGGCCGGTCGGAGCGGGACGGCGCGGCGGCCGGCGAACCGGGCCGGGCCGGGGGGAGCGAGCGCGGTTCGTCAGCCGACGACGAACCGGCCGCGGGGCTGACTACCCGGGAGACGGACCTGAGCGGGCTGGCGCCCGGGAGCGTCGCGGTCGTCGCGGCCGACCCCGCCAGCCAGTCCGAGCAGTTGCTCTACGGGCTGACCGCCGCCCGCGGGACGCTGTACGTCTCGACCGAGCGGGGGGAACGCGCGGTCCGCGACGCCCTCGACGCGACGGCGGTCCCCGTCGGGAGCCCGACCGTCCGACACGTGACCGACGACGCCGTCGCCGAGACCGAGCGGCTGCTCGGCGAGCTCCCGGACGGGTCGAACGTCGTCGTCGACCCGGCGGCCGCGCTCGAACGCGCCGACCGCGACGCCTACCGGGAGTTCCTCAACGACCTCAAGGAACGGATGCTGGAGACGAACGGCGTCGCGGTCCTGCACTGCCTGGAGCGCCCGGAGCCCCCCGCGAACCGGGCGACGACGGAGCACGTCGCCGACGCGGTGTTCGAGGTCGAGGCGACCGGCGCCGGCGCCGACCCCGTGACCGTTCGGAAGTTCCGCGGCGCCGGCGGTCGCGAGGCGGCCCCCGAAGCACTCGTCGCCGGGGGGTCCGGCGACCCCGCGCCCGGCGACGCCGGCCGCGACGGGCGGGGTGACCGGGCCGGCGGCCGCCGCGCCGACCGGACCCCGATGTCGGCGGGCCGGGGGGCGCCCCTCGACGCGAACGAGTCCGACGACTGACGGCCCCGGACTGTTCTTCTCTCGACTGTTCGCGTGGCGGCCGCCGCGGTACCGACGGCGGCGACCGCGTGGCGTCGGCGGTGAGAAGCGCGGCAGGCGGTGAGACGAGCGGCCGGCGGATGTCGCGCCCTCAGGCGGGTTCGGCGTCCTCGGTGATCTGTCGCTCCCGTTCCTCGATGCGTTCGGTCAGCGTCTCGAGGGCGGCCATCGCGTCGCAGTCGGGGTCGTGGTCGCGCAGCGGCGTCCCGGCCCGGAACGACTCGGCGAGCGGTTCGCGCCGCGGCACGAGCGTCGTCGTCGCGCCGAGTTCGTCCTCGGCGCGGGCGGCGATCTCACGGTCCTCGTCGCTGGTCGCCTTGTTGACGACGACGCCGGCGACCGGCGTGTCGAGCTCGTCGGCGAGGTGGCGCGTCCGGAAGGCGTTGAGCAGCGCCGCGCGGTCGGGCGTCGTCACGAGGACGACCGCGTCGGCGCCGTGGATCTGGTAGCCCACGTCGCGGGCCAGCCCCGCCGGGCAGTCGACGACGACGCGGCCGAACTGCCGGTCGACCAGCTCCAGCGCCTTCGGGAGCTCCGTCAGGTCGGCGGCCCGCGCCCCCGCGAGCGTCCGACCGCAGGGGAGCAGGTCGATCCCGTCGACCGCCTCGACGGCCTCCAGCGGCGCCGCGCGGTCGGCGAGCACGTCGTGCAGGTCGGGCCCGCGCCCGCGGGGCAGGTCCGGGGTCGCCAGGTCCGCGTCGACGGCGACCGCGTCGAGTTCGCGGGCGAGGTTCAGCGAGACGGTCGACTTGCCGACGCCCCCCTTCCCGCCGCAGACCGCCAGGATCATCGGTCCAGGGTGTCGCTGGGCGGCGACCAGTCGTCCAGCGACGCGAGCACCTCCTCCGGGTCGGCCTCGCCGGCCCCGTCGGCGCGGGTCACCGAGACGACCGCGAGCGGCCCGCCGTCCTCGCGGGGCGGCGCCGGCGTCGCGTACCCCACACCCAGCGACTGGTCGGGCTCGACCCGGGCCTCCCACGTCCCGTCGGTCCAGGCCGGCGCCGTCTCGTCGCCGAGCCGCGGCGGCCACACCGGCCCGTCCAGCCGGTTCTCCAGCCGGACGACCTGCGCCGTCCCCCGGTCGTGGGACACGGTCGCCGTGACGAACGTCACCCCGTTTCGCTCGACCGCCGCTCCGATCGCCTCCGCTTCCTGCATACCGTCTTTGGCCGCCCGTTCCCGTATAAAGTTCAACACGACCGACGCCGAGTCCCGACGGTAACGCGTCTCAACGGCCGATTACCTTCGAGCGAACATACCGGTCGCGGGAGCCGGGAACGGGTCGGGTCGCGGTCGATCCGAAACGGGGCGGGTCGCGGGGCCGGACCGCCGCGAGCCGCTCAGTCGTCCGAGAACATCGACGCGAGGCCGCCGTCGTCGTCGGCCCCGGCGGCCGCCGCGTCGTCGCCGTCCGCAGTTCGGTCCGCCCCGTCCGCGTCCGCCACGTCGCTCGCGTCGTCGGGGGCGGGTCGGTCACCGGGCTCGCGCTCGGGTTCGTACTCGTCGAGGCGGTGGAGGCCGGCAGGCGTCCCGAGGACGTAGACGGTGTCGCCCACCTGTAGCGTCTCGTTGTCGGCCGGGAAGGGGATCGGCTCCCCGCCGCGGACGACGACGAGCACGGAGACCGGCAACCAGTCGACGAACTCCCCCTGGAGGGGGTCGCCCTCGTCGACGGTGACCGCGGTGACCGTCTCGTCGGCCTCCCAGACGGTCGCGACGAGCTCGTTCACGTCCTCGGCGGTGTCCGGCCGGGTGACCAGCCGGTAGGCGTCGTCGGGGTCGAACGCGTCGGCGTCGTCCGTGCCGACGGCGACGGTCGCCACGTCGCCGACGCTCGCCCGGAACTTCCCGGTCGCGACGAGCCCCCCGTCGTCGCCGTCGGTCCAGACCTCGACCGGGTCGCCCGTGCTCGCGTCGGGCGGCGGGTCGCCGGCGACGGCGACGGCGACGCTCCCCGGCGGCAGCGACGGCCCGATCCCCGACGGCCGGCCCCCGACCGCCAGCGACGAGACCGTCAGGTCCGGCTCGATCTCTGCGTGGACGTGACCCACGTCGAAGTCCCGCTCCAGCCGGGCGGCGAGCCGCGACGCCAGGTCCGACTCGGAGAGCCGCCGCGGGAACCGCATCCGCCGGCCGGCGAGCGCACGCCTGGTCCCCCCGTCGACCGGCGGGTAACCGTCGATGTCGTCGACGGACTCGGGGAGCTCCAGCTCGACGACGAGTCCGGCCGACTGGACGAGCCGGGCGACCTGCCCGCCGGCGTCGATCCGAGGCACGTCGAACACGTCCGCGGCGAAGTGGTCGCCGATGCGTCGCCCCCCGTCGGCGGCGACGGCGCCGACGGCGAACACGCCAAGCAGGTACGACGCCGTCGCGTAGTGGAGCTTCGGCGTGTCGGCGATGACCGACGCCTGCGTGACGGCGTCGATGTTCAGCGACATCGTGACAAAGGAGAGGCCGACGACGACGCCGACCCCGACCGGGAGCGGGCGGGTGCTGTAGCCGCGATAGAGGAAGGAGACGCCCATCGCGACGACGCTCGCGTACAGCGCGAACCCGAGGATCCGCAGCAGCGCCGTCATCGTCCACTCGGAGGCGAACTGCAGCGGGACGGCGACGGTCACGGCTCCACCTCCGTCCCCGCGCCCGGGGCCGGACCGCGGTCGGTTGCCGTCCCGTCCCCGGCGAGTTCGCGGATGCGGTCGCTCCCCTCGGAGCCGACGACGAACGCCTCGTCGGCGTCCTCGACGGCCACCTCGTCTGGGTCGAACCGCCAGCCCCGGCCGCCCTCGCCGGTCCGGCGGACGCCGACGACCGCCAGGTCGGCGTCGTCGTCGGCCAGCGCCTCGCGGCTCGCCCCGTCCAGCCGGACGTGCCGGACGGCCTGGCCGGCGCGTTCGAGCCGGGAGAACGCCTCGAAGACGTGGCTCGTCCCCCGGGAGACGACCCGGACGGCGGCCCCGTCCTCGCCGAGGACCGCCCGCGCGTCGCTCGTGCGCACCGCGACCGTCACGCGACCGCGGCCGCCGGCGGTCTCGGAGCGTGCCCGCTCGCGCGTCGTCGTCTCGCCGGCGTCCCGGTCGGCCGCCGTCGCGGCCGACGCGTCGGCCTCGTCCCCGTCGGCGTCGGCTCGTACACTGAGCACGTGCCCGTCGACGGCGGCGTCCCCGGCGTCGACGACGACCTCGTCGCCCGGGGCGAGCCCGGTGGGCAACAGCGCCGAGAACGACACCGCGCGCCAGCCGTCGGGCACCCGCTCGGCCAGGTCCCTGGCGGGCGGCGCGGCCGCGACCGAGGCGCGGCCGCGCGCGTCGATCGACACCGCCGCGTCGGCCAGGTCGTGGTCCGTCCGCAGCCGGGCCTCGAGCCGGCGCTCCAGCTCGGCCAGCGGCAGGTCCGCCGGCAGCCGCCAGGCGCCGGTCTCCAGCGTCGCACGCAGCTCCGGCGACAGCGGCGGATACCCCTCGATGTCGCTGATCTCGCCGCTCGCGCGGACCGTCACCTGGCCCGACCCGTCGACGTCCTCGATCGCCGCCGCCGAGAGCGTCCGCCGCGCGCGGGTCGCCTGCGAGAGGTCCCGCGGCAGTTCGGCCGCCAGGCGGCTCCCCTGGCTGTTGGCGTACAGCGCGAGCATCAGCGCGACGAGCGCGGCGATCAGCAGCCGCGGTACCTGTTCGACCGTCGTCCCGACGAGGCCGACGGCGTACCCGTTCCCACCGGCCAGCGGGAGCGCGACCAGCACGGCCGCCGCCCCCGGGACGGTGTACCCACCGTAGTACTCGACCAGGAAGCTCCCCAGCCCCACCGCGAACGCCGGGACGAGCCCGACGAGCAGGCCGAAGGAGATCCCCAGCAGCACTTCGACTGGTAGCGAAGCCATCCTTTGTGTCGTGTGTATCGTCTGTCGCGTGCGTCCGTACGGTTCTGCGGTTGTCGCGTTCGATCGACTGTTCGGTCGTGGTGCGGTCTCAGGGCCGTCGCACCGCCAGCAGGGCGACGGCGGCGACGGCGACCAGGGCGGCGACCGGGCCGAACCCGGGGCCGACCGCGAACGCGCCGCCCGACGACGTGGGCGTCGGCGAGGGGGTCGCCACGGGAGTGGGCGTCGAGGTCGGCGTCGGCGGCGCGGCCGTCGGCGTCGGCACCTGCCACTGGTCGAGCGGGTCCACGTCCGGCCGCTGCCACTGGTGGACGGGGTACTCCTCGGTCGTCGTCCAGATGTTCGCCGCGTCGAAACCCTCGAGGTTCGACAGCGCGTCGTCGCCGGTCAGTTCGTCCGTCGACAGCGCCGTCCCGATGTCGGCGTCGCCGCCGGCCGAACCGTTCACGCCCGCGACGCCCTCGTCCCAGTAGGTCTGGCTGACGATGCTGTCGCCGTTCGTACCGGCGATCCCGCCGAGAGCTCGGCTCCCGTCGACCGCGCTCGCCGCGTAGGACGTGCGGATCGTCCCGCCGTTCGTCCCGACGAGGCCGCCGCCGACCTGGTCGACCTCGACCGTCGCGGTCGCGTAGGAGGCGGTCACGGCGTTGCTGTTGGCGCCGACGAGACCGCCGGCGGTCCGGGTCGCGCCGACCTCACCCGTCGCGTACGACCCGCGGATCGGGCCGCTGCTCGCGCCGACGAGGCCGCCGACGACCTGCGACCCCGCGACCGTCGCATCCGCGTACGAGGCGACGATCTGGCCCTCGTTGACGCCGACGAGACCGCCGACGTTCAACTCCGTTCCCTGCACGGAGCCGGCGGCCGAGGACCCGGTGATCGAGCCCGAGTTGATGCCGGCCAGCGCCCCGATGTTCCTGTCGCCGTTGATCGTCACGTCCCGCAGGGAGACGTTCTGGACCGTGCCCGTGGTCAGACCGAACAGCCCGACGTTGGTCGTCTGCGGCCGGACGATGGTCAGCCCCGAGACCGCGTGGCCGTTGCCGTCGAGCGATCCGCGGAACGGGCGGTTCTGGCCGCCGACCGGGTCGAACCCGTTGCCGGCGTTCCACGTCTCGGTCACGCTCGCGTCGATGTCCGCGCCGAGCGCGTAGTGGGCGTCCAGGTCCTCGTTCATCGCCTGTAACCCTTCGACGCTCGTGACCACGTACGGGTCCTGGGGCGTCCCGCTGCCTTCCATCCCCGAGAGCGACGAGGACGTTGTCTCCCGCTGTTCGCTCGCGGCCGCGAGCCCGACCGTCGGGCCGACGAGCGACACCGCCAGTATCACCAGCAAGATGCCACCCACCACTGTGGACCGCCCGACCCCGTTCGACCGCTTCCGTTCGTTGTCGTTCATCTGTTTAGTTGGTTTCACGTCGTCCGAAGGCCGCTATCGCGAGCAGCGCGACCAGCGCGGCCGCGGCACCGAAGCCGGGACCGTCGCCGCTAGTCGCCGTAGTGTCGCCGTCGTTCGAACCGCTGTCACCGCCGTCCGTCGAGTCACCGTCACTGCCGTCACCGCTCGACCCGGCAGTCGCCGTCGGCGTCGGCGTCTCGACGTCGACGGTGGTCGAGCCGGTCCACTCGGCGTCGCCGGCGGTCACGCGGTGGTCGATCGAGTCGCTATCCTCCGGAGCGGTCGCCTCGAACGTGACCGTCGCCCCGTCGGCTGGCACCTCGACACGCTCCGAACCGACCGAACTGCCGCCGACGCTGTAGGCCACCTCCGTCTCCAGCGGGAGACCGCCGGAGTTTGCCAGCGTCACCGTCACCTCGTAGCCGGCGCCGGCCTCGACCGAGTCGGGGACGGAGACGCTCTCGACGGAGACCGACCCCATCTCGGCGACGGTGAGCGTGCCGGCGCTGGATCCACCGACCGCAAGGTCGTACTCGCCGGCCGATTCGCCGGTGTAGTCGAACCGCACCGTCGTCCCGCCGGCCGGAACGACGACATCCTTCGTCGCGACCGTCTCGCCGCCGGCCGTCAGTTCGACCGTGTGACCCGCCGCGGCGTCGCCGGCGTTCTCGACGGTCGCCTCGACGGTCGTGGTGTTGCCGACCGCGAGCAGACTCTCTGAGAGAGTAGCCGATGCGACACTCGTCTCGGGTTCCTCGACCACGGTGAGGTTCCCGAGGCTGCTGCCGTTGATCGCGACTGGATACGTCCCCATCGGGGGCGCGGAGTAGTTCAGCCGGACCGTCGTCGTCGAGTGACCCGGTACGGTGACGGTCCGCGTCTGTTCGACGGTGCCGTTCACCGACAGCACCACGTCGAAGGTGCCGTCGGCGCCGCCGTCGTTGGTCAGCGTCACGTCGACCGGCGCGGCGGTCTCGGAGCCGACACGGTCGTACCGGAGCGCTCGGCTCTCGATGGAGATGTCCGGCGGCGTGACCACGGAGACAGCCGCACTGTCGGAGTGGCCGGCGACCATGGCGGTTACTTCAGCCATCCCCGTGCCCGAGGTTTCGAGGACGCCCCGGTCGACCGAGAGGAACGACTGGTTGGTGCCGTAGTCGGCGGTTTCGGACACGCGAACCGACCGTCCGTCGGCGAGCGAGACGGAAGCCGTCGCCGTGGTGGTTCGGTCGGTGATCACCTGGTTCGGGATCGACAGCGAGACGCTCTGGACTTCCGTTCTGAGTACCGGATTGCCGTCGGTGACGGCCCAGACGAGCCCGAACTCGAACGACCCCATGGCCGACTGCGCGTCGGCACCGTCCAACTCGTCGGCACTCAGAGCTGTCGTCGACGAATCTCCTCTCTCCCGCCCGACAGCCGTGGAGAGACCGGCCGCAGACTCACTCCAGTAGGCATCGGTGAGCCGTAAGTCGTTGAGGCCGACAAGCCCGCCGACGTTCTCGTCGCCGCTGACCGACCCGGTTGCGTAGCCCCGTGATATAGTCCCACCGTTGCCGCCCGCGAGTCCACCGACATTTTCTTCGCCCTCGACGTTCCCCGTCGCGTACGAGCGGGTGATTTCGCTACCCTCCGCGTTGACCGAGCCCGGTGGACCGCCGACGAGACCACCGACTTCGCTTACACCAGACACAGAGCCACTCGCGGACGACCGCTCGACTCGGCTCGCGGGGATCGATCCGACGAGCCCGCCGACGAATTCGTTGCCGGTGACGTCGACGGAGGCGTGCCCATCCACCAGCGTCGATCCATCCAGCTGACCGACGAGACCGCCAGTCGCGTACTCGCCTGAGACGGACCCGCTCGCGCTGACGTCGGTGACTGACGTGGACTCGAAGGTCCGCCCAGCGAGGACTGCGGTGAAACTCGCGCCCTGCACCGTGGCGTCGACGAAGGAGACGTGTTCGATGGTCGCGCCGTTCGCGAAACCGATCATCGCGGTGTCCCCGCTCGCTGGCCTATCGATCGTCAGTCCCGTTACCGTGTGGTTCTGCCCGTCGAACGAACCGGTGAACGCCCGGTCGCGCGAACCAACCGGGGCGAATCCTTCCCCGAGATTCCAGTCGGCAGTCTCGCTCGCGTCGATATCGTCGCCGAGCACGTAGTGAGCGTCCAGGTCTTCGTTCATCGCCTGCAGCTCCGTCGCGTTGGTGATCCGGTACGGGTCCTCCTGTGTGCCGCTGCCGGCCATCGCGTCGAGGACTGATACCTGTGACTCGACGTCTGTGGCGACCGCTGGAGACACGAAGGTCAGACTGGCCGAAACGACGACAGCGATGATAACCAGTACCGAGACGAATTCCTGGCGTGTTCGATCCCTGGTTTGCGTATCGTGTAGCATCATATTGTAGACGTCTGCGTTCGCGATGTTGCCCTACAGTTGAGGGGTTACTGGCGGCGAGTCCGGTCCCGTGGCCGGTATCGCTGCGATGGTAATTCGGCCGTGGTGGCGATTACTGCACGACCACGACCTCGGGGTTCGCTTTCTCGTCCTTGTAGTTCCCGTCGCCCTGGGTGACGATGTCGAACTTGATCGTGCCCTTGTCCTGATCGGAACGGAAGTCAACGTCACCCGAACTCAGACGATGGGATATCTGCCCGTCTTCCCCGGTCGCGGACCCGCCGTCCATCCGAATCGGCCCGCCATCCACTGTGAGCGTCCCCGAGGTGATCAGCACACGCGCATTGGGAACGGGTTCGCCGTCCTCGGTGATGACGGTAAGTTCGATGCTTAGCGAACTGGAACTACCGAAGTCCGCCAGCGAGTTCGACCGGATCTCCAGCGTCACCTCCTGCTGCGAGTTGAACCCCAGCCCGCCGATCATCTGCATCATGATGGCGAGGCTCGCCACGCCCACGACGAGGGCGATGACGAGCCTGATCGGGAGTCCTTCGATGGCCCGTTCGTCCTGCGACAGCGTCGTTGTGCGCCGCATGCCGGTCTTGGTCCCGTCCTGGTATTTAAACCTTGAAGCGAAGATACAAGTGGGACGGCGTGACAATCGAATGTCGTGACCGGGTCACCATCGGCGGCCGAGTTCGTCATCGGACGGGGGAAGGTGGTGCAGGCGGACGACGACGCGCCCGCGGGCCACCTGGGGACCTACCGGGCCCGCGACGGCTCCAGCGGCGCGCCGCTGCACGTCGACCTCGACGGCCCGCACGCGACGCTGATCGTCGGGAAGCGCGGCTACGGGAAGTCCTACACGCTGGGCGTCCTCGCGGAGGCGCTCGCGCGGGCCGACGGCGTCGCGCCCGTCGTCGCCGACCCGATGGGCGTGTTCCCGACGCTGGGCGAGCCCTCGGAGGGCGAGCCCGTCCCCGCCGAGGTGATCGACGACCCGCGGATCACGGCGACGACGCTGGACCCGCGGTCGTGGTGTGCGCTGCTGGATCTCTCCCCCGAGAGCGGCGCGGGCGGGCTCGTCTGGCAGGCCGCACAGGACGCGTCGACGCTCGCGGACATGCGCGCGAACGTCGAGGCGACCGACGCGCCGGGCGTCGACAGGCGCGCCGCGGTCAACCACCTCGACCTGGCCGACTCGTGGGGGATCTTCGACCCCGAGGGGATGGACGCCGCGGAACTGGGCAGCGGCGCGGTGACGGTCGTCGACGTGTCGGGGCTGGACGCGGCGCCGATGAACGCCGTGGTCCGGGGCATCGGCGAGGCGCTGTACCGCGCCCGCGTGAACGAGGAGATCGCGCGGCTCCCGTGGTACATGATCGACGAGGCCCACACCTTCTTCCAGGGGGTCGGCGAGGCCGCCCTCGAAACTATCCTCACACGCGGGCGCGCACCGGGTGTCAGCCTCGTGCTGGCGACCCAGCGGCCCAGCGCCGTCTCCGAGGTCGCCGTCTCGCAGTCGGACATCGTGGTCTCCCACCGGCTCACCTCCGAGGAGGACCTGGCGGCGCTGGAGGCCGCCCAGCCGACGTACATGTCGAGTTCGCTGGGCGAGCGGCTGCCCACGAGCCCCGGCGAGGTGATCGTCATCGACGACGCGACGGAGACGGTCCACTCGGCGAACGTCCGCCGCCGGGACACTCCCCACGGCGGGGACAGTCCCAACGCCAGCGACGTGACGGTCGACGCCGACGACGGCCGCTCGGCGGCGGACGACGACTGACCGGCCGTCGACGACCGACCCGCCACGGGCGACCGGCCGACCGACGACTGACCGGCCGCCGGTCGCGGGCGCCGCCGGCCCCGCGTCCGGGTCCGGACGGGAGCGGGGCCGACCGGACCGTCCGCGGCGGCGTTGTGGTTTAAATACGATGAGGCGGGCAAGGGAGGTATGACCGACATCGAGCGCCTGGACGAGCGGCTGACGGCGGTCGAGCGGGCGGTCGTCGACGGCGACTACGAGCTGGACGAACTCGCCGAGGTGGCGACGCTCGCAGACGACCTCGACCGGCTGGAGTCCCGCATCGACGACATCGAGGGGCGGCTGGCCGACCTGGAGGCGCGGTCGGAATCGGTCGAGGGGTTCGTCGGGCGGGTCCGCTCGGTCAACGAGGACGTCGAGCAGCAGGCCGACGCGGCCATCGCGGCCGTCGACCGGCTCGAACGCCGCGTCGACGACCTCGAAGCGCTCACGGAGGGGGCGACCCCCGGCGGCGAGGCCGGTGGGGCGCGCGGTTCGACGGGCGAGGGGCGTGGCCTCGCCGGCCCGGCGGACCCCGAACGGTCCGTCGACCGCGTGGTCGGCGGCGAGCGCCGCGCCGCC
>NZ_JBLKNX010000031.1:0-37795 GCF_051414055.1 Halosimplex halobium
GCGACCCCGTCACCGCCGTCGGCGGTCGCGGCTCCGCCGCCGTCGGTCGCGGTCCCGCCGGTGGCGGCCGCGCCCTCGGCCGGCGGTGCCGGGCCGGGCACGTCGCCCTCGCGCTCGGCCTCGGTGTGTTTCTGCCGCATCAGGATCAGCATGTGGACCCCGATCAGTCCGGCGATAGCCAGCGGTATCACGAACACGTGCAGGAAGTAAAAGCGCGGGATGGTCGCCGACGACGGGAAGGATCCGCCGAAGACCAGCTTGGCGAGCGCGCCGCCGACCAGCGGGATCGACTTCGCGAGGTTGTAGCCGATCCCCGTCGCGGTGCTGGCGAACTCGTCGAACGGGAGCGCGTAGCCGGTGTAGGCGGCGCCCATCGACAGGCCGGCCAGCCCGGTCCCGACGAGCCAGTTGGGCTCGCGGGGGTTGCGGTAGGCGCCCGTGAAGAACACCCTGAGCATGTGCAGCGCCATCGAGGCGATGAACAGGTGGGCGGCCCAGTGGTGCATCCGCCGCAACAACATTCCGAAGGGCACGTCGTAGGTGATGTTCAGGACGCTCGCGAACGCCTCTGGCACCTCCTCGCCCTGGAAGCGCTCGACGCTGCCCTCGTAGGTCACGTCGCTGGTGCTCGGTTCGAAGAAGAACCCGAGGAAGGTTCCCGTCAGCACGAGCACGAGGAAACAGAACAGGGCGACCTCGCCGAGCAAAAAGGAGTCCTCGGCGGGGAACGCCTTGCCGAGGATGTCCGTCTCGGAGTCCAGGTCGAGGCGTGCGTCGACCCAGTCGTAGGCGCGGCCGAGGCGCCCGGTCCCCTCGTCGTCGCTCGTCGCCATCATTCACCCCCCGGGCCGACCGGCCCTTCGAAGTCCCCGGTGGCGACGAGGTAGCCGTCCGAGGAGAGCGTGATGGGCAGTTGCGGCAGCGCCCGCGGCGGCGGGCCGCCGACGACCGAGGCGCCGCTGGTCGGGTCGAACTTCCCGAAGTGACACGGACAGACCAGCGTCGACCCCTCGGTGTCCGAGACCATACAGCCCGCGTGCGTGCAGACCTTCGAGTAGGCGGCGTAGCCGCCGACGGTCGACTCCATGGCCGTCTCCCCGCCGTAGGCGTCCTCCGGGTAGCGGACCAAAAGCGTCGGCGCGTCGGCGATCCCCGGGCGCGGCTCCGGGAAGACGGTCATCTGCTCGCCCTCCGAGAGGGCGTTCTCCGGGACGCGGTTGCCCTCGCCGTCGACCAGCGCGACGCCGTCGGAGTACACCGGGCCGGAGTATCCGCGCTCGAAGACGCGAGTCAGGCCCATCAGCGGCGCGGCGAGGCTGCCGACGGCGGTCAGCCCGCCGACGGTCGCCAGCACCTTCGCGTAGTCACGGCGCTCCATCTCTGCGCGGGCGTCCGTGTAGATGCTCGGTCGGGTCGGTTCCTCGTCGCCGCAGCAGCCGTCGCAGGTGTCACAGTCGTCGCTCATCGGTGGCTCCCTCCGCGGAACGCGATGCTGTCGGTCGTGCGATACATCAGTGGTCCCTCCGTTCGGCGACCTCGACGTGGGGCATGAACCACGCGTAGTAGGCGACCGTCGAGCCGGCCAGCGAGAGGAACATCCCCGCGGCGTAGACGCCGAAGTACTGGGTGCGGGCCAGCGTCAGGTACTCGCCGGTGAACAGCGCCGCGAAGACGATCGCGAGGACGGTCAGTCCGCCCATCGCGACCAGCCCCTCGATGGCGTCGCTCGCGTCGTGGTACTCGACGACCCAGCGCTCCTCCGTCGAGAGCCAGGGGAGGCCGACCTGTCCACCGGCGGGACGCGCCGTCGCTGACGCGTCTCCGGTCGCTTCGGCCTGGCCGCCGTCGGCGACGGCCGCGTCGTCGGCCCCGGCGCCGGCCGCCGTGGCCGGCTCGTCGGGCCTGACCGCGCGGTTCATGAACCGGTGGGCCGCCGAGAGGACGGCCACGAGCGCCAGCAGCGCCACCCAGACGATGACGCCGACCTGGCTCGGCGAGAGCTTGTTCGGCGTGTCGACGAACCCGTCGAGCGGCCGCAGCTCCGAGACGCTCTGGTCGATGGCGATCTCCTCGCTCGGCGGCTCGCCGTGCAGCCCGACGTACCACATCGGCAGCAGGGTCATCACGACCAGGGCGACGATCAGGTAGCCGTTGCGCCGCATGGCTACGCCGCCCCCTCCCGTCGGTCGGTGCCCCGGGTCGGCGTCCCGCGGGTGCCCGAACCCGCCGGACGCCGGAGTCGCGGTCGGTCGGTCGGCAGACGAGACATCGATCCGAATATGTACCGCCGTCGCGGATAGCGATGCTCCCCGAATATTTTGGTCGTACTTGTACCGCTGTCGAGAACCGCCGGAGGGCGACGGGACAGCCTCGGCCGGCGGCGGGCGCCGCGGCGGCGGTCGCCGCGAGCCGTCACGCCGACCCCTCCAGCAGCGAGTCGAGCACCTTCGACTGGGCCGACGCGAGGTGTTCGGCGAACGTCGAGGGGGAGATGTCCAGCGCCTCGGCGACCTCGGTCGCGTTGGCCGAGCGAGGGCGCTCGAAGTAGCCCATCTCCATGGCCGTCTCCAGCACCTCCTGCTGGCGGTCGGTGAGCCGCCCGCGGTCGACCAGCACCATGTCGTCGCCCTCGCCCTCGCCGGTTCGGGCCAGCCGGTCGATGCGGACCGAGCCGTAGGCGGCGTCGAGGTCGTCGACGGCCGCCCGGACCGTCTCCACGTCGGTCGCGTGGAAGCTCAGCCGGAGCGTGCCCCGCGAGGCGCTCACGTCGGTGACCGGTACCCCCAGCCGCTCGACCGCCTCGCAGATGCAGTCGCCGGTCTCGCGGGTGAACCGCACCCGCTCCGAGCGGTCGGTCTCGAAGACGACCGAGGCGTCCTCGGGGAGGGCCGCCTCGTCGGCCTCCCCCACGAGGTCGAACTCCTCGACGACCTCGCCGTCCCCGGCCGTGCTCCACCTCGCCGACCGGGCGATCGTGTCGCCGCCGGTCGACGCCGCCACCGGACAGGCCTCCGCCGCCTCGACGGCCAGCCTGACCTGGATGCCGCCTGTCGATTCGACTCCCATGTGCGGGCGGTCGCACGCCCCACAAAAGAAGCCCGTTCGGCGCTCCCAGAGTCCGGGAACTCGCGGCGAAGCTGTTCGGCTCGCTTATGTCGTCACCCCGAATCGAGGACCATCGAGAGGACCGTCCGCTGTGCGGTCGCGAGGTGTTCGCAGGCGGTCGACAGCGCGATGTCCAGCTCCTCGGCGACCTCGCCGGCGTTGGCGCCCTTGGGCGTCTCGAAGTAGCCCATCTCGAAGGCCGTCTCCAGCACCTCCCGCTGGCGGTCGGTCAGTTCGGCCCGGTCGACGGCCACCGGGTCGTGGTCGGTCAGGTCGCAGTCGCGTTCGAGGCCGACGACGGCGACGCCGCCGAACCGCGAGCGCAGCACCTCGACGACCTCCTCCAGGCGGTCCGCGCCGGGTGTGTAAAAGGAGAGCCTGAGCCCGTCGTCGGTCGCGGCGATCTCGTCGAGCGGGTAGCCGTACTCCGAGAGGACGCCGCACACGCAGGCCGATTCGTCGACGCCGCGCTCGCGGTAGCGGACCCCCTCCTCCCACTCGAAGACGGCTTCGAGGTCGTCGTCGTCCCGCGCGCACTCGCGGATCTCCTCGGCGTCGCCCCGGAGGGTGAACTCCTGGACGAGCCGCCCGTCGTCGACGGTCCGCGAGACGCCGTCGACGCTCGCACCCGTCGTCCGCGCCGCGCGAGCGGGCGTGCAGTGGCCCGGGTCGGTGACGCGCAACTCCACCCGGAGACCGTCCGTCGACATAGAATTCCGTCGGACCGCCGACCACATAAGCGTGACTGCGATCAAACATGTTCGGCACCAGTCCCCGGTCACATAAACGGCCACAGTGCTGTGGACGGCGGGACTGAACCCCGGACGGAATATTTTCGCCCCCGTTCCAGCGAGGCAGGAACGCCCTCGCGGGTTGACGGACGGCGACGACGTGGCAGCGGATATGCGCCACACAGCGGCGACACAGGTACAGGGAGGTGAGCGGGCGTGACGCTGTCGCGACGCGACTTCCTGGCGGCCGCCGGTGCCGGGAGCGTCGGGGCCCTGGTCGGGACCGCCTGGGGCGCGACTCAGGCGGTCGACCCGGTCACGTCCGTCGACAACCCCCTGAAGTCGTACCCCAACCGCGACTGGGAGCAGGTGTACCACGACATCTACGAGTACGACGAGGTCGACTGGACGGTCTGTCACCCCAACTGCACCCAGTCGTGCGCGCTGAACTTCTACATGAAGAACGGCGTCCCCATCCGGGCCGAGCAGGTCTACCACAACGAGGAGCCCTCGGTCGGCCCGTCGGGCTACGAGGACGCCGGCGTCAGCCAGCACTGGAACCCCCGCGGGTGCATGAAGGGACTGACCCTCCATCGGCGCACCTTCGAGCCCTCGCGGATCAAGTACCCGATGGTCCGCAAGGGGTGGGACCCCGACGACCCCAACCCCGAGGGCCGCGGCGAGGACGAGTTCGAGCGCGTCTCCTGGGAGGAGGCCGTCGACCTCATCGCCGAGAAGATGGCCAACCTGGAGGACAACAAGCAGTTCCACATCTTCAACGCCATCAAGGCGGACGGCCTGTTCACCCGCCACGGCGCCGGCCGCCGGCTGGCCTCGGTCTTCGGCGGCTGCGAGTGGACCGAGTACGACTGGTACGCCGACCTGCCGCCAGGTCACGTCATCACGACGGGCTACCAGACCTCCGACTCGGACGCTTCTGCCTGGCGTCAGGCCGACTACACCATCATCCAGGGCAAAAATCTCATCCACAACAAGCTCGCGGACAACCACTTCCTGCAGGAGACCCGCGAGCGCGGCGGGAAGATGGTCGGCGTCTACCCGGACTACTCGCCCACGGTGCAGAAATGCGACCGCTGGCTGCCGGTCCGCCCCGGGAGCGACCCCGCCTTTGCCCTGGGCATCGCCTACGTCATCATCGACGAGGAGCTGTACGACGCCGAGTTCATGCAGCAGTTCACCAGTCTCCCCCTCCTGGTCCGCGAGGACGACGGCAAGTACCTCCGCGCCCACGAGGTGTTCGAAGACCACGAGGCCCCGCCGGAAGATCCCAAACACCAGCACGAGGCCAACGACTGGGGCGACTTCGTCGCGGTCGGCGAGGACGGTGACCTCGTCGCCGTCACACGAGAGGACGTGGGCGAGGAGACGCCGACGACGCCCAAACTGGACATCGAACGGGAGGTCGAACTGGCCGACGGGTCGACCGTCGCGGTGCGCTCGGACTTCGCGCGCCAGCGCGACAACATCCTGGAGAACTACGACCCCGAGACCGTCGAGGAGATCACGACCATCCCCGCCGACGCCCTGCGGACGACCGCCCGGGAGTTCGCCGACGCCGAGAAAGGCCAGTGGTTCACCGGCGAGGGGATCAACCACTGGTTCCACTCCAACGACTCGCTGCAGCGCGCCGTGTTCTTCGTCCAGTCGATGCTGGGCAACATCGGCAGCCCGGGCCAGGGCTACTACAACTACTCCGGCCAGTACAAGATCGAACTGCTGGACGGCTACCCCCACTACGTCAACCCCGACGGCCACAGCGCCCACGGGATGTACCCCGGCTACGCATTCGCCTTCTTCGGCGGCGAGAACCTCGACCCCCACCAGGTGCGGGGCGACTTCGACGAGGATCTGGACCTCGTGCCGCAGGGCGACGCCGACGAGCCGGTGATGCCCACCGAGGCGGAGTCGTACACGATGTCCAAGCCGGAGATCCTGTGGACGATGAACTGCAACCTCCTGAACCAGACGAAACACCAGGAGCACGTCATCGAGAACTTCGTGAAACACCCCGACACCGGCAACGAGTGTTTCATCGTCTCGGACATGCACATGACCTACTCCGCGCGCCACGCGGACATCGTGCTCCCGGTGCCCTCCTGGCTGGAGTGTGAGTACCCCGACATCACCGTCGGTCCGGAGAACCCCTTCGTCCACATGGACCACGGGGTGATGGACCCCATCTACGACACCAAGCAGGACGGCGAGGCCGTCGCGATGGTCGCCGAGAAACTCGACGAGAAGATCCCCCCGGAGGAGCGCAACGTCGACTCCTACCGGGCGTACTTCGACAAGTTCCTCGACGACGACAAGGACCCCATCGAGTACATCAAGGAGACCTTCGACAAGGGGATCACCACCCGAAGCATCGACGTCGAGGACCTCTGGGACGGCCCCGAACGGCTGGATCTCAAGACCTACCCGAGGATCCCCTTCTACTCGCAGGTCCACGAGGACAAGCCGTTCTACACGAAGACCGGCCGGATGGAGTTCCACAAGGAGGAGGACCGGTTCCTCGAACTCGGCCGCGACGACCTGGACCACGTCGAGAGCGTCGAGGGCACGCCCTACGGCGTGAACCAGAAGTGGGAGGAGGCGAAAGACGAGGAGAATCCCCTCTACCACGACGAGGGCAACCAGTTCTACTACAACACCCCTCACCCGAAGTACCGGACTCACTCCTCGTGGGGGATGACCGACTGGAACCTCATCTGGTCGTCGCGGGACTTCGGGAGTCCCAACGCCGACCCCGAGGGAACCGAGCGGCTGGTCGACGACTTCTCGTTCCCGTCGGGCGAGGGCGAGACAGACGACGCGCCGCCGCTGGGCGAGGCGTTCGTCGAGATCCACCCCGAGGACGCAGAAGAGATCGACGTGGAGACCGGCGACTACGTTCGCATCTCGGGCAAGCGCGGCGACCTGGTCGTGCGGGCGATGGTCAGCGAGCGCCAGCGGCCCCGGTCGGCCGGCGACATGGGTCAGCTGACCATCTGGCACGGCTGGTGGCCACAGCACTTCCCCGACGACGAGGAAGACGAGGACGGCGTCAAGGGGTACAACACGACGACGAACATCTGGCTGGACCCCCTCCAGGAGACCGACGACCTGGTCCACAAGGCCGTCTTCGGCGACCCGAACGTCTCCGACGAGGTGCCCGACGAGGTCGTCTGGAAGGGCGCCAAGCTCGAACACGGCTACGAGGAGACCGTGTGGGCGCCGACGGGGACCAACCGCGACGACCTCGTCGACGTGGAGAAGTACGCCGAGGCCGACTGGAAACCCGGCGACGCCCGGCAGGACGAGACGTTCCAGAGCTACGTGAGCGGATCGCTGCAGGACAGCTCGTCGACCGACGCGACACCGACGGAGAGTGACGACTGATGCCACAGGTAGAGAACCCGCAACTCGGACGGAGCCACGACTACCCCTACGAACGCCGCGAGGAGGAGCGCGACTACCACTGGGGGATGGTCGTCAACACGAACCGCTGTATCAACTGCAACACCTGCTCCTTTGCCTGCAAGTCCACCTGGACCTCCGGCAAGGGCGAGGAGTACATGTGGTGGATGAACGTCGAGACCGAGCCCTACGGCGGCTACCCGATGGGCTGGGACATGCGCCTGCTCGACGACCTGGACTCCGGTGAGACCATCTACGAGGCCGCCGAACAGGGCGAGCGAGTACGAGGATACATCGCCGACAAGGAGGAGTGGGAGTACCCCGCCCTGGGCGACGACCAGGTCCACGGCGAGTACCCCACCGGTGAGGTCGTCGAGAGCGACCTCGACGAGGGCGAGTACCACGACATCTGGCAGTTCTACCTGCCCAGGCTGTGCAACCACTGCAAGAACCCCGCCTGTCTCGCGGCCTGTCCGCGCCAGGCCATCTACAAGCGCGAGGAGGACGGCATCGTCCTGTTAGACCAGGAGCGCTGTCGGGGCTACCGCAAGTGCGTGAAGGGGTGTCCGTACCACAAGCCGATGTACAACCCCGAGACCGGCGTCTCGGAGAAGCCCGTCGGCTGTTACCCCCGCATCGAGGAGGGGTTCGTCCCGCGGTGTGTCTCCTCGTGTATCGGGAAGACGCGGCTGCACGGCAACATCAACCGCGGCCCCGACGCCGAGTCCCCGGGCGGCGACGCGCCGGGTGGTCGGTCGCCGATCAACTACCTCGTCCACTCCGACGAGAAGGTGGCGCTGCCGCTGTATCCGCAGTTCGGCACCCGGCCACAGGTGTTCTACATGCCGCCCTACCACGTGCCGCCGGAGTTCCTCACGCAGATGTTCACGCCCAACGAGGAGGTCAAGCGCAACGACTGGCCCGGCGACACCTACCGGGAGTCGATCGAGATCGTCCAGGAGCGGGTTCGCAACCCCTCCCACCACGTCCTCGGCATCCTCCAGCTGTTCGGCGCGACGACGAAGCTCGTCGAGACGTACAACGTCAAGGAGCACCGCGTGAAGGGCTGGGACCGCGACGGCAACAAGGTCGTCGACGTGCCCTTCGAGGAGCAGCTGGAGGTCAAAGAGGGCGAGATGTGGACCAACCAGCCATGACGCGACTCGACGACGCGGACCCCGAGTCCGCACGGTCCGGCATCGACCCGGAAGCGGCGACCGACGGGTCGCCTGCCGACGGCCCGCCGACCGACGACCCGCGCCCGGTCGACGACCGCGACGGCGACCGCGAGGCCCGCGAGCGGCTCCACGGCGCCCGGGCGACGCTGTACGCGGCCGTCGGCGGCGCGTTCTGCTACCCCGAGGTGGAGACGCGGGCGACGCTGACCGCCCACGACGCCCGCGACGGGGTCCTGCAGGCGGCCGAGCGGCTGGGGCTGCGCGACGAGGCCGACCGGTTCCTCGACGCGGTGGCCGACGCCGCCGTCTCGGACCTGGAGGCGGCGTACAACGACCTGTTCGGCCTCCCCGACGGCGGCGAGTACCCGGTCGTCCCCTACGAGGCCCACTACACGACGGGCTCGGACGTTGGCGAGTCCCAGCGCCGCATCGCGGCGGTCGTCGGGCTGATGGAGACGTTCGGCGTCGAGCCCGCCGACGACTTCGCCGAGCGCCAGGACCACGTCGCCGCCGAACTGGAGCTGATGCAGGTCGTCGCCGCCCAGCGCGCCGCGGCGGTCCACGAGGGCGACGAGGAGGCGGCCGCGCGGCTGGCCGACGCCGAGCGGACGGTCGTCGACACCCACCTCGCGGAGTTCGTCCCCGCGCTGGCCCACGACGTAGACGCGGCGGTCGGGGACGACCCCGCCGACGGCGAGCGGGCCTACCGCGCGGCCGCGCGGCTGGCCGCCGAACTGGTCAAACGCGACCATGCGGCCCGCGGCGGGGGCGATCAGGAGGACGGTGAAACCGACGACGCCGCCGGGGAGGTGAGCGACGATGGCGAGTGACGACCCGTCCGGCGGGCCGCTCGGGCGCCTGGCCGGTCGCGTCCCGCTCGACCGGAGCGCGGCGACGCGGGCGACGACGCTCGCGGTCGTGGCGGTCGCGCTCCTGCTCGCGGCCCAGGCCGCGGTCGCCGCGGCGGTGACCGGCGGGAGCCAGCCGCTCGAACAGGTCCAGCAAGTGCCCTCGGAGCCGACGGCCTCCGCCTGGGAGGCCGCGCCGACGCGGACGGTGTCGCTGTCGAAACAGCAGATGGCGCCACCGTTCGGTGGCGGGAGCGTCGACGAACTCGACGTGCAGACGGTCGCCAACGAGAGCCACGTCGCGGTGCGGCTCTCGTGGGAGGACCCGACGCGGGACGCCAACATCGCCGCGCCGAACAACTTCAGCGACGGCGCGGCGGTGATGCTCAAGGCCGGCGACCAGCCGCCGATCACGATGGGCGCCGCGGGCACGCCGGTGAACATCTGGTACTGGCGGGCCAGCTGGCGCCACGGCCCCGAGCGGGCCCCGGGGACCGGCGACATGTACGCCTACCCGCACAACGACTCGCTGACGATGCCCGGCCGGCAGGCCGGCAACCCGCTGTCGCGAGCGAGTTACGAGGACGGCGCGCAGAACTACTACGCGAAGGGCTACGGTTCGCTGAGCTACGCGCCGGCCCAGCCGGTCGACGCCCGCGGCGAGCGCACCGACGACGGCTGGCGGGTCACCTTCGTCCGCAACCGCACGGGGGCCGGGCAGTACGACGCGCCGCTGACCGACGAGCAGGTGTACGTCGCCTTCGCCGTCTGGAACGGCAGCGCCGACGAGGTCAACGGCCAGAAGTCGATCACGCTGCAGTACTCGACGCTCGACCCCGACACGGGCAACCTCTCCGTGCCCGACACCGGTGGCGCGGCGAGCGGGAGCGTCCTGCAGGTCGGCGGCGGCAACGAGACCGGCGGCGCCGACGGACGGGCGCTGGCCATCCCCGGGTTCGTCAGCGGGGTCGTCCTCGCGGCCGTCCTCGTCTGGCTGGTCACCTACTGGAGGGCAGTATGACCGACGAATACGACAACTGGAGTGCCCGCGGACGGGCCCCGGCCGACGACGAGGCGGGACTACGGGCGGCGCTGTCCGACGACCAGCCGCGCAAGCGCGACGCCGCGCTCGCGCTCGTCGACGCGGCCGAGGAGGGGCTGTCCGACGAGACGGTCGACGCCCTCGCAGAGACGGCCCGCTCGGCCGGCGACCCGGACACCCGGCAGTTCGCCGTCGAGGCGCTCGGCGTGGCCGGCCGGGGCGAGGAGACCATCGTCGCCGCGCTCGACGACTCCGACGAGTGGGTCCGCGCCGAGGCCGTGGTGGCGCTGTCGCGGGTCGCCCCCGGCGCGAGCGACCGGTTGCGGGCGGCGCTGGACGACGACCACGGCGCAGTCCGGCGGAACGCGCTCATCGCGCTGGCGCGGACCGACGCCGCCGGCGCCGAGACACTGGCCGACCGGCTGAAGTCCGACCCCAGCCCCGCGGTCCGGGAGTACGCCGCCCAGTACCTGCCCGACGCGGCCGGGACCGAGCGGGCCGTCCGCCTGCTCGCGGCGGTGCTCGCCCGCGATCCGGGCTCGTTCGTCCGCGCGAAGGCCGCCGAAGGGCTCGGCGACCTGGGGACCGACCGCGCCGAGGAGGCCCTGGAGACCCACGGGCTGGAGGACCGCAGCGACGACGTGCGGAAGACCGCCGAACGGGCACTCGCCCGCTCGAAGGGCGTCGACCCCGAGGAGATCGACGCCGCCGGGCCACGCGGCGGCGACCCGGACGGCGAGCGACCGCGCCCGCCCGGCGGGGCCGACGCACCGCCGGGACGCGTCGACGACGGGCCGGCCGACGGGCCCCGCCCGGTCGACGACACGGCAGGCCGGGTGGGCTCTCATCCCGGTCCGGACCCGCGGCCGCAGGGCTACGGGGACGGACCGCCCCGCGACCGCCCCCACCGCGACGGGAGTGATTCAGACCATGAGTGACGACACCGAGCCCTACTCGCTGGACGCACAGCCCGAGACCACCGAGGGCGGCGGGGAGCCGTCCGACGACGAGGAGGCGAGAGGCGTCCCGATCCCGGACGAGCACGTCGGGGCGTTCGTCGCGGAGGCGTTCGAGGACGCCGAGCGGTCGACGACCTGGGCGGAGGTGGTCGACGCGATGGTCGCGCCGGCGGCCCGCGACGAGTGGGCGGAGCTGTCGGCCGTCGAGCAGGCCGTCGAAGTGCTCCGGCAGGCCGCCGAGTACGACCGCCGGGCGACCGACGAGCTGGAGCGGATCCCCACGAACCGTGCGGAGCCGACCCCCGAGATCCGGTCGTCGTTCGAGGAGGCCAAACGGCTGCGGCGCAACGCCGACGCCTTTCGCGACGGCGTCGCCACCGGCTACGCAGAGGGCCGGATCGACGACGAGGAACTCGTCGCGGCGGTCGAACGCTCCGAGTTCGACACCACTCAGATCGCCCGCCGGGAGGACGCGCTGGAGTCGGTGACCGCCGTCTACGACTTCGACTACCGACCCTACGGCGGCACGCTGTTCGACGAGGACCAGGCGGCCGACGAGGAAGGCGGCGGGCCCGACCCCAGCATCCCCGAGACGTTCTGAGAGGGGATCCCGACGGTTCACGCCCCGCGTCCTGCGGTCCCACACGGGGCCCACGCACGACCAACACTCGGAACACGCGGCCGTTATCGATCCCGGGACCCGGGGCGAGACGTTTTTCCGGGTCCGGGAGCTTGGCCCCGGCAATGGTATCCAGGCGTCGGGTCAAGCGGTTTCTCGCCGGGTCGGCAGCGGTCCTCCTCGCGGTCGGGGTCGTCCTGGCGGCTCTCGTCGCCACGGGCGTCCTCGCGGCGCCGGCCGTGGGGAGCGTCGAGAGCGAGTGGGGGACCGTGACGGCGGAGTCGACGGCCATCGAGACGACCGCGACCGTCGACAACCCCAACCCAGTCGGCGTCCCGGGCGTCGTCAGCGTGGCCTACACCGCGCGGCTCAACGACGTGGTGCTCGCGCGCGGCGAGAAATCCGGCGTCGGGTTCCCCGCGGGGACGAGCCGGCTCCGGCTCTCGACGGAGATGAACAACGACCGGATCGCCGACTGGTGGGTCGCCCACGTGAACGACGGCGAGACCTCGGAGCTGCGGGTCACCGCGACGGTCTCCGGGCCCGGGTTCTCGCGGGGGATCCCCGCCCAGCGCTCGACCGTCGAGACGGACCTGCTCGGCGGGTTCGCGACCGGGGAGGCGCGGACCGTCCGCTTCCGCGGCGACCCGTTCCTCGTCGTCGGGAACGGGACCGCCGCGTGGGGCGACGCGGACGGGTCGGTGACGCCGCTGTCGGTCTCCTCGACGGTCGAGAACGTCCACGACTACCCCGTCACGCTGGACGGCGTCGACTACGTCGTCGAGATGAACAACGTCACCCTGGCGGAGGGCCGCCAGCGCTCGGGGATCGACGTGGCTCCCGGCGAGACGGGCACCCTCGACGTGCGGATGGGCCTCGACTCGGCGAAGATGGCCGACTGGTGGGCGACCCACGTCCGGGCCGGCGAGCGGAGCAACCTCTCGGTGGCGCTGTACGGCCTCGTCGAGCGCGACGGCGGCTACGAGCGGGTGCCGATCCGGGTCTACGAGCGGTCGCTCGAACTGGAGACGGACGTGCTCGGCGGCGGCGCGGCGTCGGTGACCGCCCGGAGCCCGCCCGAGCGGGACACCGAGTTCGAGCGTCCACGGATCGTCGGCGCCGACCGCGAGTGGGGCGCCGTCACCGACGCGACCACAGAGATCCGGACCAGCGTCGCTATCGACAACCCCAACGACGAGCGAATCAACGACCTGCTCGCGCTCGAAACCACCCAGCGCACGACTATCAACGGCATCACCGTCGCGCGGGGCGACCACCGGACCGACGGCCTCGACGCCGGCCGGTCGGCGTTCGAACTCGTCTCGGCGATGAACAACTCGAAGGTGCCCGCGTGGTGGGCCCGCCACCTCAACGGCGGCGAGCGCTCGACGGTCGCCACCGACCCCGGCGTCCGCGCGGACCTCGGCTTCACCAGGTTCGACGTGGCCGTCCCCAACCGCACGAGCGAGTTCCGGACGGACCTGCTTGCGGGGATGGGCGGCGACGCCGAGACCGTCGCGGTCGGCGGCGAGCCCGCGCTGGTCGTCCGGTCCGAGACCGCTGCGTGGGGCCACGCGACCCCCGAGCGGGCCCCGATCCTCGTGAACGCGACGCTGGCGAACGAGCGACGGGTTCCGGTGAACGTGACTGCCATCGACTACCGCGTGGCGCTGAACGACGTGGTTCTGGCCGACCGGACGGTCCCCGAGCACTACCGCGTCGCCCCCGGCGAGACCCGGTCGGTCGGCTTCGAGATGGTCCTCGACAACGGCCGGATGGACGAGTGGTGGGTCACCCACGTCCGCCGCGGCGAGTCCACGAACGTCTCGGTCACCGTCACCGCGACCGTCGAGACGCCGCGCGGCTCCGAGACCGTCGAACTCGACTCGCTGGGCCGCAACGGGACGATGACCACCGACGTGCTCGGCTGACGGTTCTCCCGAGATAGCCCACAACGTTCGACGTGCCCGAGGGCTTTCGTCGCCTGCTGTCGACTGCGGTAGACACGACAGTTAGCGAACGTGGCAGGAGATTTCATCGCCCACCGTCGAGCGCAGTCGCGGTCACTCCGTGCGAACCAGTACGAGCAGACACAGCCTATCAGCCCACACCGCGACCGGCCGAACCCGGCGCGGCCACTCAGTCCTCGGCTTCGGCGCTGTCGCGGACGAAGACGGCGACGCCCGTCTCGAAGTCCAGCATGCTCTCGCCGGCCAGTTCGGCGCGGCCGACGGCGAGCACCTCGCCGCGCTCGTGAGTGACGAGCACCTCGTCGCCCGGCCGAATCTCCGAGTCGGCCGCGCGCACGAACTTGGCGAAGGCGTTGCGCCCCTCGCGGACGAACGGCTCGCTCTCGTCGCCGACGACGACGCGATAGGCGCCGTCGGCGAGTCCGTCGTGCAGTCGCCGGCCGCCGGCCACGCCGAGGGTGAACCGGCCGTCGGTCGCGTAGGTGACCAGCCGGCCCTCGTCGGCGATCACCTGCCTGGGCCGGCCGGAGCTGGTGTGGGTCACCTCCGGGTCGCCGTCGCCGAACAGCGCCCGCCCGGCACTGCGACCCCACTGGTAGTCGGCCACCCGCGTCAGCATCCCCCGGTCCTCGTCGTCCATCGGACGAGCGTTCGCTCCGTCCCGTCTTGTATCTGTCTCACTCGACTGGCTCCCCTCGGGACCGCTCGCCGCCGGGGACCAGCCCGCCCTCGACCCCTTTGCCGTGCCTCGACTCTCTGTGCCGTGCTACCACACACCGAAGTATCCCGTATCGATCACGATCGATCGTGCCCGTGTGACGCGGTTTCAGGAGAATTTATACGGATCGATTACCAACCTGCACTCGTTATGACAGAGACAGATTCGCGGAAGATCGCGTTCGGGGTCGTGCTGCTGGCGATCAGCACGGTCCTCATCTTCGGGCCGGGGGCGCTCAGCGTCAGCCTGCCCGTCGCCGCCATCGCCGCCGGGACGCTCGGCCTCGCCGCCGGCGCCTTGCTCGTCGGGACCGCGGACCCGGGCCGCCCGGTCTGAACGGGCCCCATCGAACGACGCCGCAACGACACCGACTGTCGCTTTCTCTCCCTCTGCTTCGTCTCCCCGTAGCGTCGCCCCCGTCGGTAAACCGTAGTGCATCTTTAACTATCTACGATCCGATTATAAGAACGAAAACATGTCGAGTGAACCGTCCAGTCCGGACGCGATGGTCCAGTGGTATCGAGACCGGATCGCGGAACCGACGACGAACGACGAGGTGTACGGCTACTGGGTGTTCGTGTTCGGGATCCTGCTGGGGATCCTCGGCATCCTGCTGTTCCTGACCAGCGACGTGACGACGGCGACGACGACCGGGAAGGCCGGGATCGCGCTGGCCGCCGTCTCGCTCGTCCTGCTGATGATCGGGCCGGTGATCCGGCTGCCGCTCCAGCGGACGGCCAACCTGGTCTCCTACGCCGGCGGGTTCGTCGCCCTGCTCGGCGTCCTCGGGTTCATGGTCGCCTACCCCGGCTGGCGGGACTCCGGGCTCGCCGTCCCGGTCATCTCGCTGTTCGCGTTCGGCCTCGTGCTGATCGCCGTCGGCGCGGCGCTGGTCCCGGTCATCGGCGGGACGCGACGGGTACCGGCCGCCGAGGACGACGTGGCCGCCGACCCCGCCGAGCCGGCACCGGCCGGGTCCGCAGCGACCGACCCGGAGCCGGCCGTCGACGGCGACGACCTCGGGGGAACGACCGCGGCCCCGGCGACGGAGGAGCCGGAGTCGGAGCCGGTCGCGGAGACGGCCGAGAGCAAGGCCCGCTTCGAGGTGTTTGAGGACCGCGGCGGCAAGTGGCGCTGGCGGCTGCGCCACCGCAACGGCAACATCATCGCCGACAGCGCCCAGGGGTACAGCTCCCGCCAGAAGGCCGAGCAGGGCCTGGAGAGCGTCCGCACGAACGCGGCCGGCGCGGCCGCCGTCCGCGAGGAGGTCGAGGTCGAACCCGAAGAGGAGCCGGCCGACGCGCCGTACCCGCCGGGCGAGAGCCAGGGCACCTTCGAGGTGTACGAGGACGCCGCCGGCGAGTACCGCTGGCGGCTCGTCCACCGCAACGGCAACATCGTCGCCGACGGCGGCGAGGGCTACGCCGACCGCGACGCGGTCGAGGAGGCCGTCGAGCGCGTCCGCGACTACGTCGGCGAGGCCGACTACCTGCGGATCGACCCGACGGCGTTCGAGGTGTACCGCGACGCCGCCGACGAGTGGCGCTGGCGGCTCATCCACCGCAACGGCGAGATCCTCGCCGACGGCGGCGAGGGTTACGCCTCCCGCACCAACGCCCAGGAGGGCGTCGAGCGGGTCCGCGAGACCGCCGCCGACCGCGACGCCTTCGAGATCTTCGAGGACGCGGCCGGCGAGTACCGCTGGCGGCTCGTCGCGAGCAACGACGAGATCATCGCCGACGGCGGCCAGGGCTTCGCCTCCGAGCGCGGCGCCCGCGACTCGATCGGGCGGGTCCGCGAGTACGTCGACGAGGCCACCGCGCTGGACTACAGCGACGCCGCCTTCGAGGTCTTCGAGGACTCCGCCGGGGAGTTCCGCTGGCGGCTGCGCCACGAGAACGGCCAGATCCTCGGGGACAGCGGCCAGGGCTATGCCTCGCGGACGGGCGCCATCGAGGGCCTCCGCAGCGTCAAGCGCAACGCGCCCAACGCCGACCTGACGGACCTGGACGCGACCGACGAGTCGGATGCGGACCCGAGCGACGACGCGGACGCTGACGGGTCAGACGGAGACGAAGCCGAGGACGAAGAGTAGACCGCGCTACCCGTTTTTTCGAGCGCCACCACACGCGGAGCGCCGGCGGGTTCGTTCAGAGCAGGAACCGGTCGGTGTCCCCGCTCATGTCGGTGAACTCGTCGGCCGCGGCGACCAGTTCCTCGGCGGTCGACTCCTGGAAGGCCATCACTTCGGTCCGGACGCCCTCGTGGCGGAGATGCGAACAGAGCCGCGAGAAGTCGCCGTCGCCGGTCGCGAGGACGACGGTGTCGACGTGGTTGGCGAGGGTGACGGCGTCGAGGCTCATGCCCACGTCCCAGTCGGCCTTCTTCGAGCCGTCGCCGAAGGTCTTGATGTCCTTGATGCGGGTCTCGAAGCCGATGTCGACGAGCGCCTCGAAGAAGGACTCCTCTTCGGGGGCGTCGGCCCGGATGACGTAGGCGACGGCGCGGGTCAGCTGGCGGTCGGCGACGGCGGCGTCGAGCAGCTCGGCGTAGTCGATGTTGCGCGTGTAGAGGCTGCGAGCGGTGTGATAGAGGTTCTGCGCGTCGGCGAGCACCGCGACGCGCTGTCCCGGGTGGACGTTTTCCATGCCGGTTGCTGGCGCGCCCGCCCGGATAGCTCTTTGGCTCCGTTCAGGTCCAGGCCGCCAGACACTCCAGCGAGCAGAAGGGCAGGTCCACGGTCGCGCTCGCGCCCCCGTCGGTCCTGGCCCCCTCGTCGTCCGCGCCGTCGCCGGCGTCGCCGTCGACGTGTGCCCGGAGCGTGTACGCTGGTTCCCCGTCCGCCCGACAGTTCGCACACTTCATGTGGACCTCTCACACACGAACCACCGTTGTTATTCACCGTATAACGGGAGGCTCGACGGCGAAATCTCCGGCGTTCGGGGACGGAACGACTCCGGGCCCGATTCTCCCTGTCGACATGTCGACGCACCGTCCGGGCCCGGTTCCCGCCGCCCGGGGTCGCCGGACTTTACCGCCGGGAGCGCCCACGCTCTCGCATGACGCGACACGCGCTGTTCGTCGGCGGCACCCGCTTCATCGGCCGCCGCGCCGTCCGGGCGTTCCGCGAGGCCGGCTACGACGTGACCGTCTTCCACCGCGGCGAACACGAGAGCCCGTTCGCCGACGACGAGGGGGTCGACCACCTCCACGGCGACCGCACCGACGACGGCGACCTCGCCGATGCGGCCGCCCGCGACCCCGACGTGGTCGTCGACCTGGTGGCCTACCAGCCCCGGGAGGTCCGCGCCGCGACCCGCGCCTTCGACGGCGCCGACGCCTACGTCTACGTCTCCAGCGGCGCCGCCTACGGCGCCGAGGAAGTCCCGAAACGGGAGGACGAGACCGACCTCGAACCATGCACCGAGCAGCAGGCGACCGACGACTCGGGGGCGACCTACGGCGCGCGCAAGGCCGAGGGCGACCGCGCCGTCTTCGCCGCCGCCGAAGACGGTGTGAACGCCATGAGCGTCCGCCCCTGCGTCGTCTACGGCCCCCACGACTACACCCGGCGGTTCGACTACTGGGTCCAGCGCGTGGCGAACTACGACCGGGTGCTGGTCCCCGGCGACGGCACCAACCTCTGGCACCGGGTCAGCGTCGAGAACGTGGCCCGCGCGCTGCGGGTCGTCGCCGAGGAGGGGACGACCGGCGAAGCGTACAACGTCGGCGACTGGACGCTGGAGACCCTGCGCGAGACGGTCGAGACCGTCGCGGACGCGCTCGATACGGAGGTCGAGGTCGTCACCGCCGGGGAGCGCGAACTCGCCGCGGGCGGGCTGGAGCCGGACGACTTCCCGCTCTATCGGGACCCGCCGCACGTCCTCGATACGAACAAACTGCGGTCGCTGGGGTGGGAGCCACAGTCGCCGAGGGAGGCAGTGGCGGAGACCGTCGAGGCGACGCCGGACCGCGACGCCGACGAAGCGCAGGAGGGGCCCGACCGTGCGTCCGAAGAGCGGGTGCTCGGCGTTCTAGACACGCTGTGATCGGCGTTCAGACCCCGCCGGTCCCGACCAGAAATGCGACCGCGTCCCTGGCGACGACGAACGCCGCGTAGGACAGCGCCGGCGGGAGCAGCGAGTCCGTCCGCTCGTAGGCGTAGGCACTGACTCCCACGAGGCCGACCTCCGCGAGGCCGAGCGCCGCGCCGGCGGCCCCGTCGAGTCCGGTGGCCCACTGGGCGAGGGCGCCGACGGCGAACATCGCGAGCGGGAGCGCGGAGAGTGCCGACAACCAGCTGCGGTCGAACGTGTCGGCGGCGTACACCGGCAGCGCGATGCTGGCGATCAGCAGGAGCGTCACGACCGCGACTCGCAGCGGGAGCCCCCTGGAGACCAGCTCCGTCGGCCCGACCGTCCCGATCAGCAGCGTCGTCAGCCCGACGGCCACCGCCGGCCGCCCGGCCGACCGGAGCGTCCGCTGGACGACCGCGTGAGTGACGAGCACGTACACGGGCAGGCCCAGGAACAGGACCAGCGCCGTGAGCGTCGCGGCGACGACGGGGTCGGTTCCGGGGCCGTACGACGACCCCGTCAGCGCCGTCAGGCTCGTCCCCGTCGCCCCGGCGAGGAGTTCGACGGCCCCGACCGCCGCGACGGGCGCCGCCGCGGCCGCGCCGACCAGCGGCAGGTCCGCCCGGCCGGGCAGCGCCAGCGAGACCGGCCGGTCACGAACGCTCGCGTACGCGGCAGTGAACGCGACCGTTCCGGCGACGACGACGGCGCTGGTGGTCAGCGCCGTCGCGACCAGACTGCCGGCGCCGGTCCCGGCGAGCGCGCCCGGACGAACGGCCGACTCGACCGCACCTGCCACCGGCCACAGCGCGTGGATCCAGAGGACGAAGGCGCCGAACGCCGCGACCGCGATGGCGCCTTCGCGCGCGAGCGTCCCCTCCTCGAAGGGGACTCGAACTCGTGTGGGAACCATGTCGGCGGCACCTGATCTTCAGATAGTATAAACGCCTCGACCGTTCGCCCGTTCAACCGACGGTTGAAGCGCTCGGACGCCGACCGGCGAGCCGCCGCAAACGCGCCGCGTCGGCGGGTTCGGGACCCCCGACGACGGCCGTCGCGGGACGGCAAGCGTTTTGCCGGCCGACCGCGCATACCTCGGCATGTTCGACAAGTCGACGTGGATACGACTGCCGCGCAACGTCGTGGTCGGCCACGGCGTGCTCGACGACGCCGCGGCGGCCGTCGAGGAGTTGCGCCTCCACGGCGACCCGCTGGTGGTCACCAGCCCGACGCCCGCCGAGGTGGCCGGCGACCGGGTCGTCGCGGGCTTTTCCGACGCCGGGTTCGACCCGCGGGTGGTCCGCATCGAGGAGGCGACGTTCGGCGCCGTCGAGGAGGTCATCGAGGTCGCCGCGAGCGACGACGTGGGCTACCTCGTCGGCGTCGGCGGCGGCAAGGTCATCGACGTGACCAAGATGGCCGGTGAGGAGGTCGGCAAGGGCTTCGTCTCGGTCCCCACGGCGGCCAGCCACGACGGCATCGTCTCCGGGCGGGCCTCCATCCCGGAGGGCGACACCCGTCACAGCGTCGCCGCCGAGCCGCCGCTGGCGGTCGTCGCCGACACCGAGATCCTGGCCGACGCGCCCTGGGAACTCACCACCGCGGGCTGTGCCGACATCATCTCGAATTTTACTGCCGTTCGGGACTGGGAACTCGCCCACCGGCTGAAGAACGTCCGCTACCACGAGTACGCCGGCGCGCTCTCGCGGATGACCGCCGAGATGCTCGTCGAGAACGCCCACTCCATCCGGCCCGAACTGGAGGAGTCGGCCTGGATCGTGACGAAGGCGCTCGTCTCCTCGGGCGTCGCGATGTCCATCGCCGGGTCCTCCCGGCCGGCCTCGGGCGCCGAACACCTGATCTCCCACCAGCTCGACCGCATCGCGCCCGAGCCCGCGCTCCACGGCCACCAGGTCGGCGTCGCCTCGATCATGACCGAATACCTCCACTCGGGCGCGAAGGGCCAGTGGACGGACATCCGCGACGCCCTCGCGAGCATCGACGCGCCGACGACCGCCGAGGGGCTCGGGATCGACGACGAGACCGTCATCGAGGCGCTGACCACTGCCCACGAGATCCGGGACCGCTACACCATCCTCGGCGACGGCATGAGCGAGGATGCCGCCCGGGAGGCTGCGAGTGTGACCGGCGTTATCTGACCGCGGGGTCTTCGGTTCGGTCGTTCGGTCCAAAGGTACTGCTCGGCCCGTCGTTTCCTCTCGGGACGCGAACTCCACGGTAGCTACCTCGACAGCGACCGCAAACAGCGTGAAAGCCCCGACCCGTTCGGCTCCCGGGCCTCGCTGTCTCCGGAAATCGGAGATTTCCGGGATGACGAGAGAGCGAATCTCTCTCGAACCACGCTACTCGGCCTTCGGCCTGCGGTGTCTGAGGGTTACGGCCTCAGATTAGCGGGACCTCCGGTCCCGCGTCACTTACGTCGCCCGGGTTCGCCGAACGGGTCGCCCCTTTCATTCCCACCCGCACAGACTGCCCGGCCAGCCGACGCGGGTGGGAATGAAAGGGGCCGGTCGCTCCGGGAAGACGGGCGACGCAAGCACTGGAACGAGCGAAGCGAGTGAAGCGCGCAGCGAGTCCCTCGACCGAAGCGGACGGGGGCTTTCACGCTGTTCGTGGCCGTTGCCGTCCCTGCGGTCGCGGTGCTGTCGTCTCCGTCTACCTCGTCCACTGCCACCGAGCCCCACACTTCCGAAAACGATTTATCGACCGAAACGAGTACAACGGATAATGACGCGGCACCGCGTGCCCGCCGCGGCGGTCTCGATTATCGCCCCGGCAGGGGCATAGTACCTACTTTCTCGGGGCACGACGGTTCCGCACTTCGGCGACACCAGTCACGTTGACGCCAGCGTGTCGCTCCCGCGAGCCCGCTCGTGCCGTGAGTCACGTTCCGAAAGCGGCGGCCGAGCCCTCGATGTGAGTCGCCGGCCGCCCGCACCGCACGCCGACCGACACGACGAGAGACATCCATGCCAGAGCGACTACCGGACCACTACGACCCGAACGCGGTCGAACAGCACGTCAAAGACCACTGGACGGACGCCGACGCCTTCCCGGGCGTCGACGCACCCGCGGAGACCAGCCACGCCTACGAGTACGCCAAGCGCCGGGCCGCGGAGCGGGGCGCCGAGGACGGCGCGGAGCCGTTCTACTTCCTCGACGGGCCGCCGTTCACCAGCGGGCGGATGCACGTGGGCAACGCCTGGGGGAAGATCCTCAAGGACGCGCTGCTGCGGTACCACCGCATGCAGGGCCGTCCCGTCCTCGCCCGGCCGGGCTACGACACCCACGGCCTCCCGGTCGAGGTGAACGTCGAGGCCGACCACGAGTTCGAGATGAAAGATGCCGTCGAGGCGTACGGCGTCGACCGGTTCGTCGACGAGTGCCGCGCGTTCGTCGAAGACCAGCGCGCCGTCATGGACGAGGAGTTCCGCGACCTGGCGGTGTGGATGGACTGGGACGACGTCTACCAGACGATGGACGCCGAGTACGTCGACACGGTGTGGGACGCCTTCGCGGCGCTGTACGACCGGGGACTCGTCGAGCGGGGCGACCAGGTGGTCAACACCTGCCCGCGCTGCGAGACGGCGGTCTCGGACTCGCGGCTGGAGTACGCCGACCGGACCGTCGACGCGGTGTACGTCGGCTTCCCGCTGGCCGACACAGGCAGGGAGGGCACCCTCGTCGCCTGGACGACGACGCCGTGGACGCTCGTCGGCAACCAGTTCGTCGCCGTCGACGAGAGCGGGGAGTACGCCGCCGTAGAGGTCGTGGACGGCGCGGTCGGCGAGAACACAGTCGACGCCGCGGTCGACGGCCCGCTCTACGTCGCCGCCGAGCGAGTCGACGCGGTGATGGACGCGCTGGGCGTCGCAGCGGACGACTACGAGGTCGTCGAAACGCTCCGGGGAAGCGAGCTCGTCGGCGCGACCTACGACCACCCGCTCGCGGACCGACTGGCGGACCATCCGACGCCCCGCGGCCGGGTCGTCCACGCCGACTACGTCGAGACCGGCGGTGACGGCACCGGGCTGGTCCACTCCGCGCCGGGGTTCGGCCACGAGGATTCCGAGCGGGCCCGCGAGTTGGGGCTCGGCGACCCGGGGTACGCACCGGTCGACCTGATGGGGCGGTTCACCGACGACGCGGGGCCGTTCGCGGGCCTGGCCGTCCACGGGGAAGGCCGCACAGCTGTCGTCGACGCGCTCGACGAGGCGGGCGCGCTGCTCGGGCGCGAGCGGTTCACCCACGAGTACCCGCAGTGCCCGCGGTGTGACACCGACGTGGTGATGCGCGCCGCCGAGCAGTGGCTCGTCCGCGTCACCGATATGAAAGACGATCTGCTCGACGCGGTCGGGGACACGACGTGGTACCCCGCCGAGGCCCGGGACGGCCGCTTTCGCAACACTGTCGAGACGGCGCCGGACTGGAACGTCTCCCGCCAGCGCTACTGGGGGAGTCCGCTCCCCGTGTGGCACTGCGGGGACTGCGGCCGCGACACCGTCGTCTCCTCGCGCGCCGACCTGGCCAAGCGGGCCGGACTGGACGAAGTACCCGACGACCCACACCGTCCGGTCGTCGACGAGGTGACCGTGCCCTGCCCTGACTGCGGCGGCGAGGCCGAGCGGGTCGCGGACGTGCTCGACGTGTGGTTCGACTCCGCCGTGGCCTCGTGGGCGAGCCTGCGCGAGCGCCCGAGCGAGAATCCCCGGCCCGAGGACTGGCCCGCCGACCTCGTGGTCGAGGGCAACGACCAGACCCGCGGGTGGTTCCTGATGCAGCTCTACCTGGGCGTGGCCTTTGCCGACCGGGCGCCCTACGAGGAGGTGCTGATGCACGGCTGGGCGCTGCTCGACGGCGAGGGGATGTCGAAGTCCCGCGGGCACGTCCTCCGACCGCCCGAGGTCGCCGAGGCCCACGGCCGCGACGCCCTGCGGGCGCACCTGC
The DNA here is from genome assembly GCF_051414055.1 of Halosimplex halobium. Lineage (NCBI taxonomy): Archaea > Methanobacteriati > Methanobacteriota > Halobacteria > Halobacteriales > Haloarculaceae > Halosimplex > Halosimplex halobium. The sequence goes on from NZ_JBLKNX010000031.1 coordinate 23,632, forward strand.
TCGGCCACGAACAGCAGGGCCAGGACGTGACGATGACCTCCGAGATGACGGGCGTCGAGACGACCCGCGAACGGTTCGACGTGGTGTGGAACGTCGCCCGCTTCGCCGCGATGTTCATGGCCGAGGACGACTATCGACCCGCGGTCGAACTCACCGCCGCCCCCGACGGCCGCCGGGTGCTCGATCGGTGGGTCCTCGCGCGCCTGCGCGAGGTGACCGAGCGAGCGACCGCGGGCTTCGAGGAGCGGGAACCGAACGCCGCGCTCGACGCGGTTCTCGACTTTCTGGTCGAGGACGTGTCGCGCTACTACGTCCAGACGGTCCGCGACCGCGTCTGGACGCCCGACACGACCGCGGACAAGCGGGTCGCCTACGACACGCTCGGGACGGTGCTGGGCGTCTGCGTCCGGTCGCTCGCGCCGTTCGCGCCCCACCTCGCCGAGCGGCTCTACCGGGCGCTCGACGGGCCCGCCGACGCGGGCGAGCCGACCGTCCACGCGACGACCTGGCCGGACGCCGACGCGCTCGGTCTGCCCGACCGGCCGGAACTGGTCGAGCGAGTCAAGGCGCTCCGTGCGGTCGAGGGTGCAGTGGCGACCGCACGCCAGGAGATGGGCCGCAAGCACCGCTGGCCGGTCGCCGGGGTCGTCGTCGAGACCGACGACGAGACGGTCACCGCGGCGGTCGACGCCCACCGCGAGTTGCTGGCCGAGCGGACGAACGCCGCGTCGGTCGAACGCACCGAGCGCTACCCCGCCCGCGAGCGGGTGGTCGTCCCCGAGATGGACGCGCTCGGCCCGGCCTTCCGGGACGACGCGGCGGCGGTCGCCGACGCCGTGGAGGGACGGCCGGCCGACGAGTTGCCGCTGACCGTCACCGTCGACGGGACCGACCGCGAGGTGACCGCCGAGCAGGTGTCGGTCGTCGAGCGCGTCCCCGAGGGCGTGCGGCGGGTCCCCTTCGACGGCGGGACCGTCTACGTCGACGAGTCGCTCCCGGAACAGCTCCGCAGGGAGGGACTGGCGCGTGACGTGACCCGCCGCGCCCAGGAGATGCGCGCCGACCTCGAGCTGGCCGTCGACGAGCGGGTCCGGCTGGCGGTCCGCACCGACGACGAGGCGGTGGCCGCGGCGCTGGAGACCCACGCCGACGAACTGCGCCGCGCCGTCCGGGTCGACGACCTGTTGGTCTCGGCGGGCGGCGAGGGGTCCGACGGCGGCGGACCGGACGACTACGCCCACACCCGCCAGTGGACGGTCGACGGCGCGGCGGTGACGCTGGCGATGGAACCCGCGAGGAGCTCGCGAGCGTGAGATCGATGGACCACGGAAGGATGGGATAGGATGGGATTCGCCGTAGGCGGGGAACGGGAGCGTGTGACCGTACCGCGCCCCCGGCGTTTGCTGGTGATTCGTCGCGGGACATAAATGGCCGTCAGACTCCGGGCTGACGACCGGCAGACGCCGGCCGATTTCGTGTGAAATCGCCGTCAGGCGAGGGGATCGATCCGCCCCGCAGCGGTGTCGACCGGCACCGACGCGACGCCCGGATCGCCCCTTGGCCGGCGGCCGCGACCGGCGGTTCGCTCCCGTAGATCCGAGAGATAACTATGTGGTTATATACCTATTATTGTCAGTATCCCCTTCCCCGATAATAATCTAACTGAATAGAGCCTATTTCCTGAACGATTCCGTTTTATTTTTACCAGAAGTCGACGAGCGTTCATACATGGGATCCGACGTCAACCCCTTCGAGAGCCTGCAGGAACAGATCGACGAGGCTGCACAGTACCTCGACGTGGACGAGGGCATGCTGGAGCGGCTGAAAAACCCCGAGCGCATCCTGGAGACGAACCTCTCGGTGGAGATGGACGACGGGTCGATCGAGGTGTTCCGCGCCTACCGCTCGCAGTTCAACGGCGACCGCGGGCCCTACAAGGGCGGCATCCGCTACCACCCGCAGGTCTCGCGCGACGAGGTCAAGGCGCTGTCGGGCTGGATGGTCTACAAGACGGCGACGGTGGGCATCCCGCTGGGCGGCGGCAAGGGCGGCATCGTCATCGACCCCGACGACTACTCCGAGGACGAACTGGAGCGCATCACGCGTGCCTTCGCCAAGGAACTGACGCCGATCATCGGCGAGGACCGTGACGTGCCCGCGCCCGACGTGAACACGGGCCAGCGGGAGATGAACTGGATCAAGGACACCTACGAGACGCTGGAGAACACCACGGAGCCGGGCGTCATCACCGGCAAGGACATCTCCAGCGGCGGCAGCGAGGGCCGCGTCGAGGCGACCGGCCGCTCGACGGTCATCGCCGCCCGCGAGGCGTTCGACTACCTCGACAAGAGCGTCGACGGCGCGACCGTCGCGGTCCAGGGCTACGGCAACGCGGGCTGGCTCTCCGCGAAGCTCATCGACGAGATGGGCGCGGACGTGGTCGCCGTCTCCGACTCCAGCGGCGGGATCTACAGCGAGGACGGCCTCGACCCGGTCGCCGCCAAGGACCACAAGCGCGAGACCGGCAGCGTCGTCGGCTACCACGGCGCCGACGAGGAGGTCTCCAACGACGAACTGCTCCAGCTCGACGTGGATCTCCTGATCCCCGCTGCCCTCGAGAACGCCATCGACGAGGAGATCGCCGAGGGCGTCCAGGCCGACGTGATCTCCGAGGCCGCCAACGGCCCGATCACGCCCAAGGGCGACGACGTGCTCGAGGACAAGGACGTCGTCATCGTCCCGGACATCCTCGCCAACGCCGGGGGCGTCACGGTGTCGTACTTCGAGTGGGTGCAGAACCGCCAGCGCTTCTACTGGGACGAACAGCGCGTCAACGAGGAGCTCGAGGACATCACCGTCGAGCAGTTCTGGAACCTCGTCGACGCCTACGAGGAACACAACCTGCCGAGCTTCCGCGTCGCCGCCTACGTCGTCGCGATCCAGCGCGTCCTCGACGCCGCCGAACAGGCCGGCACCTGGCCCTGAGTCGCTGCCGACGCTCACACGTCCGTCAACTTCGGTCGGCCCCGTTACGTTTCAATCTCGTTTTTCGATCGTTCGTATCGTTTCATCGCCATTCAGGCATCTTTATACTGTTCAGTACCGTCGTTTGGATCAACTACGATCAGTCAGCGATATTATCCTGTTCGTTCGTGAGGTAATACACCTTCAAAGTCCCTAATATCCCTTAGTGTGGATATAACGGTCATATAGTCTATCAGGCAAACCGTTTTATCGGGGTACCGGGAAGGGACGGGACACATGAGTACGTTCTCTCGCGACGACGGGGACCACCGGCTGGCGGACCCGGCCGACGCGCGGTCCAACTGCGGCGTCGGGGTCGTGATGGACCTCGACGGCGACGGTGGGCACTGGGTCCTCGCGGACGGACTGGAGCTGCTCGAGAACCTCGAACACCGCGGTACCACGGGCGCCGAAGAGGCGACCGGCGACGGCGCCGGCGTCATGATCCAGACGCCCCACGACTTCTTCGCCGACGAGGTCGACGCCGACCTCACGCCCGGCGAGTACGCGGTCGGATCGCTGTTCCTCCCGAAAGACGACGAGGCCCGCGAAGAACTGAAAGGCGTCGTCGAGGACCGCTTCGCCGACGAGGGCCTCGACGTGGTCGCCTGGCGGACCGTCCCCACGGACAACTCGGACCTCGGACAGACGGCGCTGGACTCCGAGCCCGAGATGGTGCAGGTCTTCGTCGAGTCGGCCGAGGGACTGACCGGCGACGACTTCGACCGGCAACTGTACACCGCGCGGCGCGCCCTCGAGACCCACGTCGAGGAGACCGAGCCGGCGGGCCACGAGCGGTTCTACGTCGTCTCGCTGGCCACCGACCGGGTCGTCTACAAGGGCCTGCTGAAGGGCGAGCAGGTCGCCGGCTACTACCCGGACCTGACCGACGAGCGCGTCGACACCACCTTCGCGATGGTCCACGCCCGCTTCTCGACGAACACGCTCGGCGCGTGGCACCTCGCGCACCCCTACCGCGGCATCATCCACAACGGCGAGTTCAACACCATCCAGGGCAACATCAACTGGATGCGCGCGCGGGAGACGGACCTCGAGTCCGACGCGTTCGACGACGTGGACAAGCTCAAGCCGATCATCGACGACCCCGAGCAGTCGGACACCGCGAGCGTCGACAACGCGCTGGAACTCCTGATGCTCGAGGGTCGTGATCTGCCCCACGCGCTCCGGATGCTCATCCCCGAGGCGTGGCGGGGCGAGGCCAACGACGTGAGCGGCGCCCGCCGCGACTGGTACGACTACCACGCCTCGCTGGTCGAGCCGTGGGACGGCCCCGCGCTCGTCGCGGCGACCGACGGCGAGCGCGTCGGCGCCGTCCTCGACCGCAACGGCTTGCGGCCCTGCCGCTACGACGTGACCACCGACAACACGCTCGTGATGGCCAGCGAGGCGGGCGCGCTGGACACCGACCCCGCCGACATCGAGGAGCGGGGGCGCCTCCAGCCCGGGCAGCTGTTTCTCGCCGACCCCGAGGAGGGTCGGGTCATCCCCGACGAGGAGGTCTTCGACGACCTCACCGACGAGCAGTACGGCGAGTGGGTCGCCGACGAGCAGGTCGACCTCGCCGAGGTGGTCGAGGATCCGGACAACCTCCCCCAGCACGACTTCGACGAGCTGCGGGCCTACCAGGCCCAGTACGGCTACACCTACGACGAGGTCGACCACCTGCTCGAACCGATGGCCGAGAAAGGCAAGGACCCCGTCGGCTCGATGGGCGACGACACCCCCCTCTCGGTGCTCTCGCAGTTCAACCGTCCCCTCTTTACCTACTTCAAGCAGCTGTTCGCCCAGGTCACCAACCCGCCGCTGGACTACATCCGCGAGGAGCTGGTCACCTCGCTGGAGTCGCGGCTGGGCTACCAGCGCAACCTGCTCGACGAGTCGTCCGAACACGCCCGCCAGCTCGTGCTCGACTCGCCGATCCTCACCGACCAGCAGACCGAGGCGATCCGCGAGCTCGACGCGAACGACATGTCCTCGAAGGTGGTCGACATCACCTACGACCCGTCGGAGACGGACCTGCGCGAGGCCGTCGAGGACGCCCGCGAGGCGGCCACCGAGGCCGCCACGGAGCACGACGTGCTGGTCCTCTCGGACCGGGCGGCCGGCGAGGACCGCGTCGCCGTCCCGAGCCTCCTCGCGGTGGGCGGGATCCACCACCACCTCGTCCGCAACGGCCTGCGCAACCACGTCGGGCTCGTCCTCGAGTCCGGCGACCCCCGGACCGTCCACCACATGGCCACCCTCGTCGGCTACGGCGCGGGCGCGGTCAACCCCTACCTCGCCTACCAGACCATCGAGGATCTGGTCGCAGGACCGGACGGCGCCGAACTCTCCACCGCGATCGACGCCTACGTCAACGCCCTGGAGGACGGCCTCCTGAAGACGATGGCCAAGATGGGTATCTCCACCGTCGAGAGCTACCAGGGCGCCCAGATCTTCGAGGCGGTCGGCCTCTCCTCCGATTTCGTCGCGGAGTACTTCGAGGGCACCGCCAACAGGACCGAGGGCATCGGCCTCGAGGAGATCGAGGAGGACCTGCTCGACCGCCACGAGGTCGCCTGGGGCGAGGACCCGGACCTCGAACGCCAGGGCGAGTTCGAGAACCGCTCGGGGGGTATCCACCACCAGTGGAACCCCTCGACGGTGGGCAAGGTCCAGCAGGCCGTTCGAACGGGCGACTACGAGCGCTACAAGGAGTTCGCCAGCGAGATCAACGACCAGAACGAGCAACTCCAGACGCTGCGAGGACTGCTGGAGTTCGACTCGGACCGCGACCCGGTCCCGATCGAGGAGGTCGAGCCCGTCGAGGAGATCGTCGAGCGCTTCGAGACGGCGGCGATGAGCCTCGGGTCGCTGTCGCCTGAGATGCACGAGAACAACGCCATCGCGATGAACCGGCTGGGCGCGACGGCCAACACCGGCGAGGGCGGCGAGCCCCCCGAGCGGTTCGACACCGAGAAGAACTGCTCGACCAAGCAGGTCGCCTCCGGCCGCTTCGGCGTCACCAGCCACTACCTCGCCTCGGCCGACGAGCTGCAGATCAAGATGGCCCAGGGCTCCAAGCCCGGCGAGGGCGGCCACCTCCCCGGCAAGAAGGTCAACGAGATGATCGCCCACGTCCGCTACGCGACGCCCGGCGTCGGGCTCATCTCGCCGCCGCCGCTGCACGACATCTACTCCATCGAGGACCTCAAGCAGCTCATCCACGACCTGAAGGCCTCCAATCCCGACGCCGACGTGAACGTCAAGCTCGTCGCCGAGGACGGCATCGGCACCATCGCGGCCGGCGTCGCCAAGGCCAACGCCGACAAGGTCCACATCTCCGGCCACGACGGCGGGACCGGCGCCTCGCCGAAGACCTCCATCAAGTCCGCGGGCCTCCCGTGGGAACTGGGCCTCGCGGAGGCCAACCAGATGCTCCGCGCGACGGGCCTGCGCTCCCGGATCGAGGTGACGACCGACGGCGGGATGAAGACCGGCCGCGACGTGGCCGTCGCCACCCTGCTCGGGGCCGAGGGGTACGCCTTCGGCACCGCGTCGATGGTCACCTCCGGCTGCGTGATGGCCCGCCAGTGCCACGAGAACACCTGCCCCGTCGGGGTCGCCACCCAGAACGAGAAGCTGCGCGACCGGTTCCCGGGCGAGCCACAGCACGTCATCAACTACATGACCTTCGTCGCCCAGGAGCTGCGGGAGATCATGGCCGAGCTGGGCTTCACCAGCGTCGACGAGATGGTCGGCCGCCCCGGGGTGCTCGCCCAGCGCACCGACGTGACCCAGCCCAAGGCGAAGAAGGTCGACCTGTCGAGCGTCATCGCCGAGCCCGCCGGCGACGACGACCGCTACAAGACCCGCGAGCAGACCCACGAGGTCAGCGGGTCGCTGGACTGGGAGCTCATCGAGGAAGCCGAGCCCGCCATCGAGTCCGGCGAGCCCGTCGCCATCTCGACGGACGTGGACAACACCAACCGCGCGGTGGGCGCGACGCTCTCGAACGAGATCTCCAGCGAGTACGGCGGCGAGGGCCTGCCCGACGACACCATCGAGTGCCGCCTGGAGGGCACCGCCGGCCAATCGTTCGGCGCCTTCCTCCAGCAGGGGGTCACGATGGACCTGGTCGGCTCGGCCAACGACTACGTCGGCAAGGGCCTCTCCGGTGGGAAGCTGATCGTCCGGACCCCCGAGAACGCAAACTACGCGGCCGACGAGAACGTCGTCATCGGCAACGTCGCGCTGTACGGCGCGACCCAGGGCGAGGCCTACGTCAACGGCGTCGCCGGCGAACGGTTCGCCGTCCGTAACTCCGGCGTGAAGGGCGTCGTCGAGGGCGTCGGCGACCACGGCTGCGAGTACATGACCGGCGGCGCCATCGTCGTCCTCGGCGAGACGGGCAAGAACTTCGCGGCCGGGATGTCCGGCGGCGTCGCCTACGTCTACGACCCCGACGGCGAGTTCGCCCGGAAGGCCAACACCGGCATGGTCTCGATCGAGCCGACGATCGACGAACTCGACCGGGAGATGGTCACCCGGCTGGTCGAGAACCACGCCGAGTACACCGACTCCGACCGCGCGGCCGAACTGCTGGCCGACTGGGACGACGAGCTGGACAACTTCACGAAGGTGATGCCCGACGCCTACGCCGAGGTCATCGCGGAGCGCGAGCACGCCGACGTGCGTACCGAACTGCCCGAGCCGGCCGCTCCAGCCTCCGAGAGCGGCGCCGCGAGCCACGGGCAGGCCGACGACTGACGCGCCCGCCCCGCTCGCAGTCGCGTTCTCCCGCCCGACACGGCCAGTCCGAGCGCCGTCGGCTGCGGAATACCTGCGTGCGGTCGCGACCGACTCACCCGGTAGTGGCGTCGAAGCGGCGGAACGATACCCGAGTCGTCCTTCGAATCTCTCTCCGAGCGGAAGGCCTATTAGCGTCGATAGACTGTAGATACGTCAATGAGCCGATCGGACCGCGGACCGGGGCAGCCGCGTGCGATGATCCACCGGCGGATCCTCGACGTGGCCGAATCGGACCCGGACGCGTCGATGGCGGCGATCGCCGAGGAGGTCAGCGGCGCGTCGCCGAGCCTCGTCGAGCGCGTCCTCGACGAGTACGGCGACCCCGGTCGCGACCCCGACCCGGAGGACGAATCCATGAACGCCGCGAACACCTCACCACCCGAGACAGAGCCCGCGACCGACACGGACGGTTCGAACGACGAGACGGGCGAGTCGCCGTCCGATGCCGACGGCAACTCGACCGACACGGACGACTCCCCGACCGACACCGAGGGATCGACCGGCGCGGACGACTCCCCGACCGAGTCGGGGGCGTCGACCGAGCCGGGGGAGTCGCCTCCCGAACCGGAGGATTCGGCGGCCGACGCCTCGGCCGACACGGGCGGCGAGGCCCCGACGGCGGCCGACCTCTCGGAGAAACAGCGCCGGACCCTCCGGGCGCTGTACGAGCGCCCCGGGGCCTCGCAGGGCGACCTGGCCGAGGAGCTGGACGTGACCCGGGCGACGGTGAGCCGCCGCCTCAACGCGATCCCGGGCTTCGAGTGGGGTGAGCGTCGCGCGTTCGCCGAGGCGGTCTTCGGCGACGGAGTCCGCGGCGAGTCCGACGACGGGGCCGGCGATGCGACGACCCGGGAGACGACGGCGGGCGACGCGGCGACCCGGGAGACGGCGGCCGACGACGCGGTGAACACCGAGGAGGGGTCGACGACGAGCGGGACCGACGCCGGCGAGCGCGAGTCGGGAACGGGCCCGGGCGACCCGGGAGCGGACAATCCGGAAGCGGGCGACCCGGGAGCGGACAATCCGGAAGCGGGCGACCCGGGGACGGACGACGCGATCGAAGGCGAACTCGCCGACCTCGAAGCGCGTGTCGAGGCGGTCGAGTCGCGTGTGCACGCGACCCACGACGCCGACGGCGAGGGCGCCGGGGCACCGCTCCCGCCGGAGCTCGCCCACAAGGTCGTCCACGCCTGCATGGAGTCCGACCGCGTGACCGAGGACGAGGAACTGGAGGTTCTGCGGGCGTTCATGCGGAACTGAGCGGGCGACCCCCGCGGCGGAGTCGTGCGGCGACGGGGCGGCGTCCGCAACGAATAAGTCGCTCGGGGCGCCTCTCACGGACATGGACCACCCCGTGCTCGCGGTCGACGGCGCCGGCGAGCCGGGCGTATCCGCCGCTTCTCCGAAACGCAAACGGTCGTGAGCGGCTCCCGGCGAGCGTAGCGCACTCGTCGCGGGCCGGTTTCGACCGGTCGCCGGCCACCGGGTTCCGGCGGGCCGCGACCCCAACCGCACCGCGACCCACCAACATATCACCCACCGACGCGAACACCGACCAATGACATTCCAGTTCCGCGGCGTGTACCCCGCCATGTGCACGCCGTTCGACGACGACGGCGGCATCGACTTCGAGACACTCCGAGCGGACGCCCAGCGGCTCGAGTCCGCGGGCGTCGACGGCCTCGTCCCCTGCGGCTCGACGGGCGAGTCCGCGACGATGACCCACGACGAACATATCGAGGTCGTCGAGGCGGTCGTCGACGCGGTCGACGACGTGCCCGTCATCGCCGGCTCCGGCTCGAACAACACCCGCGAGGCGCTGTCGCTCTCCCGGCGGTCCGCCGACGCCGGCGCCGACGCGCTCCTGCTCATCTCGCCGTACTACAACAAGCCCGAACAGCGCGGCCTCGTCGAACACTACGAGCGCATCGCCGACGAGATCGACCTCCCGCAGATCGTCTACAACGTCCCCTCCCGGACGGGGCGCAACATCGAACCCGAGACGATCGCCGAACTCGCGGAACACCCGAACATCCAGGGCTACAAGGCCGCCAGCGGCGACATGGGACAGATCAGCGAGATCATCGAGCGGACCCGGGACACCGACCTCGACGTGCTCTCGGGCGACGACGGGATGACACTGCCGATGCTCTCTGTCGGCGGGACCGGCGCGATCAGCGTCGCCGCCAACGTCGAGCCCGAACGGACCTGTGCGATGGTCGGCGCGGCGCTGGCCGGCGATTACGAGCGCGCCCGGGAGATCCACCACCGGCTCGGTCCCCTCTTCCGCGAGCTGTTCGTCGAGACCAACCCGATCCCGGTCAAGGAGGCGATGCAGATCCGCGGGTACGGCCCGGCGCGGCTGCGCTCGCCGCTGACGCGGCTCTCCGAGGAGTACCGCGACGACCTGCAGGCTGTGCTGGACGACCTGGAATCCGAAACCTTCGATTACGAGGACGACTACGCCGAGATCGAACGATGAGCACGCGGGTCGCGGTCAACGGCGCAGCCGGGCGCATGGGTCGGACGGTCATCGAGGCGGCGAGCGAGCGCGGCGACGTGGAAGTCGTCGTCGGCTTCCACAGGACCGACGCCGGCGAGATCGACGGGGTTCCGGTCGTCGGCGCCGAGGAGGTCCCGGCCGCGCTGACCGAGCACGACCCCGACGCCGTCGTGGACTTCTCGCTGCCGGACGCGACGCTTGGCATCGTCGACGCCTGCGTCGAGGCGGGAGTCGGTCTGGTCGTCGGGACCACCGGCTTCGACGACGCGGGGTTCGACGCGCTGGAGGCGGCCAGCGACGAGATCCCCGTCCTCAAGGCGACGAACTTCTCGCGGGGCATCCAGACTCTCCTGCGGACCGTCCGGGAGGCCGTCGGCGCGCTCGACGGCTACGATCTGGAACTGACGGAGACCCACCACAACGACAAGGTCGACGCGCCCTCCGGGACGGCGAACACCATCCTTGAAACGGTCCAGGAGCAGCGGGACGTGGAACCGGTCTACGGCCGCGAGGGCCACGCCCCGCGCGACGAGGACGAGATCGGCGTCTTCGCCCGTCGTGCGGGTGACGTTCGCGGCGAACACGAACTCGTTCTCGCGGGCAACGACGAGGTGGTCTCGCTGTCCCACCGTGCGGAGGACCGCGCGGTCTTCGCCGCCGGAGCGCTCGACGCGGCGGTCTGGCTGGCAGACCGGGGCGACGGCTGGCACGAGTTCGACAACGTGATCGACGACGCCTGAGCGTCTCGGTCACCCCGCGTTCGCCGCGAATCGCGGCCACACGACGTGTCGGGCGACGCCGCCGAGCGCCAGCGCCCAGACGAACGCGACACAGCCGACGGCGAAGGACGGCGTCGCTCCGGGTGGCACCACGAGCCAGACGACCACCACCGCGACCGCGGCGAGAGCCAGCATTCCGACGAGCGCGACCGCGTCGTTCACGTGGCGGAGATCGACACGGTCGACGACCAGCGACGTGACGAGGCCGGCGACGGCGCCGAGCGGTATCGCCGTGAGGGCCGACCCGGTCGTGACAGGGCCGAACGACCCCGTCGTGTACGGAACGAGCAACGTCGGCGTGAGACCCAGAGCGATGAGCAACGTCCGGATCGCGCGCCAGCGATCCTCGACGTCCTCACACTCCGGATCGGACGACTCGCCTCGAACGAAACCGGTCATCGTACAGGTGTTTCAGTCAGTCCGACAAATGCTTTCCTCCGCGCGGCGACGACTCCGAGAGTGTTTTGCCCCCGGGGTGTCACGCCTCGGGTATGAGTCTCGAATCCGACATCGCGGACCTCTGGGCCAGAAAGCAGGACGGACTGACCGCCGCGGACGCGACCGACGACCACCTCGCGACCCTTGACGACTTCCTCGCCGCGCTGGAGGCCGGCGACGTGCGGGCCGCCGAGAAGTCCGGCGGCGAGTGGGAGGCCAACGAGTGGGTCAAGCAGGGCATCCTCCTGAACTTCGGCCTGCGCGAGACGGAGGCCCGTGAGTACGGCGACGTGGCCTACCACGACGTGCTCCCGCTGCGCGAGACCGAGGACCTGGGCGAGCGCGGCACGCGCAACACGCCGGACGGGACGGTCATCCGCCGCGGCGCATACGTCGGCAGCGACGCGATCCTGATGTCCCCGGCGTTCGTGAACATCGGCGCCCACGTCGGCGACGGGACCCTGGTCGACTCCTGCGATACGGTCGGCTCCTGCGCGCAGATCGGCGACGACGTGAAACTCGGCGCGAACACGCTCATCGGCGGCGTCCTCGAACCGGTCGAGGACGCGCCGGTCATCGTCGAGGACGGCGTCTCCCTGGGCGCGGGCTGTCGCGTCACCTCCGGGTTCGTCGTCGGCGAGAACTCCGTCGTCGGCGAGAACACCCTGCTCACCCCGCGGATCCCGGTCTACGACCTCGTCGAGGAGGAAGTGCTGTACGGCGAACTCCCGCCGGAACGGCGCGCCTTCACCCGCTTCGTCGAGTCGTCGGTCTCCGACCACGACCTCATCGACGGCGGCGCGTACAAGCCCGCCGTCGTCGCCACGAGCGTCGAGGAGGAAACCGTAGAGGCGACCGAGCGCGAGGACGCGCTGCGGGAGTGACGAGGTCGGAAGCCTGGCTCCCGTAGTTCGGCTCGAACTTTTTCGTGTTCGGAAATGGATGTTTGAATATGGCAAGAGAGGTCACACTATCGGACGACGCCTACGAGAAGCTAGAACGCCACAGACGAGAGGATAAGTCCTTCACCGATGTCGTCAGGCGGCTCGCCGGTAATGCGGCCCTGACGGAGTATCACGGCGCGCTCGACGAGTCGACCGCCGAAGAACTCTCTCGGGTCGTCGAAAGCCGGTAGCGGATAGCGATCGTCCGACTTTTCTCACCTCGTTCCAACTCTCGGCCGTGACAGTCGTCTGCTGCGGCGTCGGTGCCGACACCGGCAACGTCCGCCCAGTCCCGGGCGTCGACGCCGAGGGCCGCTTCGAGTACGTCCCCATCCCGGAGAAGGGCGCGACCACCGAGACGGCCACCTACGGCTCGCTCGACCGGCGCCACGGTGAGGGGACGCTCGCGGACCTGCTCGACGGGGTCCGCCCGGGCAGCGACGGCGAGTGGGTCACCGACCCGGCGGCGGTCCGCGAGCAGCCGGTCCACCGCGACCCGAACCTGGCGGCACTCACCTACGGCGAGCACCGGCCGGGCTACGTGGCGAAACTGCGCGAACTGGAACCCGGCGACATCGTCGCGTTCTACGGCGGTTTCCCCGGCCCCGACAGCGACTACAAGCACCGCTATCTGTTCGGCTACTTCACGGTCGCGGAATCGCCAGTGGTGCTCGACCCGTCGATGGGTCGGGCCGACGTGGAGCAACTCCTCGCCCAGCACCCCGACAACGCCCACGCCAAGCGCTTCGCCGGCCACGGCGACCTGTACTACCACGACCCCGAGTTCACCGACCGGCCGCGGCCGGTGGTGATCGTGCCCGGCGAGGAGCCGGGGGGCCTTCTCGACCGGGCGGTGCGGCTCAGCGACCGGCGACAGGGGCCGAACTACTACATGGACGAGGCGGTCGCGGACGCGCTGGCGCCGGCGTCGGCGACCGAGCGCGGGGCCCACCTCGGCGGGTTCAAGCCGGCGGTCCGCTGCGACGTGCGCGCCGACGAGTTCGTCGAATTCGTGCGAGAACAGACGTGAACGGCCGGGAAATGTCGTCCGGTCAGCAGATCTACCCGCTGATTACGACAGTTCTCGTCTGTGATATCACAGACCGAACAGTACGACCAGAACGACAGCGACGAGGACAGCGAGATACAGGGCGTACTTCGCGACCGAAGGCCCGGAGTCCGTCGAGTCCGCCTCCGGGTCGTCCACTTCGACGTCGTACCCCAGCGCTTTGAGGTCCTTGGCTCCGATATCGTTGGAACTCGATCCCTCACTGGTCATGCTACTTCTCACTTCCCCGTCCGTCGTTCCCCCCGTCGAAGTGTGTCCCGTCCCGCCCCCGCTGTCTCCGTCCATACCCCGGGTATCGTCTCGGACGCCATAAGAACTCTTCCGGGTGACGTGATTCTCGGAGGGGTTCCTCCCCTCCGTACAGTTCTCGGAGCGGTACACAGCCGCTCAGTACCGAGCATCCGCGCGCCTGCGGCGCGCGGTTCGACCGCCGGAGCGGGGCGAAGCCCTGCGAAGGCGGCCTTTTTTACCCATGTCGCTCTTGTGAAGCACGTTGTTGATTTTCAGAGCGCGGCGTCGAGAGCGTGTTTGAGCGCTTGGTCGCCTGGTTTTCTGTAGAGTTCACGGCGGAGTTCGAAAGCTCTGAGATACGGCG
>NZ_JBLKNX010000032.1:0-35561 GCF_051414055.1 Halosimplex halobium
CCGAAACGAACGTTTGCAATGGGAACATTGTTCGTCGGGTGGCGCGGCCGCGCCACCCTTGCCCGCTGTGACTTCCAGCTACTGCTCCAACTCACCAACAATCCTCTACAGAAGAGCGTCGCTTAATATAGGGGACTCACTTATGGATGCAGGCAACGTATCGTACATTATGGCTGAAGAAGTCCTGTTCAAATCAAGTATGCTGCTCCCAAAATAAATTAATCCGCGTCCACGAGACGACGTATGGCCGACGACCGTCCCACCAACGTGAACAAGCGTGTTACCAAGGAGTGGGCGGCGGACACCAACCCCGGCGAGCGCGTTCGCACCGTGATGAAACGGACGTACGACCCCCAGTCGGTCGCCACCATCGCCGAACGGGCGCTAATCTCGGAGACGACTACACGCAAGCATCTGGATATCCTCGCCGAGGAGGGCTTCGTCAAGACAGCCACCCCGCCGGATGAGAACGGGACGCGGTACAAACGCGCTCCCCGCTCGGTTGTCCTCGAACGCGCGGGGCAGATCCTCGATTCGGTCGATGTTGAGACGCTTTCGGCTCGCGTCACGGAGCTTCGCGAGACTGTCCGGGAATTTGAGGAGCAGACCGGCGCAGAATCCCCATGCGCCGCGGCCATCGATGACATAGAACTGGATGCGGCGGCAGTGACAGAGTGGCAGACGACGTATCGGAACCTGAAGCTTGCACGGGCCGCACTCGCGCTCGCAGACGCAACCGAGGCCGTCGAGGCCTACACCGACTCAATCGACCACGGTGGGCCATCACCTCTCAATGGTTGATACTGCCCTGCGCACCCGGGGAGATCCCGCGGTCAAGGAGGTAGTGAAGTCTCGTCGAAGCAACTGGTAGCAGCTTATACGGTTTAGCTCTACCCGGAAGGGAGGCGACCCTCTCCGTGCAGGTATTTGAGGCCGGTTTCCGTGAGTTCTAGTTCGTCGTCAGAGACTGCGAGAGCTTGTTGATCTTGCAGGGCGTCGCAGCGATCTGCCACGTAGTCCTCTTGATAGTCAAGGTGATCGGCGACGGAGGAAATGGTCTGTGAGTCTTCCTCGGATATTGCCTGCAGGATGTAGTAGTCGCCGAGGTTCTCAGCCGACCGGATGTTCTCGACGGTGTGCAGGGTCTGGAAGAGGAGCCAGATGAGTTTTGCCGAGAGGATTTCGTCGTCGGCGTAGTCAGTGCGTTCCCCGTGCAGGATATCAGTGCGATTGGGCCAGAAGTGGCTCTGGTAATAATCACGGAACGCGTCGTCGATCTCGGAGATGTGTTTGGGACTTCCCTCTCCCTTGCCGACGACCTTGACGCCGTACACATCTTCGTCGTGCCGCCAGATCCCAATATCGAGTGCGGCGTCGATGATTACGCCTTCGAGTTGGCTTAGGATTACGGGGATGCTGAGAGCGTACCGACCTTCGGCGTGGGCGTCAAGGGCTTGGTCGATGATCTCCTGTCGTTCTTCGTACTCGTCGAACGAGCGGAAGTACTCCTTGAAGCCCTCGATGTCCTCCTCTTCGCTGAGTTGGGCGGCGAGGAGTTCGGCTGCAGCTTCGTTTCCCTCCTCGCGATACTCGCGGTAGAGCTGCATAAAGGCGGCGTGCTTGACGTTGGAGAGCCACTTGAACTCGAAGTCGGATTCCTCAATTTCCCGGTACTGCTCGGCGAGTTCGGAGATCGGTTCTAACGCGTCACGGAGGAGAGAGTCGAAGTAGCTGCTGAAGTCGAACGATGCGGCGAGTTGGGTGGCCACCCGCTGGTGGTACGACGTTGTGATGGTCTCCAGTGCCTCGGTGAGGGCTGTGAACTGTGGGGTTGGAAACTCGATGTCGAGGTCGATAGAGGGTGATGGGGGTTCGTCCGGCAAGTCGTCAGTGAACGTCACGCTGTCAATATCCATCTCGTCCGCGTGTACGCCGACGTACTCTCGGAGGTACTCCTCGGCCTCCTCGACGGAGTCGATTCTCGTCTCAGGTTGGAGTTCCTCAACGGATTCCTCCGTGCTGTAGTAGCTACCGCCGATGTTGAGGCCGTACCCTGTGACGCTCCTAGATGGGTCGGTGAATATCTTGATGTAGATGGCGACGAGCCATTCTGCCCGCTCTTCATCGACATCTAGTCCGTCGGTGACGCGGTTAACAGCGTCCTGCCAGTTGTCCGCCGAGCGGACATAATCTCCCGCTTCGCGGATTTGTTCGCAATCGGCGAGTGTGGCCTTTTCCACCTTCTCCCGCCAGTTCTCTTCTATTTGTTCTACCAGTTCTTCAGCTGATGCGACCTCCTCCTCGTCCGGGTCGCTGTCCTCTGTCATTGATAACTCGGTTGTCAGGCGTCCTGCTTAGGCCTCATCATCCCGATCTATCCGCCCGTGAATGATTCGTCAATTTAGCCGCAGCATTCCAGCAGTCATTCCCACGACAACTCACATACCCCTCCAACACAATTGAGGCAGACATCTCCTCTCGACGCACTTATCGCAGTTGCTCGTCCAAGACAGGCGTCAACTGTTCGTGGAATTCCGCCAGCCTATCCACGGCCCACTCTTTGAGTTCCTCGTCCTCTAGCGCGTCATCCAGTCGACCCACCTCACGTTTGACATAGAGCCGCGTGTACCCGCTGCTCCCGTACTCTTCGGCGTGGATCTCCTCAGGGATGTCGAGCGAACGGTCTTCGATCGCCGCCAGCATCGTTTCGAGCATCTCCTCATTCCGCGCAGAATCATTGAGCTGGAAGTTCATCACGACGTGGAACTCCTTGTCGCCGGGATCGCCCTTGAAGTGCCACACGAATTCGACATCCGAGTGGCCAGCCGGGATCGTGAGCCAGCTGTCGCTGCTGGCACTCCTGCTCGTGACGCCGGGAAGTTCCTCCTTGAAGCGTTCGAGTACCTCGCCGAAGAACCGCCGGTACTTCTTCTGCTTCGGCGACGCCTCCCGTTCCTTGATCTCTTGCGTCTCGTCGGCGCCGATGATTGTCGGGACGAACATCTGGGCATCGTCCCGCTCGTAGTAGTCGAATTCGACACAGTTGATCTTCAGGTCGTGGGCGTCTCGCAGCCAGCGCGTCATCCGCCGGACGTCGTCGGTGATGGTGTACGCGACCAGCATCAGCTGGGGTGACTCCAGTCCCTCAGCGAACTCCCGCTCGAAGTCGTCGATGTCGAACTCCGTATTCTCCTCGTGGTCAAAGGCCTCGTAGAGTTCCTCCAGCGACTCGTAATTGGTGAGGTCGAAGAACTCGTCCTGATCCAGCCGGGCCAGCGATGACGCGTAGTCGAAGAGTTGCGTCACGGCCGAGCGTGGCGAGCGGTCGCGCTTGAACTCGATCGTCGTGAGCGTCCCCCGCTTGTCGCACACGAGCAAATCGGGCTCTTTGCCGGTCGGCAGCTGGAGTTTACTTCCGAGAACGACGTTCTCGCGGGTCGTTAGTGTCCCCATCACCAACCGCGGGTCGCTGTGGATCACCTCGTGGAGGTCGTCCTCCAGATGCTCCTCGCTGTACTCCACCTCCTCAAGATATTCAATTTCGCCGTCCTCGCGACGAAATCCGATCAGTGACATTACCGATAACTGTGAGCGGCCGCTCAAAGACTCTTTCCTGACAATTAGACGAGTCGGAACGGGGGATACAGAGTGCAGTTTGATCGATAAGAGGAAATCATCGATAGAGGGCCGAATGCGCTTATGTGCCAGCGACCCGGGGTTACGACAGTACTGGCATCGAATAAGGTAGTTAGAAATAGGGTATTTTGAACTACCTTATTTTGCCGAGTCGCTCCCCAAAGGGATCAGCTCACAGAGCGATTCGACGGCAAACAACACACTTGAACGAGATCGATTTGCGAGGAGGATTCTTCCTCAGTCAGATGATGCCTGCACTGACGAGACCGAATATGAGTACAAGAAGTAGCGAAACCAGTACACCGGCGACCAACGGAGGATTTTCGCGTGCCTTCTCGTGAAGCGGCATTTCCTCGTACTCGGCACGGAACGTTTCCAGATTCTCCTCGTCGTAGAAGTACTTCGTCTTGAACGCGAACCGCTCGGTGACGGCACAGTCCGTGCAGACGGGCGCCTGTTCCAGCCGCTCCGTCTCGGTGTGGTCGGGACAGCTGATGCTCCCGCAGTTGGTACAGAACGTGTAGTTGGTATCCTGTCCGGCCGTCTCGCAGTGGACACACCGATGGATGCCATCCTCGACCGTCACGCGTGACGGGCCAGCGGCATAGTACTCATAGGGATACTCGTACTGCTGGAGACGTGTTGTCTGGCGGATCTCCGGGAGATAGATCGGGGTGATCGACTGCACGGAGATGTCCGACTGATTCGGCTCGCACGTCTTGGTGTAGGTGACGTTGTTGTCTCCGGTGTAGGAGACCGTCGTGGTGTGACGCTCCCGCAGTCGGTCGACAGCCCAGTCTCTGTACTCGGTCTCCGTCTGGCCGAACCGGTGAACGTCGATGGCATCGAACACATCGGCGAATTCCTCTTCCTCCAACTCGGTCGTCTGGCGTCTGTTCTCCTCGATCAGCCTGCGAACTGCTCCTTCCATGATGTCGGGCCGTCCCCGCCGAGCGTGGACGACGAACCGATCGGTCTCGTCGATGCGGTGGATAACGCCAACCGACGTTTCGAACACAGCATCGACATCTGCCGTGATCAGGACGACCGGCTGGAATTCCGCCCGTGCTTGAGGCGTTGGTATCTCGCCCGCGTCGATGTTGTTGATGTCTCGGAAGGCCTCGCGCACGGGAGCATCGACACCGCTGGTGGGATCGAACGGGCGCAGGGTCTCGTCACAGATGATCTCGATGCGGCCGTTGTAGAGATCAAGGCCGATCTCGTCGGCGATCTCTCGCAGGTCGGTGCCGTCGATGAGTTCGATGGGATGAGGATCGCCGGCCTCGCGGAGGTTGGTCGCATACTCCCGCGCCGGAGCAGTGAATCGCCCCGTCGTCACGACCATACCGCGCTTGGGGCCGTCGAAGTCGAACGTCGACACCGCCGAGTGGAGTTTCTGCACCACGGGCCGGCCGACCGAACCGGTGTGCTTGCACTCCACGACGACTGCGCGACGCGTTCCGTCGACGACCTCTTCCATAAGGATATCCCGTCCCTTGTCGGCTGTACGTTCGGCCTGTCGAACGTTCTCGTAGCCGAGATTGCGGAAAACATCCTCCATCAAATCCTCAAACTCGAAGCCGGAGAGGTCGTCTAATAGTTCCGCGTCGCTCATCACTTACAATCGTAGTACGTATCAGGTATATGGATTTGCTTGTGGGTGTGGGTATCATAGAACGTTCCCACGGCCAAGCAGGATTCGCTCATACCCTCGCTTAGGGCATAGTTAGTGGCTGTTCGCTATGTTCAATCGTATTTCCCGATGTCCTCTACGGTATTTCGAATACTCTCTTCGACACCTTCGCAAAAGTCCCGTTCTATCTATTCCGCTATTTTAGCCGGGCTCGCGTCCTTGTCAGGCCGCTCAACCATACGAGAGGGTCTGTGGACAAAGAGGTGGTGGATACTTATTCCGACTATGGGTAAGTAGATAATATGGACACTGATGATATTCGGAGTTGGAGCGAAAGGTATGATGAGGCCTATGACGAGGATCTTCAGGCAATTGAGGAGCGCATACATAAGGTACTGATAGACCAGTCGTCTCTGACCCGAGACCAACTACAAGAGGTAGTTCAATGGAAACTGAACGGTATGCCGGGACGAAGGGGTGGTAACGTCGAGAGGGTCAGTACTGTTCCCGATGAGTTCGTTCAGCGTGTAACCGAGGCCGCATTACTGATTGATGACCCGACAACACAGTTGAAGACCCTGAAATCAATACCGGGTATCGGGCCAGCGACGGCGACTGTGGTACTGACTTTCTATGATCCCGAGAATTACGGTATTGGTGACCGGTACATCCTTGACGAGTTCTTCGGAGAAGACAGGACAATAAGAGTCACCGATTATCCCAAGATTCTGGCAGAACTCCGCGATCGAAATCCCGGCGACTTTGACCTTCGTACTGTCGAGAAGGCATACTATCAGAAATACCGCGTGGAGAACGGTGTAGGAGACTGGTAAACTCAGTGCTTGTACTTACCGAAGTCACTCATCACATTGAGGTGATTTTTCCATCCTCTGATTCAGAGTGCAACCGTTTTTCAGTACTATAGTACTGTCAGAGACAATTTGGTTACAAGAACCGTACTGAGTTCCGTAACAAGAGTTCCCTAACACTCTCAATGACTAACTGTACTGTAAATGCTGATGTGCGACCATTCGCTCTGATGATAGCAATCAAATACTGTGCTGAGGAATCTTAGTCAAGATGCTTCCCGATGATCTTCCTGTCGATCCTGACCAGTTGCTGACATGGCAGACGGAGTGTTGGCAGTGTGGCGAGGATACTCCTGTTGTTTGGCCGCGGCACGATCATCTCGATACACCAATTGGAGATATCCTTGCGAATTACGACACCCCTGTCGAACGTGTCTACAGCAACACCCTCGAAAAAGAGGTGTGGGGAAACGTCTGCCAGCACTGCGATTCCTATCAGGGCAACCACTACATTCGCAAGGAAGCGATCGAGATCGATCCTCCTGTGGTCGAGTGCCCAAACTGTGGCGAGGAACACGAGTGGCGACCTGACGAGGGACTCGGCGGTGCCTTCGGACAGGGGTGGGTGACCTGTCCGGAGTACGGTGACGTCCCCGTTGGCGATCCCCGCGAGTAATGATCCGTCATCGAGGCAGATTTTCCACGATGTTCATATCAGCGACCGCTCACGTCAACCCGTACGCGAACACCAGCGGGACGATACTCGGCCCCATCCCACTCTGTCCGTGATGGAACGAGCCGGGACTGATTTTCACTCACTTCAATTTCTCGTCCGGTTCCGGTCGTCGAGCGATTGATGTTCTAGAATACCCCCGGTTGTTCTGCCTCGAAACCGGTTCCTCACCAACGAACTGTTTCGAGGTCAATCAAGAGTCTCCTCCAAGAACTGTCTGAAGGCGTCCACGTCTTGGTATATCTCCGTGTCGAACGCGTCTCCAACATCGAACCTGTGCAGCATCCCGGCGAAGAACTGCTCGGTCACAACGATGTCGGCGTACGGTGCGGCCACGGCCAGTTGACTGATGT
Source organism: Halosimplex halobium (assembly GCF_051414055.1). Taxonomy (NCBI): domain Archaea; kingdom Methanobacteriati; phylum Methanobacteriota; class Halobacteria; order Halobacteriales; family Haloarculaceae; genus Halosimplex; species Halosimplex halobium. The sequence continues at coordinate 7,165 of NZ_JBLKNX010000032.1, forward strand.
CGAGCACGTCGTTGAACTCGGGTTCCCTGTCCGTGTGTGCATCGTACAATATCGGCCAAAGCGGGTTCAGGCCCAGATCGCGGCAGTACCCTCTGACCCGCGGCATCATCGTATCGATGAACACACCGGACAGGTACAGGATTCGTCCTCTAGAACCTCCAGATCCAACTCCTCACCGACCTCTTGGACTTTCTCACGATACCGGTCTTCGTACTCCCGCCTGTGTTCTGGAGTCACCTCGGGCGCGTCTTCGGTCAACCGGGCGTGAAGCAGTCTCCGAGTCACCTCCCCCTCCCTGATGACCTCGGTGAACTCATCCATCACCTCCTCGAGCACATCTTCCTCGGACTCTATCCTCCACTCGCCGGCGGCGTGCGCCGTCCCCTTGCCGAACACGTACGACTTGGAGTCCAGCTCGGGGAGCAGGTTGTGTCGCTCACCGATGTACCTCCTCGCCTCGTGGTCGAAGACGTAGGGATAGTTCCTGATCGAGTGGTTTCTCGACAAGTCCATCATCGACTTTACACGAATGGAACCACAATAATCGTGCGAGTATGTCCACCGACATGGACACGCTTGCCGCGAACATCCGCCAGCAGATGCGACGGGAGTACGACTGGATAGTGGAGACAGAACCGCAAGACGAGTCGGTGTGGGTGAAACTAAGGTGGATCGAGGGGTTCGGAGAGGGTGACATACCGGCGACCTACAGCGTGGAGCAATTGCGCGGCTGGCTAAAGTCCGATTTCACCCACGAATTCGGTCTTGAATACGACTTACAGGAATTGGGCGAGCCGGACGAGCTGCGGGTGCGACCGGTCGATGATTTCGAGGAAATCCGAGGTGAGTTGCTCGAAGAGGGTAGAGAACGCGTTGAGGATGAGTGGGATGATGAGGAGGACATCGAGCGTGCGCACGAGATCATCGACGCCATCGACCGGTCTGGAGTCGAATTCTCGCGTATTCGCATGATGGATCTAGCACACAAGCAATTGAAACTCGACGGATGCAAGAGCGAGATCGAGGCGGAGCAGGTGATCGACTCGGTGATGGATTTCCTTGATGACGATGTGGTGGAGGAGACGAAGGTCACAGAGTGGAACGGGAATCGCAGTTGGGTAGATAAGGAGAGTTACTCGGCCTCGTTCATTCTCGGGAAGGGCAGTATGGCCCGCGAGAACATTTTCGACGAGTAGCCCGTCCAGCACTTACCAGACGTCGCGGGATCGCGTGCTCGCCCGCGACATATAGTGCGTGACGCGCCTATGCATAGCCTCCCTGTGACCCCCTCCCCGTGCAGCCCCCTTCGCGTGCATCTTGGATCTAGACTTCGTGCGCCGCCGACTGCACCCGGGGCACCCGGACGCGGGTAGAAGGTAGGAGTCGCCGGCTGCCGGCCTTGAGTGGAGATGTGCGAATGCGAGAAGGAACCTGACCTTGTGGTCGACAACATCGAGTATGGCCCTGATTACGCCTAGGCGGTCGTTTTCCACCGCTGTGGTGAGTTCTTCGAGTGGGTGAATAAATGAGGAAGCGGTTGGAGTTCAGTCGAAGAGGCCGGCCATATCGTCGTGGACGATGCGGCTGGACTCCCAGTCCGCCACGTCGGTCAACGCCCGCTTCACCGCGTTGTCGATGTCGACGTAGGCCGCGCTGCCGTACGCGTCGGCGGGGAACGTTTGCTCGACGGCCATCACGCCATCGCGCGGGTAGGCGTCGAGTCGGACGGGCATCTCACCGCCGTCCGCCTCTATCTCAATCGTCGCGGACGACCACAGGTCGGTCAGCCACACGAAGTTGGCGACCGACAGGTTGCCGCTGTCAGGCCCATACTTCTCCACGTCGTGTTCCTCGACGAACACCTCGTCCAATCGCTCTCGAATCTCGCTGTACCCCATCGCATCGTCGGATAAATCTCGATCGTCAACGAAGTCGTCCGGGATATCGTTGCTGTCGGACATGGTTGCGGCTGCATTCATCCGGATCGTCTACGGGCATCCAAGTCGTGTTTGAAATTTGTCGTGTGAGGAACTTAACCGCACTGTCTCGGGGTGTATTGATATAATACGAAAATGGGAAAGTTCAGTCGGAACTCGCCATCACGCGACGACGTGAACCTTCGCCCGGTCGTCGACGCTTTCCGTGAAGTCGGTCAAACGCGTTTGCCCTTCGCCCAGCCGTCGATCAAGCACCGCTCCATCGACCTGTTTGCGGGCGTACTCGACCGCGTGCCCAGTCAGAGGCCCGGGACGCGGTGCCCGAGCCCCATCGTGCCAGCCGAAGCGGTACTCTCGGACGCGGCTGTGTCGTGGTGCGGTCTTCACGATGAGTATGTCCGTAGCCGAACTGCTCGTCGCTGATGCTGTACTATCCACATAGTGGAGCCTGATCTTCCCGGAGTGTGGTTGTTGGCTACTGCAGGAGATACCGGATGCCATCGAGAAGGTGGCTGAGGTGCTGGATGAGGACGTTGTGACGTATGTGGATGAAATGGATTGACCCGGAGCTGATTTTCACCCCACTTCAATCACTCGTCGGTTTTCGCTCGTCAAGCGGTTCTCATATCGAAATACCCCCGGCTGTTCTCCCGCGTGAACCATTCCTTACCAACGAACGGAGACAACTAGCTTTCTACCATAGGAATGCATACATTTAGTGCCGTATCGGTCGTGGACTGATGCATGTGCCACAGCAGCGTCGAGGAACTGCGACGGGCCGCGAGCGACGAGTTGCGCGAAGCCGATATCCACGATGTGCTGGACGAAACGGAAGAACGGGGAAGGCAACAGGCTCTCGATGACTTACCAACGAAATGCTCCGGGTAGAACAACCACCTGAAGCTGTTCGGGAACCCCGGACGTGGATGCTGCGCCGATGCCGGCTTATTTCAACTGGCGGCGGACTCCTCGAGATATGATCGACGACGACCTCGGATTGCGGCTGGAGATCGTGGAGCGGAATCTGCTCGAGTACGAGCGGTCGGATGAAGGTGTGGAAAGGATGACCGAGATGCAGAACTATCTCGCGGCCCTGAACACGCTCATCGCTCACTCCCACCGTCTCGCGCTGGATGAGATGGACGACGAGATGGAGTGGCTGGTCGAACAGAAGCAACGCGAGTTGATGGAGCTGCTCGATGAGATCGAGGTGGAGTAGAGATGCAGGCCATCGTCGAACTTCTCGCTCCATGGTTGCGGTGCCCCTCGTGCGGCTCGTCCGATGTGACCATCAGCATCAGCTTCCCTGAGACAGGCGTCAGCGTCGTCTGCGACGACTGCCGACGACGTGATCACATCGATGTGGACGATGTGGTTCGCGGTGAGGCAGCCGATCACCACCCCGCCAGCGATGAATAGACGCGGTCGGACTGAGCGAGTTGACTTACCAACGAGTGGGGGGTTTAGCGGCGCGTTTCGAGTGGATTGGCAAATGGCATTCAACCCAACCAGAAATCCCCCATTCATTAAGTGCGAAACCCGATTAGATTGACCTGCCAAGAAATGTCAGAAAATCAATTGAATGTCGCAGCGTACAAGCGGGTCTCCACCGACGACCAAGACCCCAGCCGACAACACCAAGCAATCCTCACCGCCTACGGAGATCACGACATCACGTGGTACGCCGACATCGACGAGTCCGGCGCCAAGGTCTCCCGGGAACAGTACCAACAGCTCCGCAGCGAGATCGACCAGTACGATGTCGTGGCCGCCAGCGAACTCGACCGACTCGGTCGGTCGTTTGCCGAGCTGGCCGACTTGGTTGAGGAGCTGAAAGAGAAGAACATCGATGTCGATCTCGTCAACCAGCCCATCGGCACCGTCGGGCGCGACGAGTGGATGCAGGAGATCATGCTCAAGATGATGATCGTGTTTGCAGACGCCGAGCGAGAGATGATCCGGTCACGCGTGCAGGAAGGTATCGACCGCGCCATCGAGCAGGGCAAGCACGTCGGTGCCGTTCCGTTCGGCTACGAGCGGGACGCGGACGGGTTCATTTCCCAAGTCCCGGACGAGTATCTCCGAGCGCAGAAGTTCATCAAGGAAGTGCGGAAGGGCAGACAAAAGAAGGGCACCGCCGAGTTCTTCGATATTCCCGGGGGCTCTATCGAGTCCATCCTTGACCGCTCCGAGAAAAACTACAACGTCGAGTTCGACAACGATGAGTGGCGCATCGAGCGCGAAAAGGTTCGTGCCGGCGAGAAGCAACTCGACCCACTCGGGGAAGACTGATTCGAGGGAACTGTTACCCGGGTCGACTCTGAATGGCCTCCTATGGCCGAGGATGATGCGGATTGGTATCTTGACGTTCTTCATCCAGTGATCAACCACGTTTCCGACAAAGCCGACTCCTACGGTGAGATCACCGATGAAGCTGAGGAAGAAATACTTGACAGCGGTGTAGACGCCCTCCTTGATGAACTCGCCAAAAAGCACGACGTGGCCGTCCAAGAGGAACGACAGAGACGGCAACGGATGGAGTCCAGCATCTACAGCACGTGGGGTCACGCTCTCGACTTTCTCGACTTCTTCATCGTTCTGAACCAAAAAGCAAGGAACCACTTCGAAACGATGGCCGACGTTGATGAGAAGGGGGAAAACTACCAGTTTGATGCGCTAATGCGGCTCCATGTTCGGGCACTTCGAGTGAGCAGAGAGGTCGTTGGATTACTCCGGGCCGGATATCCGGACGGAGCCATGGCTCGGTGGCGAACTCTGTACGAAATAGCTGCCGTGGCCACCATCATCGCAGACAAGGGAGAAGAAGCAGGTGAGCGGTTTCTGAAATTCAAGACTGCTAAAGACCTCTTTCGCGTCAAGAACGACCATGAGGAGTACATGGATGCCCTTGGTTTCGAGAGTGTCGATGAAGAAACGGTAGAGAAACTTGAGGAGCGAACCGAGGAACTCACGGAACAGTTCGGTGAGGACTTCGACGAGTACAACGGATGGGCAGTGGATTTTGTCGATCGCTCATCTCGACAAGTCGTAACATCAATTTGGATGGCGGATCAATGACCAGTCAACGATGGATGAGGAGTCCGCTCAAGTCTTCCTACCATCACGTGAGCGATGTTTTGAACGTCTCCGTCTCGCCCGCTTCGGCGAGACGGTGACGTGTGTCCATTGCGAGAGCGACAACGTTGTGAAGCGAGGGACGACCGGTAAAGACGCCCAACAGCACTGGTGCAAGGAGTGTGAGACGTATTTCAACGACCTCACGAACACGATTTTCGGTCAGCATCGCTTCGAACTCGAAGAGATGTTCTACATCATCAAGGAGATGCGATCTGAGCCGACCGCTCAGATCGCTCGTGACCTTGGCCGAGACTACGAAGCTGTTCTCAACTTTGTCCACAAAGTCCAAGACGTGAGTGGGGAGATCGATGAATTTGAACTGTACGAGGTCTGTGAAGCTGACGAAGTCTACGTGACAGCCGGCGAGAAGGGGATCGAAGACGAAGATGAGAGTCCGCGCGAGCGCGGACTCAAAAAAAGGGACGAGGACGATTCGAATCAGACAAACCGCCAGTGCTGACACTCGTCCGTCGCTCCGACGGACGAGTTCGGTTTCTCGTCTGCAAGAATCTCCAAGGTACCGACGAAGACATCGCTGAGTATGGCGATGGCAGCGTCATCCTCTGTACTGACGATTACTCGATTTACGATGGTATCGAGAACAAGGAGGGGGTGGACGGCCATCTGGCCGTCACCCACTCCGACACCTATGTCATCGGCGATGCCCACACAAACACCTGCGAGAACCGCCACAGTTTCCTTCGCCAGTGGCTGGCGAAGTTCAGGGGTGTCTCGAAGCATCATCTTCAGAAGTATCTCAACTTCCTTGCACTGAAGCTCAACTCACCCGAAGATTGGTTCGAGAAACTCCTATGTTACAATGTATCGGGATGAGCGTTTGTCGATTATACTGGCGGCAAGTTGACGGTGAGGGACTTGATAAAAGAGAGCGGATTGGAAAAGTACCTCCCGTTCTACGCGCTGGCCTGTGATGCAATCCACGCCGGTTCCAAGGGGACGCTGTTCAACCTTGGATTGCACGAGGAAGATATGAGTGGCGAAAAGGAGATTCTCATGGCTGGCCGTACGGATATCGGTTTCACCGACCCTGCACAACTAACGTCCATCATGCTTCTCGAAACAACAAGGGCGTTGAGGGTGTTGGAGGACGATGAAAACTGGCAGGCATACTGGGAGATGTATTTCCGAGCGATAGACGGGTTGACAGGGGAGATCGCCGACTCCTTCTGGCTTGTTGACCAGTTACTCTCAGGACTTCGAGAAGCAGGTGCCGAACCCCGAGTATCATAAGTTACCAACGACTCTTCCTTGCAGAGCATCTGCCGTGGAGATGACCACGACCGGGTGAGCTTTGTACCGTCTACGATCACAACCTCACTCAGCAGAGGTTACTCTTCCCCGTCTTCTGCCTCCGATTCCGCATCGGACTCGTCTTCAGTCACCTCCTCAACCCACTCCCCCTCAGCAATCTCCGCGACCGCCGGCATATCGTCCCCGGGCCAAACAGCCTCCGCTGCCGCACCAAGCTGCTCCACCACGTCGTCGATCATCTCCACTTGATCTTCGCAGATCGGCACGCCAGTCCGCGATTTCACGATGTATCGCTGCGACTCGATCAGCTGAATGGCCAGTTTCTTCTGCTCAATGCGGTCGATGGCGGTTCGAACCTTACTGGGGGACAGTTCTCCGGATGCTTCGTCGTCTTCGTTCTCGGGCATAGCGCATCCCGCGGTCGGTCGAGATTGTATTTATACGCCGGCCCAGCAGCTATCCACTCCCTCTCATAGTGATGTTCGCCGCACTCACCGACATCCTACCTTGGCCACAGGAGTGTGTCCGCTGCGACCAATCACGGGTGCGGTGACCGCTATCGCACTCGCGGCTCCAACCGGGCCTCTTCCCAAACGACAATCGGCGACCCCCTCGGTTTCGTGTGGAACAGTCACAGGCTGCGGATAGTCGAGTTTGTCAGACAGTTAAGTACGACGCGACAAAACACGACAACGACCCGCCGGGCTGCGTCCTGTGAGAGGGCAGCGCGGGATAGGGCCCGCGCCGCCGGGTGGGTCTCAAACCCCCAGCCGGGGTTTATTGACCCATGTCGAACGATGACTCGAACTCAATTAAACGTACGGACAAACAAATGACCACGGCAATCACGACCCCGCTCGAAGACGATGAGCCAACGCAGGCCATCATCGAGGCAGTCGCCGCCGTCTCCAACACACCACCTGACGAACTCCCCAGCCTCCACGCCGCCGTCGACCCCGACGCGATCAATCAGTTGCTCGCCAGCGAGAGCGATGTTGAGATCAGTTTCGACTACGCCGGATACCGCATCCACGCGTCGACCGAGGAAGTCAACGTGCTGGCCGATGTTGTCGTTGCAGAGTGGTGTGAGTCGGGTGTGGACTGTCGCATCGAGCGGACAGACACCGGGCTTCGAGGGCTCGTGAAACCGCCCGATTACACGGAACATCTCGTCGAAAAGGTTGACTATCACGTCACCAGTGAGACGTACTGCGACGGGGAGTGGATCGCTTGGGAGTCGGGAGATGAGGTCTCGGCAGATGATGTCAGAGACGAGACGGCGGAAGTCGCACGCAGACTTGGGCAACACATCATCTCGCAACAGAGCGAGTGCAACGGGAACTGACTCACCAATCACCCCACGTCTTGAATGTAAATCCGACGAAATCAGCGCCCAGACCACCGCTTGTCGCTGTACTCGCCTCGCACGTCGACATCGAACAATTCGGTCACTTCGTCAGTCGTGTAGCCGCCTTCCTCGCCACCGATAACATTCTCGAACTCCTCAACGCGCTCCTCGATGCTGCACGGATACCACCACTTCCCATCGCTGGCAAGGGACGACACCCAGTCGAACCCCGCTAAGACCTCTTCCGCACGTTCTTCATCCACGTCAGCTCGTTCCGCGATCCACTCCATCTGCCGGGGCTGCCGCAACCCATAGACCACGGACATCAAGCGGTCGGCGTCGTCGAAATTCGCTGGCCAGTCCACCTCCCGTGCCTCGGTCAGAGTGGGCCACTCCTCATCGAGGGAGAACTCGGCGGAGAACGAGTCTTCAAACTCCTCCTGAGTCATATCCTGATTTCGCTTGGCGAGTGCAACAGAGATGCTGCGCTTGATGCCGTCGACGTGTCCGTACTGTTCTCTCACTTTCGAGGCCGTTGTCTCGCCGTCTTTCAACGCCTCGAGCGCTTCATCCACGCTCTCGAATCCATCCGCCATCAAGCGGTATTTGGTGCCGAAAACAGGAATTTATTTGCTTTATGATAATAGAAAGCCTGCTCAATTTAGAGCCCTTTCACCTCGGGAGACAAATCGGCCGGCGCGAGCAGAACGGCGCCCACCCCCTCGCGGAGCAACAGGCAGGGCTGCGGATCGCCCACCAAACAATCGTACAGGGTGAACTCGGACTCGTCGTATCTGCCGCCACCGTTGAGAACGCGAACGGCCGCCTCCACCCACTCCGAGAATATAGCGTCGTCGCCGTGCTGGATCATCGGTTCCCGGTTATCTGGGAACCGCGAGTAGTACTTGGGGATGTCAACGGTGTCGTCCGCAAGCACGTCCACGTACTCGTCGACCTTCGTTGGCGGCGAGACGACGAGGCCGATGGCGCCCTTCATCGGTTTGTCCGTCATGCTCATCCCGTCCGGTTCGATGGGACGGTTTGGCAGAATCTCCAGCTCGATCACGGTGTCCGTCTCGTCCTGCCACTCCATCACGCCGTGGGGCAATTCGTCCGACCAGTTCAATTGCAGTCGCTCAACGAGGCTCATACCCGTCCGTGCGACTTCGAACGACTTAGAACGCTGGCTCGTGAAGAGTCTTGGTAGCGGGCTGCCGCGCCGGCCTTTTTATTCCAACCTGCGTTACCAACGAGTGAGTTCGCCTTGGGCAGGCGGACTCGCTGCTCACCTCGTTTCCTCGTGGCGCCTTTGGGAGGGTGCCGTCGCCTTTCGCACTTTCAATCATCCCCGGGGCTGATAACCGGCGCAACCATAACGCACCCCACCTCGTCGCGGATCAACGGGCACGGCAGCTGCTCGGGTTCAGTATTCAAGCAGTCGTACAGGGTGTACTCGCTCGTTCGATACCGGCCACCGCCGTTCAGCAACCGCATCGCGGCCTCAACCACCGCAGAGCGCAGTCTGTGACCCTCCTCGACGGAGTACACCGGCTCCTTCTCACCGTCCGGAAAGTCGCTGAAGTACGATGGGATGTCGATGGTGCCGTTCGCGTGCTCGTCCACGTACCGCTCGACCTCCTCCGGCGGCGAGACGACGAGACCGAGGTTGCGGTCAACGCGCCCCGTCAGCGCGTCCAGATGCGGTATATCGCACATCTGGTTCATCAGCGCGTCAACTCCATCGATGTTGATCTCCTTGTTCCACTCGCACCATCCCCGTGGCAGTTCGTCCGACCAATTTGATTGCAGTCGCTTGATGGCGTCGTCCGACATGCGCGTCCCGGGGCTTGTACGGCGAATGACTTTGACTTTCAGAATTTGGAAGCCACTATGTGGGTGGCGCGGCGAGTCGGTCGTGGGCGGGAAGTGTCACACGCTCCATTCTCCGCCCACCCCCTCACAAGTGGAACAGATGCCAACGACAGCGTTGCTCGGCTCCCAACACAGCGGCGATCGGGTCTGTATCGCTCGGAACTTCAGCCCGTTCACCGCACAGAGACAGAGGTGTGATGCAGTCGTCTTCTGACCAAGTGAAATTCCGTCCCGAGCCGGCAAAACACGAACGCTCGAAGGAGGTTAAAACCCGTAAAACGTCTGCTGACCTGACGCCTCCGCGTCTGGATCGTAGTTGAGCCACACGGCTGAAAACCCGTACTACCGCGAGACGGTAGGGGATTCCGCGTAACGCCGAACCACCACACTGCTTGCACTCATACGAATTCGAGCATCACTTTAGGATACTGGTCAAACACCGACTCCAGCACGTCGCAGAACTCATCAACACAGTCAGCGTGAAGGAAGGGGCTCCCATCCGCGGCACGCAACTCTCTCCCCGGATGCTGACACACCTCAGTCATCACGTGCTGCTCTCCTACAGTGTACCTGTCCTCCAGACATATCGGACACTCGATCCCTCGCCCACCGTTCTCCGTCCAACGCGCCCAATAATCAAGATCTCCGCCGGAACGCAACCTCGAAATGCAGTCCTTCACTCGCCCCGCTGATATATCGGCAAACACCGGCGCATCCCATTCCTCGGAATGCAGCCATATGCGGAAGTGGATGTCCCCGTACTCTAATGCCTCTCCAGTAATGATGCAACCGCTGGCCATATCGTCAGCCAAGACGATGCGCCCGGCGTCGTCCAGCTGATGCCTCATACACTTCAATACCGCATTCCAGCCTGTTAGATGTCACTCCGGGACGTGTTGTCCGAACTTGTCCGCCGTGAAGAATGCAAGGGTGTCATACGTCAAGCCGCAAGATGCGCCGCAACGCCCGCCGAATCGTCAAGAACAGCGGACGCGACCTGCACTCATTCCTCGACGTGTGGAATCACTCCGGTTTCAGCGCCGGCGTGAGAAGCACGCACCCGTGACCCTCTCTGACGAGCGGACAGGGCATCACGTCGTCACCCTGCAGACAGTCATACAAGGTGAACTCAGACTCATCGTACCTGCCACCACCGTTCAACACCCGAATGCCCGCCTCAACCACATCCGATCGAAGACCATCCCCACCACGCTCCACAACAAGCTCGTCGCGCTCCGGGAACCCAGAGTAGTACTGCGGCACGTCGATGTTTCCATTCGCGTGCGTTTCCACGTACTCGTCCACCTGCTCCGGCGACGACAGAACGAGACCCAAGTTTCCCGTGGATGGCACCCCCAGCTGCATTCCGTCCACGTCCCCGGATCGATTCGGCAGGGTTTCCAGATCGGCCACCTCGTTGACGTTCCCCTCCCACTCCATCACGCCGTGGGGCAATTTGTGCGACCAGTTCGATCGCAGTCGCTCAACGACGCTCATACCCGTCTGTGCGACCTCGGACGACTTAGAACCGCAGGCTGGTGAAGAATCTCGCCAGCGGAGTGCCCACGTCGGCATTTACTTGCGAACACATTCGATGTCGAGATATGCGCGGGGAAGTTCCCCAGTACCACGTACACGAGGCGCTCGCAGAGATCGAAGACCGCCTTGACGCCCGAAAAGACCTCCATATCTACGACACCCGAGAATGTGAAAACACGAGATCGTCAACGCGTGCGCAGCTGGCGCCATCGTCCGCGACGGTGAAGCCACTCGGGTCATCACGTACCGCGGGACAGATAACCTGCAGTCTGGCAGGTACGAGATGGTAGGAAAATAACGGAGAAGAAGGGCGGACGCAGCCGAACGCTTACCTGAGATGGACACGTCAACCCGTCAAAGTGGGCGTCATAAACACGATTGCCTCGTCGCCGGTCATCTCCACCATCGTGGCCACGGCCATCGGCGGCATCATCGTCCGCCTCTATCAACGATGGCAAAATCGGAAGCAGCGGGCACGGAAATGGTACGAGACCTCGCTCGGTCAACTCGGACGACTGCAGCAGGCCGCCCAACGGGCAACCGAGTACCAAGACGAACCGGACTACGACTCCCTTCGCGAGCGCTTGGAGCCACTCACCGAGGAGATGATCGAACACGCCAACTCCGCTCCGGCCAAAGTGAGCGAGCAGGCCCGAATCGATATGGCCGTCCTCTCCGCCTTCGCCACGGGACTGATAATCCTCAGCGAGCAGTCAGAGGAGATGGACGTGTTTGAGCTGTACGAGACCGTGCAGGAACACGCCCGGGAGAGCTACGACGGGGACTACGATATGGACGACATCGACGAGATATTCGGCCCATTCGACATCGACGAGTTCGTCGAGGAGACGGACACGGATGTCGATCTGGATGAGGAGAGGGCCGAGGAGTTCCTGTCGAACTTCAGCGAGGAGTCCGTCGAGGTCGGACGTCCGACAACCGTCGAGGAGGCCCTGAATATGCCGATCGGGGAGGTTGACGAGGTAGTGAGCGATGACGATTATCTGGAGTCGATGCTCGAGGACTCGCTCGAGGCGTACGTCCGAACGGCCCTGATGAACGTCATCGAGGACACGCACGAGGCGATGGAGACTCGGAAGAAGTTGGTGTGAACGTAATATCTGACTGATGCCATCGTACCGTCATCACTTGAGTCTCGGCATGGGACACACCCCGTTGACGCTCAAACCCCAACACAGACAACAAGTGAAATCGAGTCAAACGCAAGGGTATGGACGAGGAAGAAATCGAGTACGGGGACATCCTGCGCGTCGAGCTGAAAAATCACTGGTGGGTGCAAGGCAAGGTTGAAGACCTGTCAATCACCCGTGACAGAGAGATCGAGTCCATATCGATAATACCGCGGGAGTGGGGAGGCTTCACTCCACCTGAGAATGCAGTCGATGCGATGAACTTGGCGATGGTGAAATTCGACGGCAAAACCACACTCAACGTAGCGTGGCAAGAGGGGCCACACTCGGACGACTTGATCGACGGCGTGCAGGACGCACTCGTCAGCGACGTGTCCGTCGTGGAGTGAACCGGACGAAAACAGAAGAATCACTCGAGCCGCCACCCCTCAACAACTCCATCCTCATCCACTCGCTCAAAACCGTGCGTGCGCAGCACGGCCCGGGCCTTGCACTTCCAGTCCTCTTCGCTCGTCATATGCAATACCAACTCGTCCCGGGAATGCGACTGCGGTGAGTACGAGAAACTACCGCAGGTCTACAGCTTCATCCCGTCCAGCTTTCACAGCACCCACTCCACGCGGGTGAATTCGTCAAAGGAGTCTGCTTCTCACTCATACTTCGAGGAATTTCTTTCTGGAAGTCTCAATGAGCAGTTCCCGTTCGGTCGAAGGTTCACCAGCGGCTGCACGACGAGTCACCACGTCAACGAGCCACCGCTCGTCCACGCTAACCTCCACATCAACCTCGAAGGGGCAGTCCATCAGAACTCTGTGCCCGGGGGCCTCCGCGCTCTATCTCGCGCACATTTCGCGCGATCACTTCGTGGACGCGCTCACAGAGCGGCAAAGTGTGGGTTTGGAGTCCGCGAAGGGTCTCGACGCTCTGATTTCGGCGGACGCTCGAACTCGTCGTACTCACCCGGGGGAATTTGTCGAGGCTGCGAATCCTTCGTCTGGATGTTCAGCGCAACGTCTTCACTATCTGTACCCGGTAGTCTGACTGTAGAACAAGTATTTCACTTCCGCTATCTATCTAAATATGCGCCTTCTCATTTTTGAAGCGCAACACGGAGTCAGCAAGTTTTATGGAAATCGCGTGGATACGTTCAGGTGCAATACTTCCCCGCAGGTGGCCGGGTGGGAACCGGCGCCGCCCCGCCGACACGATCTGCGAATTGAACAAGTTCGCATCGGAGCGGTGAGGCGGAGTTCAGCCTGCAAAATACTTCCTTCCACAACTACACCGCCAGTCACCGCTCCGGGAAATCGTACACGAAGTCCTCCACCTCGTCATCAAGCGCGATGAAGCGGTCGGCGGCATCCTCCATCCGCTCGCGGACATCGTCCTCAAACTGCACCACCGCCACGTCTTTCCCCACCTGTTCCTGCACGTGCTCCATCGCGGGAATGAAGTCCGTGTCCGCCGAGTACAGCAGTGCCTCGTCGTACTCGTCCATATGCGCCCGGCCAACCATCTCCGTGGAGATGCCGACATCGATCCCGACGGCCTCCGGGCCGTGATCGCGGTACCGAGTGGTGCTTGACTCCACGACGAATCCGTTCTTCTTCAAAAATTGGTAGAAGTCGCCCTTGTCCTGATCCTGCAGGTGCGAGTCGAAGAAGTACGTCTCCTTCAGATCACCGATGGCGAAGTGATCGATCAGTCTCGGCAGGTCTATTCTGACCTCCTCGCCGAAGTAGTCTTTCGCGCTGTAGAAGATGTTCTGTCCGTCGATGAACACCATCTGGCGTCTGTCCAACATACTACTTTCTCATATCGCACACTTATTAAAAGTCAAAATGAACAGTCGGGGAGGTGGCACGGCCCCGTTTAGACAGTCACACGCTCATTCCACCACCCTCAAGAACACCATCACGAATAAGACCCTCCTGTCAGAATTTCGGGTCACGCGACGAGAAACCACTTTCACCCCGATCTGGTAATTATTAACATACTGGGCACACGAACCACTAAATCGGAACAAGAACCTCGGAAGAATGTCCACCACCAGCATCCAAAGCCGACGTGACCTTTTCGAGCACCTCGAGTACACCATCGAGGGCACGTACGACGAGCTGGTGGACGATCAGGAATTGCAGCCCGGACAGACGATGCTCAAGACGTTCCTCATCGAGTCGAACGTCACTCCCGAGCAACTCCGAGAGCGAGTGGACATCGCCGAGGCACGCGAAGTGGACTTTGATCTCCACGAACTCGTCATCCGCCGCAACGGCAACAAGCACACCTTCTTCCTCGATTCCAGCGACTCGCGATTTTGGACGCTCTACACCCTCGAGGAGTCGGACGATGCGAAGGCGGTCGTGAAGGATATGGTGAGCGGCGTCCGCAACGGCCTCGACTACACGTGGATGCCCGTCGAGCAACAGCGCGACATTATGGAGATGGGCGAGTTCCGCGACGTTGGCGTCAGCTACGAGGCCGACGAGGTGTTCTCCTCGGACTACATCGAGGATAGGCTCGATTTCGGAGACCTCTCTGTCCAGAGCAGCGGTCGCGGCACCAGCACGCTGTTCGACATACTCGACAGCCAAGAAGAGCTGTCCTCCTTCCTCTCCCTCTCGGCGGTCGGCATCAAGCGCGAAATCAGCGGCTCATTCGTCTTGGAGCGCGTCACACACAACGGTCGCTTCACCACGTCGGGCGGTGACTCCATTCAACTCCACATCGACACCGTGGACGAGATCAAGAACCGGTACGCTGATCTCCTCCAACGGATCGAGGAACATCACCGCATCTCCTACGAGTCGAAGGAACACGGCACCGGAATCGACGGCACGCCACTCGTCATCGAATTGGATAACGAAATTGAGGACGTCCGGGAGTTCATCGAGAACATCATCACCTCGAAGAACCCGCTCCGCCTGTGGGGTGCGAAGACGAAGTTGGACGACCAGTACTGGAAGGTGAAGGGAATCGATCTCCACAACAACGACAAGTACACGATGGAGATCTGTCCGGAGTGGATTCGCCTATACCTCGACGAGGATGCGTGCGGGAACACGGCCCTGCGAATCTACGCCAACCTCCAACGTCACTACGACTCGAATGCCGTGATGGAGGTGCTGGAGTGATGCAAAACGTCTCCGATCACACCCAGCAGATCAACGCTTGGATCGCCCTCTGCCAGATCGACAGGACGTTCCCCGACTCGCTTCGCCGCCTCGGCTACACCGTCGACATCATCGATCCCCACTTCTTCCACGACGGCGACGCGGTGAACCCTGACCTGATTCTCACCAGCCGCGGCCACAACCACTCCATCGTCATCGATTGCAAGTCGAAGACCTTGAAAGAGGAGCAGAACGAGAAGTACGAGGCCATCCATTACTCGCCCGAGTTCCTGCTCACGCGTGGTGTCGTCTCGTCCGCCGAGGCCAGCGAGGACTACGACGCCGAGTTCGCCTACTCGTCCTTCGCCGATCTATCGGTCAACCCGTTCCTTCCCGAGAATGACTTCGCGGTCGTCCACTTTGACGAGGACGCCAAGCAGTTCACCATCCTCACCCTCGAGGACTACGAGTTCAACCTCGATGAGCTGCAGGAGCAGTTCCCGATCCGGACGGGGACGCGGCGGCTTCCGACGGACTACTTCCCGTTCGACGTAGGAACGAGCGATGACGACTACCAGCAGTTCACTATCTCGATCCTCCAGTCCACCGTCCACGTCGCCCTCGAACAGGACACATTCGACGCCGATGACCTGCTTGAGGACGCACACCCGCTGTGGGTTGACCTCGACGAGGAGATGAAGAAGGAACTCCGCGCTCACACCGAGAAGGTCATCAACAAGTACCAGCAGAAGGGGCTGAACGAGCACATCGAGAAGGTGCAGGCCGGGAACAAGGACGAGTGGAAGGCGGTCTCGAAGTCGCTTCAGGCGCTTCAGCGGAAGGTGGACGAGTTCGTTGAGGACGTGCAGGCCGAACTGGAGCAGACCGAGATCGGCGACTTCGCGGACTGATAGCTCCGGTCGGAGGTCACACGGCGATTTTTAATCTCTCATCCAAAGCCATCCTTGGCGGTGCGACTGTGTTGACCAAAAAACAACTCACACGCTCCTCGCGTCGCCTACATATTCGATCTCCACATCCATCCCACCCATAACGAACCCGCCTGCCTCCTCCTGATCGTACTCGACCTCACCGGAAAGCATCATCTGCCGCAACAAATCCACCAACACCGGCGGATCAGTACCAACCTGACTCCTCAACTCTCCGAACGTGATCGTTCCCTCCTCACGAACCGTCTCCAACACCTCCCGGTGAATATCCAACCTCGCCCGCCCATCCAAGTGATCCATCTTGACGCTCTTCTGAATCCGCTCCAGCTGCTTCGTCACCTCGTCCATCTCGTCAGCAATCTTCTTGATGTGATCATCCTCTACGTACTCCGACGCCTCCCTCCGAGTCTCTATCGTGTCAAGCACATCGATAGATGCAGTCGCTACATCCGGATGATCATCCGGCGAGTAACTGTTCCCCAGCGAGTCGTCGTAACACGCCCTGAACTCGATTGTTGCATCACCACCGGCCACGTCTTCTATCTGATCGCTCGTCACAATCGTCTCATCACCATCACCGAACGGAAGAGGGAACGTGCGCCGCTCACCCGGGGACAAAAGCGGTATCTTCCACGTATTCTTGTCATCCTCGTCGCTCCACCACTTAGCCACCACATCGTATGCCGCACCCTCACCGCTGTTCTCCACGGCGAAGAAATGGCTCCTGCCATACTTGCTCTCTATCGTCGGCTTCACGATCGGTCTGTTGCGCACCTCCCTGTCCGTCTTCATCTCGCTGATCTGTAGAAACGTGGCGACGGTGTAGGCAATCGTGGCGAGAGCGAGAACGCCGCTGAAGATGATCTGAACAGCGCTGCCCGGGTTGCTCGCGGCGAAGTCAACGATACTATCAACGACACTCATACCGCTGAAATATCACCCCGTCGTTAATTCGGTTGCGGACGATCACCACACCTCCAAGAACTCCTCAACAACCCCCTCCGAATCCTCATCAAGACCGTACACCTCGCGGAGAACCACCTCATCCAACTCGTTACACAGTCGGTCGAACCTTTCCTCCAACTCCTCGATCCGAGTCTCATCACCGCGGTACTCGTCCATCAGTTCGACAACATCGTCCCGAGACGGCGTGTCCATATGCAGAACCTCGGAGCGAGTCAATCGCCTGTCCTGCGCCGTCAACAGCTCGTACACGAAATCACGCACGCGCTCATCCCCGAACTCCAGTTCGTGACCTCGCTTCATCACCACCTGATACACCTCGTCCGCAGACTCCACGTCCATCCTCACGTCCGTCCGAATCGGGCCCTGCCGGTAGTCGTCACCGTCAAGGTTGATGGACTGCGCGAGATCAAGAATCGCGCTGGAACGCTCGTAATCCGGCAGATAGTTGCGGATGTCGCCGGTCTTGTACTCCAAGTCCGTTCGCTCGGCCCGGGCGTTCTGAATTTCCCGCGCCGTCTCCAAGATGGAGTCCTCGGGTACCTCGTCCGGCAGCACGATGGGATGCGGCTCCAAGTACCGCTTGTTGTACGAGTAGTACTTCCTGCCGAAGATCGGCGCGATGTGCTTGTGGTAGAACTCTAATACCGACGAGTTCAGCAGGGCGACGTAGTACAGGTGCTGTTCCGAGCCGGAGACGTACTCGTCCATCAGCTGGATGCCGTACCCGCCAGCATTGCCACCACCGAGGAAGTAGTACTCGCCCTCGGTGTCGGCTACGAACCGACTGTACGCGCTCATAATGTTCGTCATAATCTTGTCCGGCTCCATCTTATCGACGTTCTGCCGTCGCCCGAACGCCCACCAGCGGTCATCCTGCACGTCCCTGTCCTGCAGGTAGTCCCTGTGGTCTTCGAGGAACGCCCACGCATTCTTGAAGTCGTCCCGCAGCCGCTCCTCGGACATCAGCTCCGCATCACCGTCCTCAACCTCGTACGGGAAGACGAGCCAGAGACCCTCCCAGTCCACACCCCAACGGTCAATCTCCGGGCCGCGCAACAACCGTCGCAGAATCTCCTTCTCCATGGGCTGCGCCTCGTCATCGCCCTTCGCCCGGAACTGCACGAGTCCATCCTCTCCGTCGACATCGCCCTCGATGAAGCCGAGGTATACCGGGTTCGCGCTCGTCTGAATGCCGACGAACACCTCATCAGAGACCTGCTGAAGCCGAACCGACGACGAGTCCTCGATGGCGTCGAACACCTGCCGCTCGTCCTCCAACGGCATCGGCTTCCAGCTCGCAAGATACTCGTTTGAATTGTCCTCGCGCATCAACTCCTTCGGGTACGTGTACAGATCGTACTCGTCAACCTCATCGGGCGTCTTCCACTCGTCCAGTCGGTGAATCTCCTCCAGCACCCCCTCTCTTTCATCTGCAAACCGTGCGCACCGTACGTCCCGCTCCGCGGACTCGTTCCGGTCGATGCAGAAAATGCACGGGTAGGGAGTCGCGGCATCGAACACCTCGACCTCCTTGAAATCGATGAGATGCGTCAACGGCTCGTCGGCAATCGTATCCCGGATATCCTCGGCGTACTCGTGGGTGAGGAGCCTGTTCGGGCAAATGTACGAGAGCCGTCCGTCGTCCTTCAACCACTCCATCCCGCGCTCGATGAACGGCACGTAGATGTCGAACGACTTGCTGTCCACCGTCGAATACCGTGCGGCGTACTCGTCCTTCGGCCCGTTGATGTTCTGCGTCCGGACGTACGGCGGATTCGCTACAACCACGTCGAACTCCATCTCGTCCTTGATCTCGTCAACCGCATCCCGATCGTCGAGGAACGCCTGTGCCCGTCCGTTGTAGTTGGCGAACTGCTGAATCTGCGCCTGCTGCGTCTTGCTGTCCGTGCTTCCCTCCTGCTTTTCAAGAAGCGTCGGCGTCAGTGTGTCCGCCACGTGAATCTCAAACCCGTCCATCGTGTAGTCCGGGTTCTCCTCTGTCACCTTGTCGTACAGATCGACGGTGCGGAACAGCAAGTTGATCTGCGTGATGTGGACGGCGAACGGGTTGATGTCGATGCCGTAGATGTTCTGCTCCACCCGCTCCAGAATCGTCCGCGCCTCCTCGGCGTCGAGGTAGTGGACGCTCGTCTTCCCGAACTTGCTGATGTAATGCTGGATGAGTCGCTCGCACGCCTCCGTGAGGAACCCGCCGCTCCCACACGCCGGATCGAGAATCTTCTCCTGCCCGATGCCCTCGCCCGGCCGGTACCCGGACTCGTCCAGCATATACCGGATGACTTCGATGGGCGTGTAGTACTCCCCGAGTTCTTTCCGCTCGTCCTTCGGCAAGTAGTCCTCGTAGACGTGGCCGAGAATGTCCCGGTTGACGTACTCGAAGTCGAACCGGTTCAACCGCTTGAAGACCTCTCCGAGACGGTAATCCAAGTCGTCCTCGAGGTCTTCTTGCCGACTCTCCTCATCGCTGTCGAACCGCTGCCGCTTGTCCCGACTCACCCACCACCAGTCGAAGATACCCAGCTCGTACAGGTCTCCGTAGTGATCGTCGATCCTGTCGTACGTGTCCATCAGCGCGTCGAGATAGGGACGGTCACCGTCGTGTTCCACGGCCTCCGCCATTCCACGCCCAGACAATCGCGTCTCACCGACGATTTCCTTGTCCTCCGCTATGCGGGCGAACAACGCCCGGTTCATCAGGATGTACGCCGTCTCCCGGCAGAACGTCTTCTTCGCGTCATCGCTCTTCCCCGTGTACTCCCGCCAGTCCTTCCAATCCGGGAACGTCGTCTCAAGGAACTCGCGGGGGTATGAACCATCGGGACGCTCCATATAGTCCTCGAAGAACCGCCGCATCACGCTCGAAAGCTCGTCCAAGGACTGCTTCACCGCCGAGAGGAACATCTCGTACCCCTCGTCATCCGTCCCGGGTTGATACTGTACCGGCACCTCCCGCGCCCGGTCGCGGAAGTAGTCCGCATCACCGACGTTGACGAACCGATCACGTCGTAGGTACTCCAACTGCTGGAGCGCCTCGGTCTGCTCGCCGTCCAGTTCCTCAACCCCGGACTCCGCCACCTCACCGATGTCGAACCCGTCGATGGAGCCGAGAGATCGCTCCTCCGCGTCATACTCGTACAGCCGGAACTCGTGGCCGTTCGTCAGAATCCCATAGTCTGCACTCCCAACACCCGCCATATACGTCTCCAACTGCTCCACATCGTTCAAGTCGAGATCGTGAGACGGACGCTTCGTCTCGCAAACGATCACCGGGAACGGTGGATCGCTGTCGTCGTAGCAGAGAACGTCCTTCCTGTCGTCCTCGAAGTTGACGTGTCCCTCACCCTCGGTGCGAGACCAGCCGAGCGCGTCGGTGAAGAGATGGTCAACGAGACTGTACCTGAAGTCGAATTCGCTCCCCTCGGCGCGAATCTCGCCGTGAACCTCTCGGAAGGCATCGTGAAGATCGACGAGGAAACCATCCGTCATTACCCAACCATTCAAAAACCACTATCTTAAAAATTCACTTAACCAGAGACCATCAAGCAGTCCCATGGAAGATGTTCCACAACCATCCGACTCGCCATACGAGGTAGGCGACAAGGTACGGGTCTACCTCTCCCGGGACGATCCCGACTCACGGCACCACGGCGAGACGGGAACGGTCGTGGACGTACTCACGGATTCGCTCAGTGAGGAAACCGACAGACTGCTGGACTCCTACAGCTACCGAATCGAAACAGATGAAGGAGAAATCGATGTCTGGTTCCGCCACCGAGATCTAGTTCCCGAGTAACACTCAATCACCACTCGTACTCACTCTCTGGGCCAATAATCTGCGGCATCGCCAACTTGTCCTGCCATTCCGGTTCAACCCCCAACTCCCGGATTATCAGGAACATCACCATCTTCCTCAACTCCACCAACAAATCCGTGTTGTCCCGAAGCCGCGACTCATCCATCGAATGCACGATCTGATTCCTGACAGTACTCGCTTCTTTGACGATCTCCTCAACCTCATCCGAATCGAACCCCAAGTCATTCTGCTCGTTGTACTTCTTGATCTTCACCAACGTGCTCGGCTCAAAGATGAAATCCTTGCCGAGATTATGCTCCAACCGATTCAACTGCCCCTCGGTGAACTCTTCCTCAAACTCCACCAGCACGTACTCGCGAACTCTCCGCTTCTCATCATCCCCGAACAGGTACTCGCGCTGACTCTTCATATACCGGTGATAGTTCCTGTTCGCGTTCGCCTCCAACACCATCCACAGCAGCAGAAACTTCGGCATAATCTGCTTCGTCGCATCGGAGTGCAGAAACAGGGAAACATTCGCCCGGAGATCGCTCGCCAAGTCCTTATCCGCCTCATCGATTCTCTCCAACCCCACGTCCACAAGCGGGCCGATGTTGCGGTTGAACACCGGGCCGGTCTCGTGAACCGCCCTCACCAACGACAGCCCGGTGTTGTCGATCGGAATCCGATACGTGTTCAAATTCCGGGCATCACCCGGTGAACCCTCAGGATAGTATATCTCCCACCGAACGTCCCGCTTCTGATAGAACGAGTAAATGTACGTCAGCCACTCGGCCAACTCCACCGCCCGATCCTCATCCGCCTCGATGAAGCACTTCGCCGTGAACCAGTAGCCAGTCTCGTACTCGCTGCCGTCCTCCCGCCGATTCTCCTCGAATTCCTCGACACCCTCCACCGGCTCAATCCGGATCGGGAACGGGTCGCTATCGTACACCTCATCCTCCGGGATGTACAGGTTCTGCATCTCGAAAGCGAACGTGCCCGGCATATTGAAGACAATCTGACTACCGTCACAAATATCCTTGCGGTGAATTGAAAAATGAATTGTTATGCCCGCCAGTCCGAGAAGAAGTACGCTCCGTACACGTCGGTTAGCCGCCGCGAGTCCTCGTGCTGCTCTCGGGCCTGCCGCCACAACTGCCGCACCGTCTTCACCTCCTTGTCAAGCAATTCCGCAGCCTCCGTCTGCGACAACCCGGCCTCACGAGCCGCCACCACTCGGGCCTGCTCCCGATGCAGCGACGTGTTCTCGTGAAGCCACTCGGCTCTGTCCTCAACCTCGCTCTCGATTTCGGACTGCTCGAGGCTCATAGTTTTGGAATCTTGGAAAGATATCACTCGACTCGACGCTTGTTGCTCGTGATCAGTTCAACGATGTACTCGTCCCCCTCCATCTTTACCTTCAGCTCGTGTGAGTCAACCAAGCTGACCCACGCTCCTCGGTCATCGTGACTGAACAACGCCGCCTCAACGTATTCTCTAATCTCCGCACGAAACATCTCGAGAACTTCCTCGTCGGACTTCCCGCCGTGATCATCGTAGAACTCCGCATCGGTAATCTCGAAGTCCTCGATGTCGTATCGAACTGTTCCCCGAGCGGGGAGGCCATCGTACTCGTGCTGGATGACCTGATCTTCTCCATCGGAGTAGATGATGACGTGCTCGTTGTTCGACGTGCAGTCAAATCTCCAAACCGGAACTGTGTCCATAACCGGTTCAGACTCGGTGGATGTGTTTGCTGTCATAGTTTGAATCGATTTGTTGCGGGCGTTTTTCGCCTGCCCGTCAGGCGCTTCCAAACCCGTCTACACCCAACAGAAAGACGCCGAGGGAGTCGAACCCCCACGCCCCCGTCAGGGGACGGCCACCGGGCGCGTCACATCACTTGGAAGACGATACTATCTCAACCTTCGAGGAGCGGCTCGGCGTCGTACTCGACTTCCACGGTGTACTCCACGATCAGGCCACTCGCGATGTGCCCGGGTGCCGAGTGCGCCGTGGACTCTCGAATGGCCTCCTTCACCGCCTTCTTGCCGTCCTCGTTAAGTTCCACGTCGAAGTAGTGATCGAGGTCAACGAACCGACTGGCGTGAGTGTGCTCCATCCAGATGCGCGTTCCGTCGGTAACGGCGGCAACACCATCACCGACGTGGCCCGCATCTGCCTCCGCCGTATTGCGCTGGTACTCGTCGGCGGCCGCGAAGATGTCTTTGCTGTACTCCGGTGCCACCTCGGCCTTGTCCAACGCATCAAGTCCGCGCTGGCGGTGTGCCTCGTACACCTCGCGGAACTCGCCTTCGTCGAGACCGATGGGATTGAACCGGGGACGGCCAACGTGCTTGACGTACGTCGTCGTGCCGCGCGGCTTGTCCTGTGCTGTCTTCACGTGCAGCCAGTAGCCGTCGATGTCGTAGATGCGGTGCGTGATGGGTTCGGCCCCATTGGAGCCGCTCACGACGGGTTCCTTGTGATCGTAGTCGTCGTCAACCGGGAAGCCGAGATCGCGCTTGAGATCGTCGTCAAGAGTTACGGTCTCGCCGTTGTTGAGAGATCGTGCGATTTCCGTGAGCACTTCGAGAGTGCTCTGAGCAGTTTCGCTCATACTTTTAGGGTTGCTGTTACGGGACGTTGACCGGCTGTCCCGTGGCCGATTCACCTGACTTGCTTCTGATACCTTCTCACTCTGTGGTAGGGGGTGAGGACTTATATACGTATCGTGTGAGTGACCTGTATTATATCCAATATCGGAAAGTCTAATCGGTGGATGGAGAGCACAAACCCAAGATTGAATAAACCACCACCAACCCAAATATCAGAAGACAATCATTCAACCGACGCTGCAGGAAGCCGAGGCCGAGCGACTTCGCCCCGAGACCGCCGCCGAGAACCGTGTTCGACTGCTTCCTGTGCATCTCGTCGCGAATGCGGTAGTGCAGCCGCCACTTGGAGAGAATCCGCGTCTGCCGATGTCCCGTGTTCGTCATCGTCTTCGGAACAGCGTACGTCTCCTCCAAGTCGTGCGCATCGAACGTCTTCCTCTCCTGCCCATCTCAATCTCATTGCACCACCTTCCCGCGCGATGCCCGATGCTTCTCGCGGTCTTCAGCGTCGAAGTCTCCCACCCGGGGCCGCGGCTCATTAACGCCTCGCCGAGCCCGAGACCGCTCTCAGAACAGGCCAACTCGTCCCCTCCGAACTGCACCACATCACCGCCGCATTCCAGACAATCACCGCCGTCATCAATTTGAGATAGAGCCGATGATCGGCAAGATCAACGGTCATCTCATCAGACTAGATGCCATCTATTGAATAAGTGAAAAAAGCTCTGCTAATAATGATTCACTATTTGCACTCGATGCACGTGGCGAGATCGCCCTTAACCTCCACCAGAACATCAACGTCACGAGAATCGGCCACGCACATCGCACGACACAGGGGGGGCTCCAACCGAGAAAAACAGCAGCCCCCGCGTGCAGCATTTAACACGAACGAGCGGGCCCGATCCGGTAACGCGATGACTTGCAAAGTCGACCGAGTGCGAGACAAGTACGACCTGTACAATCTCGATGCCCGGCTGGAACACAGATACCGCTCAACGGACGAGGGCGTCCGTCAGCTTGAGGATTGGATCAACTGTCAAATCTTGGAACGGGCAATGGAGAAAGCCGGAATGACAGTGCTGGACGGCGAAGAGCGCAACTACTATCGGTTGCTTACCAACGACGAGGTGCTGGACTCGGCGCGGCGAGAGGCCCGGGGCGAACTCCGCGAGGCCAGCGTGGACGTGGACGAAGTGGAAAGCAACTTCGTCAGCTACCAGACCGTCCGCAAGCACCTGAACGAATGCCTCGATATCGACACCAGTCGGGACTACAATCCAGACCCGGGGGCTGATCTGCAGCAAATCAAAAAGATGCGACAGAGAGTTACCAACGTCATTGAGGGTTCGCTGGCACGACTTTCGCGGGAAGATGTCGCACACATCGAAGACCCGTCAGTCACCGTCTCGTTCAAGATCAGGTGTGGAAACTGCCGCCGGCGACACGACGTCATCGAGTTTCTATCCGGGAATGCGACCTGCACCTGTCAGTCCGAGGCGTGAGCTGCACACTCCTACGCGAGTGAATTTTATAAAAATACATATATTATCATCGTGGAGTCATCGTCTCGACTCACTTCAGCTGGCCCCCGCCAGCCTCCGACCCCGAGCTCGGCTTTTCCACCGCCCCGGATGCTGCCCGGGGCACATCCATTTAAATCAGGAACAGCGCACTCGAGACCAGAATGTTCCTCGAACCGCTCGACCGAATCACCAACGGTGGACGGTACTCGGACGATGACCTCGATCTGCTTTCGCTCGGCGCGAACGACCTCAACATCCAAATCCACGCGCGAGACGATGGAACCACGGTCAAAATCGACTCCCCGGACGGACAAATCGTTGAGATCGAAACTCGTGATGGCCATCTCCAGACCGTGGATACCTGAAGTACCAAGTGTGTGGGGGCGAATTCTGTTCAGGAAACTGATATATTTTCCCGGGGCGTTCCACGGGATATGGCCAGCGTTGAGTTCCACCGCGAGGTGAACTTTCCGGATTCCGACCTCCGGGCAGTCCAGAAAGACGGTGTATGGTGCTTCAAGCGGGGCGAGACATACTACCCCAGCGTCAACGAGATCGTGCAGAGAGTGCCTTTCAACCACCCCATAGAGGGAGAACTGCACGAACCGCTGTTCCCGCTGGAAAACTACGACCGGAGCGTCGAGAACCCGGAACACGTCCGGGAATACGCGGGACTGGTCGGGCGCACCGCACACTTGAACCTGCAGGAGAGTCTGGAAGACGACTACCGATCCACCCACAAGCGAGACGACATCAAAGCCCAACTTCTCGACCCCAACACCGGCACAGAGGCCGAGGTGGTCTCCACGCTCAAGGACTACTACCCCGACCGATTCATCTTCGACGATCTCGCCAAGCAAGCCCAGTCGGATGCCCGCGACATCACGTCCCGGGTCAAGGACGCGCTTTGCAACCTGATCGATGCCGAGACGTACGCGGCCGCGAAAATACAGGTCATCAGGTGTGAACACCCTGAGACAACTAACTTCCTCAACAAGGAACGCGAGCACGGCGAGGCCGGTTATGCCGGTCGAATTGACCTGCTGCTCCTACATCCTGACACCGAGGAAGTGATTCTCGTTGAGATCAAGACCTCAAAAAGAGTTACCAACGCCTCGAAAATGCAGACAGTTGCCTTGCATCAACTCGACTCGCTCGACATCGACAGCGCCGTGATCGTCCGTGCGGGGCGCAACGACTACCGTATCCACGAGGCGGATGAATGGGACGAGAGAAGGCTGTACAACCGGTTCAAGGCAGAAGCCATCACGCTGTTTCAAGAAGTCAATTGAACCATCACCGCCGCCAGTCCCGTAAATCGTCTGGGCCGTACGCCGACACGAGTTCCTTCGCCTTCCCCACGCTGAGGTAGTTCGCCACGCCGGTCTCTATCTCGAATTCCATCACGCGTGCCCACGCCTCCTCAACGAGTCGGCGGTTTCGCACGACAGCCTCAACGAGTGTCTCGTCACGGCGCGTGGTCATATCGGTCTCGCTCCCCACCAACTGCTCCAACTCGTCCATTCGTTCTTCGAGCTTCTCGCGCTCGCGTCGCTGGTTCTCCATCTTTTCTTCCATCGAGGCGACCTGCTCGCGCAACTGTGAGAAGTTGCCCTCCATCCCGCCCCGGAACTGCTGCCACTCGCTGAACAGCTCGTCCGCTATGCCCTCGATGTCCTCGTCCATCTCGTCCAGTCGTCGCTCGAAATCATCGATGCGGTCGTGAAGCAGATCAAGACGGTCGTGCGTCTCCTCGGCGGCGTCAAGCACCTCGTGGCGGCGTGCGTAGTGGGTCAGGTCACTCCACATATCGCTGACGTACATCTGCCCCTCGTTCGTCAACTCAAACACGCGCACGTCGTTGCCGGCGTGTTCCTTCCGCTCGATCTCGCGGACGAGTCCCGCGGGGGACAGGTACTCGTCGATGCGATACCTGATGCTACTGCTGTCGCCGCCGGTCATTCTCCTCAACTGCGAGGTGCTGGCTCGACCCCGCTTGTGCAGCGCAGACAGCACCATCTGACTGAGATCATCGCACCTCTCTGGCTCAGAATATGTAGCACGCACTACATTAATAACTCACTCACGACGGTGAATAAATCACTCGGCAGAACACCCGGCAACTGCCGGCTATGGCCACAAATATACGGGATTATTGCCGGGGGATTTGCGGCCAGCGGCGGAATCGACTAGAAGCCCAATAGGACATCCCCCGGGTGGGATCACAGCGGGTTCGCGAGCCGGGGAACACCCCATTATCGAAGTGAAAGTCTCGGGCCGAAGGGCCCCGTGATGAAAGGGGTCAGCACCCCGCGAAGGACTTACCAACGACCGGGGGGAGCACAGCACCTATCAAAAACGCGTAACAGCACCCGGATATGCACACCGCGTGGAGCGATGAACTGCCCCACGACAACATCGACTGGTCAGAACCGACAACGCTGGACAATCTCACGCCGGCGCTGACAGTCAGAATGAACGCCGGTGGCGAGACCGAGGCCACCGACAAGCCGCGCACCATCGGACTGGTGACGTCACCGCCGACCCGCGTCGACAACTTCATCGAGCGACACTCCCGGGGCAAGATCGCCGTCCCGGACTACTACAAGGACTTCAGCGACCTCGAAGCACCCACAGAGCCGAGTGACGAGCAAGGGCGGGAAACCACGCTCACTCCAGTGATCCTCGAAGGAGGCGTCAGGGCGCTGAATGGGAAGGGAAGGTACAGCATCGACGAGTTCACCATCCACGACTGTCTGCCGGAAGGTGCCATCGTCCGCCGACACATCGACGGGAAAAACTACGGTGCCGCGTTCATCGCCGCCGGAATCACCGAGCTGGGGATCTAGGTCTCACTCCGCAACCATCCGCTCAAACACAGATCTAGCCCGTTCATTTGCTTCGGCGAAGGACTGGTATCCTATCGGTAGTTGATAATGCGGTTTCTTTAGTCAGTATGCCTATTGAACTCGTCCGGGAAAAGCGTCTGAGCGCGGCGACTCGCACTCTCCACCGAAGTGAAAAATAAAAAGGACGCTCATGGGTAGAGGATTGTTGGTGAACTCATAGCGCAGTTTCGAGGATGGTTTTGAGCGCTTCGTCGCCGGGTTTCCGGCGGACTTGCTTCCGTAGTTGCAGCGCTCTGAGGTAGGG
>NZ_JBLKNX010000033.1:0-32775 GCF_051414055.1 Halosimplex halobium
CACTATGTGGTAGTTGAGGTTGTAGGTCGCGTGCCGTGTGGTCTTCATCCGTATTGCACACTATGATTCGTCGAAGTCTTAATACCTCCGTTGGAGCGTGGGAAATCCAGGAATGGCGACGCTCGTGGATTGACGCACTATGCCTATCGCTTGACCTCCGCCTGAAGACGGAGGTATGCGCTATCGGTCTGTATCACGAGCCCGCGTTGGGGCTCAGTCACTCCTGCCCCCGATAGAATACCGGGAGCGCGATCGTCCTGCTCAGCCTGGGACGCATCGTTCGAGGCAACGTCGCTCGCTACGCTACTGAAGGGCCGATTTGGTCTCGGCGAAGCCGACGGCCACGAGATACTCGAGAAACGCGTGGAACCGTTCCGGGTCAGTTGACGCGTCGGTCGCGAGGTGACGAGT
This sequence comes from Halosimplex halobium, assembly GCF_051414055.1. Lineage (NCBI taxonomy): Archaea > Methanobacteriati > Methanobacteriota > Halobacteria > Halobacteriales > Haloarculaceae > Halosimplex > Halosimplex halobium. The sequence goes on from NZ_JBLKNX010000033.1 coordinate 412, forward strand.
CCACTCGATCGCCCACTGGAAGGCGGGATCGGCGCCGCCCTGCCCGTGGATGTACCACCACCGCGCCGCCTTCAGGACGACGAGTGGATTGGTCGGTGGCGATTCGTTCGCGAGCGCGAGCGTCAGTGATTCGATCTCCACCGGGACATCGTCCGGGGTGATCGGCTCCGAATCGGTCATCGTGATGTCGACTGGGATCGGATCGATCGATACGTCGGTCGCGTCGTCGTGTGAACTCACGGTGATCAGTTGCTCCCGAGGACGCGACGCGCCCTCACCCCTCACAGGGTGCGACAAACCTACCGAGCGAGAATTCAGTCGAGAGCACCGTAGCTTGGGCACGGAAACCGGATACCGACGGTCGTGGCTGCGCGCGCAGCGACGGTAGGACGCGAGCACGGAGCGGAGGGTGGGGCGGTCGGGTTGGGTTGATCCGGCGTCGAGACCACAGTCAAGACCGATGGGCGCCTGTTCTATCCCACAATCCTTGTGTAGCCAGATGGCTCCCTGTCTGGCCTCACGGACCTACTCGGTGGTGTCTCGAACACCGGCAACTGAGAACAACACTTTTGGTTTCGAGTTTCGTAACAGTATACAACATGAGCTACGACACTGAACACGTCCGGACCGGGGGCGACAGTCCGGACACGATTACCGGGATCCCCACGTTCACGGACTTGCTCTCGAACACCGACCTTGCGTCGCTCTACTCGACGATTCGCAACTCCGGGGCCGCAACTGGTCCTGAACTCGTGGAGACGGTGACTGTGTCGAAAAAGACGGTGTACGAGTACCTCCGCAAGTTAGAGCACGCTGGACTGCTCACCGAAGTCGAGTCACACACCGGCCCAACCGAGTATGAGGCGGCAGACTTCGAACTGTCGCTCACGGTTCGCGATGTCGAGGTTTCGATCACACCCGAGATCGTCGCGGTCATCGCACGCAGTGACGATTTCCCCGTCATCGACCGCGTGCTCGACGACCACGGGATCGTGACCTTTGCGCTTGCGTTCGACCTCGCGACAGCGCATCGTGATGGGGAGATCACGACACGGCAACTTGCGAGCCTCACGGGGCTGTCGTCCGGGACCGCCTACGACCTTCTCGAAGCACTGTACGAGATCCGGGAGTTCGAGAGCGACACTCCCCCAACGACGTATTCGCCGGCGGATTTCGATGACGAAGCCGGCGAGCTGCAGGCCGAGCTGACCGACGAGTAGCAGGGGGAGTTGCCGACGTATGTACACGGCGAACATCGCGGATACCGTTATGTTTCGGAATTTGGGGAAGCATCCGAGTCCACATCTCAAATCGCTCAAACGCGCCGTCGAATCGGCCGACACAGAAATCTGGGTGCCAGCAGCCATCTACCGTGAACTGGCGGACTTTGGCGGAGGGGACGAGCCAACGAACCCCTATCTCGACCACGCGATCGAGGAGGGGTGGCTTCGCGTCGCAACCCCACTGCCAGCCGTTCGAAGCGATAGCTTCGACGCCGTCGACGACCCAGTCGAGACTGCCCAGCACCTCGCAGACGTGCTCCTCAACCGGGAGAGCAAGTATCCGGTGACGAACAACTGGCGGGATGCATCGATCGTGGCACTGGCTGTCCGGTTGTTCGAACGCAACGCTCGAATCCGCGTGATCACGCATACGGCAGATGAGCCGCTGGCAGCGGCCTGTGCCCGCATCCCGCCGGAGTTTGGCTACTACGAAATCGAGTCCCGGTACTACAACCCACCACAGACAGCAAAACAAGAATTTCCAACGGCCGACGCGCTGACGTGGGACGGTCAGTAATCTGACGATGGCGTGGCCAAGGCGAACGCCCAATTCGCAGTCCACATCTCACGACTTGATCGGGAAGGGGCCTATCGGAGCCACCGTTCAATGCGTCTGTCCACCCTCAGTACTGGGAATCCTGTGGAAACGGTCGTGGCTGCGCGCGCAGCGACGGCAGGACGCGAGCACGGAGCGGAGGGTGGGGCGGCGGGGTTGGGCTGGTCCGGCGCCAAAGAAAAAACGAGAGTGGGTGCGCCCTACTCGTCCCACCACCGCCCGCGTTCCGGGAATTCGATCTGTGACCAGCCCGTGACGGCTACTGACACGCGGCCCTCGTACCAGCTCTTCTCGACTGCGCGCAACCTGACGTGGTCACCTTCCTGGACGAGCTTCGGGTCCGATTTCACCCAACTGGTGAACTTCGTTCGCCCTGTGTCGTCTTCGATCAATCCGACCTGGCACACTGCCGGGCTCGCCGCATCCCACAGTTGCACCACCTCGCCTTCGATGTCGACGGTCGACCGTGGGACCTCCTCGAGCGTCCCGATCGGGACTGGCACCCCAGGTGAGGCGTGCAACTCCTCTTTGACCAGCAACGCCGCGTTCAGCATGTCAACGCCTTCGGCGACCTTCTTGGCGAGTCGATACGCTGCCCCTGCCCTGGACCGTTCGTCCAACTCCTCGGCTATCTGCGCTGCGCGCTCGTTGACTTCCGCTAATTGCTCCTGGCTCAACTTGGTCCGTGGATCGTCGGGCTGTTCTTCCTGGGCGTAGCGCGTCTGTGACCTGACCACCTCGCGCGTCCGTGCTTCTCTGTCCGAGGACTGCCGTCTGTCCAGCCGCTGGCGGGTGCGTCGAATCTCGGCCTCTCGGGCTCGGAACTTCTCCTCGCCTTCCAGCGTCATGCCCTCGGGCCTGGCCTCCGGATGATTCGTATCGACCTTGCCCTGTTTCTCCTGCTCGACCGACCGCCGCAACTCCGGCTGTTCGTCGGCCGCCTCGACATCCTGTTCATCCGCCTGTGCGTCCGAAACTTTACTACCGAATCGCGTGCTACTGTTCATTGGAGTTCAACTCCGAAGGCGCTCACGGCGCCGCCACCGCGATGTTCAAGCATCGCGGTTTTCCGACGACCACGTCCGACACAGACTCATCTGCGCGCGCTCGCTCGCGCCTTCGCTCGCGCCCTTCGGGCGCGACGAGCGCGCGCTGTCGAGGACTCCACAACCAGCACCGCGCGCCGACCCGCCCGGAGCGCGCGGCCAGCACATTCCCCGTTTCGCCCGCGACGCAACCACGTCCGTCGCGGGTCGAAGAGTCCCGGAAGCCGCCGGAAGTCCGGGACCGAAACGGGTGAAGTGCTGGCTCGCGATATGCAGCGCGAGCGCGCTCCGGGCGGTACGCGGCGAGCGGGGCGGGCCGTCACCACACACCGAACGGGGAGCCGCTACAGCGCCCGAACAGCTGCCCCGGAGGTGCCCTCCGAAACCGTGCTCCGGCGAGGATCCCGGTCCGATGGAGACGTGTGAGCCAGACGGCTGTCCAGGATTCCACGAGCGACACGGAGGCTCGTGAGCGGTATCGAATCGAGACGGACGGTTGGCCGACGATGACCGGCGCGGAGATCAGCTGCAACGTGCACGCGGAGCCACAGCAACGAGGCACGCCCACCGGTTCCGGCACGATCCGGCCACAGTGCCCATCCAACCCCAACCACACTCCCCCACCGTTGGAACTGCGGGCAACCGTGCGAGGAGCGACCTTGTTGCTCGGGCGACAGCCGCCGAGCGCGACAGTCGATGGTCGGTCGGCCGCGCTCCCGACCGACCGTCAGTAGTACGTCGGGTCGGCGGCGGGCGGCAGGAACTGCTCGGTGTCGAAGTACTGCCGTTCGAGCCGTCGTTCGCAGTACGCTCGGACGGCCTCGTCCGGGTCGTCGTCGTGCGCGCGGGCCATCGCCCGGAGCTCGGCGATCCGAACCCGCTCGCGGTGTGACGGGCGCAGGGCGGTTACCAACTGTTCGACTGTGTGTTCGGTGAGTGGCTGTGGCTCCATCGTGGCGCACCTCCGCCGCGGCGCCGCGGCGGCAGTGCCGATTCGGCCGCGGCGCCGCGGTGGAACGCCAGCCACCCATCCAGCACCGCGCGCCGACCCGCCCGGAGCGCGCGGCCAGCGGAGTCCCCGTTTCGCCCGCGACCGCAACCACGTCCGTCGCGGGGCGGAGCGTCCCGGAAGCCGCCGGAAGTCCGGGACCGAAACGGGAGACCCGCTGGCGCGAGGGCACATGCACTTTAGCCCGGTACGGGCGCTCGCGGTGCGGAGAGCGCCCGCACGCCCGGAATGGTCAGTCGCGAGCGCGCTCCGGGAGGAAGCGGCGAGCGGGGCGGGCCGTCACGACACACCGGCCAGCCGACGACAAAAGCCGTGGCGCCACCCACCACCCTGGTGGACTGAACGGGCGAGGCGCGCTCGCGCTCGTGTAGTCGCCTGCGCGGGCCACTATCCGCGTGGGCGGTGCCGAGAGCGCGGATATCCCGCGCAGCGACCGCGAGCGCGCCGAGGGCGTTCAAGGGGTGGTGTCGGCTCAGGGATTCACTGTGAGGGAGTCTAAGAATTAGTCACAGGATGGTTGGTTTCATTGTCGAACTGGCTGAAAACGCTAAAAAGTAGCTTTGCAAACCCACTTTTTGCGACGGAGAGCTCCTCGCTCGGCCTTCGGCCTCGCTGCGGGGATCCTCCGTCGCAAAAACTTGGGGAAAAAGGCCGGACGACGCGCTCGCTCCGCTCGCTTGCGTCCGGTGAACCGCCTCGCTCACTGCGTTCGCTCGACGGATGCTCGCATGCTAAGTCCATCACCTGCGCTGAGCGATTGCTGGAAGATTATTTTACCGGTGAAAGACTGAATCAACCGCTCACTGTACCTGCATACTGCGAGTCTGCCAGTTTCAGATGATGTTCAGAGTGCCATGTGGGTTGCAGAGCGCGTATTCATCACTGGTTGTTCAGCGAGAACACAGGATAGAGAGCGGTCGATAAAGATCTTGATCACGAGCATATTTCGACGGCAACAACTTTATGACGTTCTCAGACAGATACTGACATAGACAGACATCAATGCCAATCAGAATCGATTCCAGCGGAGGGGACACGCCGCCCGTTAGACCGGGCACAAACGCCCACGAACTGCTCACGGTGTTGCTCGACCATCCCGACATGGGGTTCAGCCCGAAGGAACTGACAGAACTGACCGACGTTCCGCATTCCAGCGTCCACAAGACCCTCTCCCGACTCCAAGAGAAGGACCTCGTTCGGAAGGTCGATTCTTACTGGGCGGTTGCCGAGGACATCGCAGCCTCGGAGATTGCGAACGCAGTGAGCCTCCAGCAGATCGAGGCCGAGTATGGCGACGACGCATACGGCGACGATGACGAGTGGGCCGACGACGCGCCGGAACTAGGAGAGAACGCGTAGGATGGCCTACGCACAAGGCAGTATCGTCCTCGCGCCAGCAACGTTCAAAAGCGGAGTCCGGCCGTATCTCGTCGTCTCGAACCGGAACCGGCCGTTCTTCGGCGATCGGTATACGGTTGCGGTCATCACGTCGACCGAGCGGGAGATAGCAGTTGAACTGACGGCCGATTCGCTCACCGAAGGCGAACTGAAGACGTATCCGAGTTACGTGAGTCCGTGGTCGCTGCACGTCTTTCCTCACCAAGAGATCACCAAGCGTGTGGCGCAGGCCGACGACTCAACCATGACTATGGTCGCAGACAGTATACACGAACTGACTCGGGTACTGTGATAAATCGATTCTCTATATTATACGCTGAACAGGCGCAATACCACGGCGTTTACGCCGTGGATACGCGCCGTCAACTTGGGAGAGAACCCACGTTCGACAGCACTCTGAGTTTCGGGATACCGACGTTTAAGTGACAGGCACCCCTCTCAACAGATAGGAATCGGTCGGAACGGAGCGGATTCCGAATCGTCCTTCGGAGGCGGCCTGTCCGCCCACCTAACGAGGTCGTTCGAAAATCGCAGATTTTCGTGATCACGAGAGACGGAGTCTCTCGGACGACAGTATCCGAAAGAACAGTCGGTGAACGCCACATCCTCGAAGGGTGTGCCAACGTGCCGACTGCTCAAAGCAAACCAGACGATACCCCCAACTCCGCTGACGCCTGCTGGCGTCCCCGTGGCCAAAACAACACTGGGACGCGAAACACGGTTGAGGAGAGGGGTAACGGCGGCTTGGCACCGCTAGCAGTCCACCACATCGATGCCGTGGGACTACCCGCGCCCGAAAGGTGTGGTAGTCCGGTGACTGGACTGCAGACCTGAAACTCCCACCGCTCGGGATTCCTCCGCGTTTACGCGGAGGAGGATGTCAATCACGGCCCATCTGCCACCTGGTGGATAAGTTACGATCTCCTGCGCTAAGTCGTTCACCTATACTGAGCAGCTAGGATAGTGAACCGTAGGTACGGGAATCGTTGAATCGCGCCTCCGGGGCTCCAAAAGTGAACTCGCAACAGCAGTCCTCAGTACGACAACTCGTCGACGACCGCCCCGTCGGCCGTCCGGACCGTCGCCGTGTCGCCGCCGTCGTTCCAGATCTCCATCTCGTAGCCCATGTACAGGTCGTCGCTGTCGTCGGTGCCGCTCCCCGTGTGGACGTACACCGACTCACCGGCCCCGAGTGTGAACCCATCAGGGAAGGCGAACTCGTGGTTCGCCGCGTCGCTGAGCGTGTACCCCGACAGGTCGATCGGCCCGTTGCCCGTGTTGGTGAGTTTTACCCGTTCAGCGTTCAGCGAGTCGACCTCCGCGTTGACCCACTCGATGGTCACCTCACCGGGTGCCCCGCTGGCATCCCCGTACTGGTATTCGTCGACGACGGTCCCGTTCGCAGCCGTCAGCGTGGCCGTGTCGCCGTCGTCGTTCCAGATCTCCATCTCGTAGCCCATGTACCGGTCATCGGCGTCGTCCGTGCCACTGCCCGTGTGGACGTACACCGCGTCGCCGGCGCCGAGGGTCAGCCCCGAGAACGTGTGGCTGTGGCCAGCCGCGTCCGACAGCGTCACGCCGTCGAGGGTGACCGAACTGCTACCGGTGGTTTCGATCTTCACTCGCTCGTCGTTCAGCGAGTCGCCCTCCGCATTGACCCACGCGATCGAGAGGGCGCTCGCGTCCCCGCTCGACTCGTTGTCGCTGGAGTCGTCACCCGAACCGCCATCGTCGGGCGTCCGACAGTCCCAGACGTTGCGCTCCGCGGCCTGGGCTGCCGACTCCGCGTTGTAGAACGACTCGCTCTCCGAAAAGGTGCTGTCGTAGACGCGTGCGTGGCCGGTCTCAACCAGGTCGTAGTTGAAGTTCGACCCGTTGACCTGCACGTACGCCAGCAGGCGGCCGTAGTAGCCCCGACGGTCCGCCTGGTTGTCGAACTGCAGCGTGACCGTCCGGCCGGCCAGCCGGTCGGTCGCGTAGGCACTCGCGTTTTCGCCGGCCGCTTCCAGGCACTCCCGACTGGCCTGGGTGTCGGGCACGCCCTCGAACTCGCCGGGCGAGACCGACCCGTACGTCTCCGGCGTGTCGACACCCAGGAGCCGCACCGTGTCGGTCGACCCGTTCTGGTACTCGATGTCGACCGTGTCGCCGTCGACGACGTTCGTGACCGTCACCGTGGTTTCACTGACTGCTGTCGTCGCGTCGGCCGACGGGGCCGTGAGTGCTCCGACCGACCCCGTTGCCGCGGTTGCGACCATCGCTACGACCATGACCGCTGTGAGGAGCTTGCGTCCAACCACACCGTCCGATCCGGACGCACGTACCATCAAGTTGTGTAATACCTATAGGTTGTTGTATATACATATCCTAGAATGATTTAGAGCACGAGCTGCCGCGAGCGGTCGCCCGAGCGGGCACGCGAACAAGCGGTCCCCGGGACAGCCACGGCCACAGCGCAATGCACGAAAGACTGTTTGCATTGCATGCATAGCATACAGTATGGGAACGATATCGGCACGGGTCCCCGACGAATTGGAGGCGGAGCTCGAAGCCTACCTCGACGAAGAGAATCTCGACCGGAGCACGGCCGTCCGGAAACTGCTCACCGAGGGGCTCGACGAGTGGCGCCGCGAGCGAGCCCTCGACCAGCTGGAGGCAGGCCGGCTCACGCTCAGTGCCGCCGCCGACCAGGCGGACGTGTCCGTTTGGGAACTCGCCCAGCTCGCCGACGAGCGCGATATCACGTGGGTCGACGACGACCACCTCGACGACGACCTCCAGGCACTGTGAATGTTCGTCTTCGACGCGACGCCGCTCATCTACCTCGCGAAAGCCGACGCGCTCGACATCGTCGACGATCACGACGAACGGTGTATCGTTCCAGCGCCGGTCCACGAGGAGGTCGTCGACGAGGGTATCGAGGCGGGATATCCGGATGCACGCCGTGTCGAGGCTGCGATCGACGCCGACACGTTCGAGGTCGTCACCGTCGCGGAGACGCCGCTCCGGGCCAGACTCGAGGAGAATCCGAACCTGAGCGATGCGGATGCCGCGGTCCTGGCCTGTGCCGCAGCCCGGGACGGCGTTGCCGTCATGGACGAGACCGCTGGGCGTGATGCCGCGTCGGTCGAGGGGATTCCGACCCGGGGGACGGCCTATCTCGTCCTGTCGCAGGTGAGCGACGGCCCGCTCACCGCCGAGAAGGGCCGAGCCGTGGTCGACGCGATGGTCGACGCGGGCTGGTACTGTTCGACGGACATGTACGCGAAGATCCGGGACAAACTCGACTCGCTGACCGACTGACAACCCGACCGACCCACCAGCCCATCCGCCAAGCGAAACGGAAAAGCGAGGTCTGTGAAAACTGTGCTCTTGTCCGATCCCGACGCATGAGACACTCCATGGCCGTTCGACTGACCGCCCTTACGACGGAAGCCACCCAAACAGATCCCCAGGGAGACCCGTGACGGACCCGTCGACCGACCGGACTGCGGTCAAGGACCTCGTCCGCCAGCACTGGAACGGGCGGGCCGACACCTTCGACGACGAACCCCACCACGGGATCCACACCGACGCCCAGCGCGACCGCTGGCTCGCGGTCCTCCGCGAGTGGGTCGGTGCGGACCCGGGTCGGGCCCTCGACGTGGGCTGTGGCACCGGGGTGGTCGCCCTGTTGCTCGCCGACCTCGGGCACGAGGTCGTCGGCGTCGACGCGGCGCCGGCGATGCTCGCCCAGGCCCGGGCGAAATCCCGTGGGACTGACCGGTCGCTTGCGGTCCTGCAGGGAGATGCGGAGTCGTTGCCGCTGGCCGACGACAGCGTCGAGTTAGTCACTGCCCGTCACCTCGTCTGGACGCTCCCGAATCCCCGGGCTGCGCTCCGTGAGTGGCAGCGCGTCCTCGAACCGGGTGGCCGACTGCTGCTCATCGAGGGGTGCTGGGACCACCCCGAACCGTGGGCCGAATACGAACAGGTCCACGACGAACTGCCGCTGTACGACGGGCGCCCGCCCGAGGCGCTACGCGACATCCTCCACGACGAAGGCGTGCGTGCAATCGCGACCGAGTCGCTGATGGACCCAGTGCTCTGGGGGCGCGACCCACGCCACGAGTACTACCTCATGACCGGGACGCTATCGTAGGATCACGCAGCAGCCGAGCCGGATACCGAACTGCCGGAGTCAGCACGGTCGCAATCGGTCAGGAATCTTCGAATCCACGCCCGGAAACCCACACCGGCTCGGCCCGACAGCGGTGGGCACGTGGGTGCGCCGCCAGACTGCGGGCAGGGGCCGAGCCGGGTGGGCACACACCCGAAGGGGTCGGCCCGGGAGCTCGGGGTGACACCGTTCGGGGTTGGGAGCCGTGAACGATGCGCTGGCAGCAGGGGCAGTGAGCTTCCGGTCACCCACCCACGCCGGGTGTACCTGTGTGTATGTGACACACTAGCATGAGCGTTACGGACGGCACGCGCGATACCGACGGGACCGACGCGGAGAACCGCCTGTCGCATCCCGTCGGCTGGCCGACCGCATCGGTGACCACGCGGTCGTGACCGACCGATGGCCCACACCGACCGACGGTCGCCCCGACCGCTCAGGCGAGCGCGACCACGAGTTCGCTGTCGTCGATCCGGATCCGATACTGCTCGAACCGGAACGACACGGTCGAGGCCGGATTCTTCCTGATCAGCCGGTCCAGCGCGTCGGCGTCGACGTGGTCGTGGAGCGTCGTCCCGAGTGACGCCGACACGGTCTCGAGTCGCTCGTTTTTGATATCGGCCAGCGCCGCGAGAACGGCGATGCTCGGCCGCGTTGCTGTACTGTCGTAGTGGCGGTGGACGCTGACGCCCGCATCCTCGAACCCAGCCATCCCACGAGGGCGGAGGCCGACCACCCAATAAAAACTATGTGATGGTTTTCGGGGATTCGAAACCGCTGTTCGGCGGATTCGGAGCGCGTTCGGGATAGTTGTGTGTCTTATGTAACGAACGAACCGACAGATGGCGATAACTGTTACATAAGACTGGCTCGCCACGAAGCTCGACCGACGCCGCAATTTCACTTTCGCCCCGGTCAGCGGACCGTTAAGTGCTGTGCGACCGAGCGATCGAACAGAGGATGCGGTCCTCGCGGATGGCACACGCATCCGTTCCCCGTTGAGACACATGCACCAGCACTCGGACGCGCTCGGAGCCTGCCCCGAATGCGGCGCGACCCTCCACCAGCGGGATGTCCTCGTCGAGTACGAGGCCGACGCGACGACCCGCTACTACGCCGAGTGTCCCGCCTGCCTGACGGTCGTCCACCCTGACTAGCACACTGCTGACGAACGGTGAGTCCTTGCCGGGGTGGCCGTCGCCCGCTACGCCGCCGGGAACGACAGCACGACCGCGGTCCCGCCGAGCGAACTCTCCTCGAACGTGAGCGTCCCGCCGGCACTGCTGGTGATCCACGCGACGAGCCACAGGCCGATGCCGGTGCCGTGAGCGAGCGGTGTTTCCGCGTCCGACTGGACGGCCTCGCGTTCGTGGCCGGGGATCCCAGGCCCGTCGTCGGCGACCCGGATCCGGACGTGGTCGTCGCCACGGGTCACCGCGACCCGGATCGTCGGGTCCTCTATGTGACTCCGGGCGTTGTCTACGAGTTCGGTCACCGCGTGCTGGACGTGGCCCGTCGCCGTCACCACCGCCGTGTCGGGCAGGTCGACCGAGAGATCGATCCCCGCCGTCTCGGCCGTTTCGAGTGCCGCCTCGACCACCCGACAGAGGTCGATCGGCTGGCGCTCGGTGTCCCGGTCGCGAAGCAACCGCTCGGCCAGGCGGGCGTGCTCGCTGGTCGACTCCAGGGCCGCCGCCGCCCGGTCGACGGTATCGAGTGCGGCCGACAGCTCGGGGTCGGTGACGTGATCGGCGACCTGCTCTGCCCGGCCGCGAATGACCGTCGTCCGGTTGCGAACGTTGTGGCGCAGCACCCGCGACAGCACCGACAGCCGCTGTTCGCGCAGCCGTTTCGACGAGATATCGCGACCGATCCCGACGAGACCGGTCACGGTCCCGTCGGCGTCGCGCAGCGGACTGCCGCTGAACTCGTGGGGGATCGCCTCACCCTGCTTGGTCAGCAGCGCCGACTCGATGGTGACGGGCTCGTGGTCGTGCAGGACGGCAGCGATCGCGGCGCCGACCCGGTCGTGGTCCGTCTCCGGGATCACCGCCAGCGCGTCCATCCCGTCGAGTTCGGCGTCGCTGTAGCCGGTCACCGCGTTCAATTCGTCGTTCCATCGCTTGAACGTCCCGTCGTCCCCGAGCACGTAGAAGGCGTCCGGGAGTGCGTCGATGATGCTCTCGACGAACCGCCGCTCGCTCTGGAGTTCGTCTCGCCGGCGCACCTGGTCGGAGATGTCCCGGACGACACACACCAGCCCGCCGTCGTCGAGCTGGGTCAGCGAAATATCCTGGGGGAAGGTCGACCCGTCGGCACGCCGACCGGTCAGCTCGCCGCGCCACTGCCCCTCGTCGGCGACGGTCGGGAGTACGTCGGCTTCGAGCCGCGCCACTTCTGCGTCCTCGTACAGCGTCCGCCAGTGTTCGGCCTCCAGCGCCGCCGGATCGTCGTAGCCGTAGATAGCCGCGTGTGCCGCGTTGACATACTCGTATCGGCCGTCCGCGTCGAGCAGCGCGATCCCGTCCATCGAGGCTTCGACCGCCGTCGCGAGTCGGTCGAGCTGTGCCTCACGCGCCTGCTGGTCGCGCATGTCCCGAATGATGGCGCTGAACAGCCGCCCGTCGTCGGTCACTGTCTCGCCGAAGGAGATCCCGAGCGGGATCTCGGTGCCGTCGCGGTGGCGCCCCGGGAGTTCGATCCACGACCAGTCCAGCGAGCGCTCGCCACTCGCGAGATACGTCGCGACGCCCTCGTGGTGGGCGTCGTGGAACCGCTCTGGCATGATCGTCGTCAGCGACTGCCCTTCCAGTTCCGCTGGCGGATAGCCGAAGATGTCCTCGGTCGCTGGGCTGGCGAACTGGATGCGACTCCGGTCGTCGATCGTCATAACCGCGAACGAGTCGTTGTTGGTGAGCGCCGCGAACTGTGCCGGGATCGCCTGCTGGGACTGGGGCGGTTCCGAACCCCGAAGGGTCGTCTCGATGCGGTGGGCCAATACCGCGTACCGGTCGGACCCGGCTGCGGTGACGACGTCGGTGGCGCCCGCTGTCAGCGCCGCGTCCGCGGACGCTGTCGGATCGACGAAGGCGACGACGGGGACATCGCGGGCTGCCACCCGCTCGACCGCGTCGACGCTCAACGCTCCCGCCTCGACTACGGCGACGACACAGGCGATGGATCCGACTGGTCGGTCGGCGACCGCCGCGACCGACGACACTGTCTCGATGGAATACTGGTCGAGTTCGGCCGCCAGTCGCTCCGCGACCGGTTCCTGCTGCGCGCCGACACAGACGACATCGGCGGTCGGGCCCGTCGGAGCCACACTGGCCGGTATTGATCAACTTCCCAAAAAAATCCCGTGCCGAATGAAAGGCGTCTTCAGGTAACGATCCCCCAGTACCGCCCCCGCCTGGCGGACTGGTAGGGGAAAGCGCGCTCGCGCCGACAGTCGTCCGTGCGGGCTCTATCCGCGCGAGCAGTGCCGCGCGGATATCCTGCCGCAGGCGACCGCGAGCACACCGAGGGGCTTCCATCGCTGGGACCACCGACACGCATCGCCGATCACGGCACGCGCTCGATCCCACAATCTTCAATAGCAAAACACGAGCGGACCACACATACCGCGAACACGCGGAGATCATCGATGGCGAGCGATGAGGATTCCACCGACACGACCCCGCGCGACGAACCCACGCGATCAGCCCCACTCCGGGGGCCGGTCGAGGAGTCCGACGCCGCGGCCACCGACGGGCACATCGACTCCACGACCGACGACGAAGCGACCGACCCCGGTCCCCGGACTTACATCGAGATCACGCCGACCGACACGCCACTCGCCGTGCGCGCCGTCGAGCAGGCGATGGCCCAGCTCCACAGCGCGCTCGACCGCGCCGCGAGCACAGGCCTGCGCGACCGCCTGCTGGGCGACGCCACCGCCCCGAGCGTCGAGTGGCTGCTCGTCGGGGATGGGCGCGCGGACACGACTGTTCGCTGGCTCGTCGGCGTCACCGACCCCGAGGTACACGACGAGCTCGAACGCATCTGCCGGACGGCCCTCCCCGACACCTACGAACTCCGGAGGGTCACGTGGCGCCCGGCCGAGTTCACGACGCTGCTGAAGCTGACCGGCCCCAGAGAGCTGTACACGGACACGGCCGACCAACCCACGGCGGACACGCCGCCGCTGGCCGGCGTCGACATTCGCGGCCACGCTGACCGCCCTTGCGACTGGCAGACGCCGCTCACCGCGTTCGGCGACCTGGCCAGCGACCAGCCCAGCGGCGACGATACCCGCCGACTCCCGCTCACCACCCTCGTCGAGACGCTCCGGGACGCCGACGCGCCCGTCGTCTATCAGGTGCTCTGTCGCCCGTACCGGGACATCAGCCCCGACGCCGAGGAGTACGAACTCGCCCTGAAGGACGGCACCGCGACGCTCGGCGGGAAACTCCGGGAGGCTATCTTCCCGCGGCCCGTCGACGAGGAGCGCGCCTACGAACCCCCGGCCGCCGACCAGGACCGGCTCGACGGCCTCGCCGAGCGGGACACCCGCCACACGTTCCAGGTGACCGTCCGCGCCGTCGTCGGTCCCGACGACCGAGGTCGGCCGCCCGAGCGTGTCGCCGAGAGCATCACCAACGCGCTCAGCCCGATCGCGGGCGAGTTTCACGACCTCGACGCGACCGTCCACGTCGACGATCCCGGCGACCCTGGTGGGCCAGGGACTGACTGTTTCGACGCGCTCTCCGAGCGGGCTCACGACCCCGTCGCCTACGAATCCACGTCCAATCGCCTCCGGCGGTCGTTCACCAGTCCGGGGATCGTCGCCACCCCGGCCGAACTGCCCGGTCTCTGCCTGCTCGACGGGAGCGCGCTCACCCCGACCGGGCAGCGCGCCGTCGGCGTCCGCCACCGGGAACGGACGGGCATCGCGCTGCCGGAACCGGGCAAGCTCGCCCGCTACCGCCCGCCGGGGATGGCGCTGGTCCGCCCGCTCACCAGCGACCGCCAGCCCGTCGACCAGCCGCTCGTCCTGCCGCCGGACTACCAGCCCCGCCACCAGGTGGTCGTCGGCGACACCGGCTCGGGCAAGTCCGTCCTCACGATCGGCGCGATGCTCTCGAATCTCGACGCCACCGACGGCCCGGACATTCTCTTCGACTACAAGGGCGGGGGCACCGCCCGGGAGTACCTGCAGGCCCACTACGCCACCCAGGGCGACCTCGACGATGTCCTGTATTTCGACCTGACGAGCGCCCTCCCGGCGTTTTCCTTCTTCGATATCGGGCCGCTGCTGGAGGCGGGGCTGCCCCGCGAGGAGGCCCGCTCCCGGAAGACGGGCCACTACGAGGAGATCCTCCGCGGTGCGATGCCCGCCGGCCAGTACGACGACGCCACTGAATCGCCCCGCGTCATCCGCAACCACCTGCGGGCCCTGTACGACCCGGTCCACGGCGACGACGCCTTCCCGCATTCGAAACTCTACGACGCGCTGCAGCGCACCCAGGGGTCGGAGTCGCCGCCACCCGTCTCGGAGGCGACCTTCGAGTCGTACTTCGCGGGCTTGCTGGAACGCGACCGGGATGTCTTCACGAAGATCATGGGCGGGGCCATCTCACGCGTCGAGACGATCGCCACCGACGCCCGCCTCGCCCCGCTGTTCAACCACGTCCCCGAGGGTGACGACGCCCGCTTCGACTTCGGTGACATCGTCGACGCGGATACGGTCGTCATCTTCGACTTCGGCGGGATGGAGACGCGGGTCAAGCGCACCCTGACACTGGTCCTCCTCTCGAACCTCTGGACGGCGCTCAAGGCCCGCGAGGAGCGGACAGCCAGCGGGGCGGACAATCCACAGGTCAACCTCTATCTCGAGGAGGCCAAGGACGTGGCCGACACGGAACTCGTCGACACGCTGCTGGCCCAGGGCCGGAGTTTCGACCTGTCGGTCACACTCGGGGTTCAGTTCCTCGAACAGCTCGACTCGCCCGACCCCGAGAACAACACGTACCGGGAGGCCTTGAACGAGACCGCAACCTTCGTCGTCGGCAACGTCGCCGTCGACCGCCACCTGCCCGAGGTGCTCGCGACGGGCGAGATGTCGCCGAGCGCCGTCGAGCGCCGCCTCGGCGCCCTGGGCCGCGGCGAGTGGCTCGTCCGCCCGGGCGCGGGCTTCGGCGACGACCCCGTCCGCCCGCTGCTGGGGGAGTCGCTGCCGGCCCCGTCCGGCCATCCCGCCAGCGACCGCCCGCTCGAAGGCGCGGACCGCGAGGCGTTCGAAGACGCCGTCGAGGCCCTCGTCGAGCGGACGACCGCCGAGGCGGGGATCGAGCTTGGTGAACCAGGCACCGTCGACCACGACTTCGAAGCGGACGACGATTCCGTCGCGATGGACGTGCCCCACGTCGACACGCTGTTGCCGTACACGAAGCGGCTGCCCGATTGCGTGGCCTACGACGAGGCGTCCCATCTCCTCCGCTGTGACGCGTGTGAGACCCGCCACAGCACGGACAGCCGGGGGCTGATCCAGGCAGTCACCTGCTGTCACTCGCTGGCCGAGGTCGACGAGGCCGACATCCCGATCTGCGACACCGAATGCAAGCTCACCCCCAAGGAGGTCGCCGAGGCCGACTACTCGGTCCGGCAGATCCTCTTCCTGCAAGCTGTGTACAACGTCCAGCGCCGTCGCTACGAGCGCCCGGAGTTCGACATCGTCCGCGATTCGATGGTCCGCATCCAGGAGTACGTCGGTATCGACAGCGAGGCCATCGAGGAGCTCGTCGACGACGGCCTGCTCCGGAAGGACACCGACCGCCCCCACCGGCTCTACTCCGTCCGCCCGGAGGGACGGGACGTGCTCGAGGAGTCCCACAGCCACGGCGCCGCCTTCGGCCACGGCGAAGGCGACCTCGACGAGTCCACCCAGCACGTCATGGCCGTCGAACTCGCGGTCCGCTGGCTCACCCGCGAGTACGTCAACGACCCCGACTCCGACGTGGTGACGGTCCGCCCCTACTACGATCTGCAGGAGGGGTCGGTCGACGCCGCGGGCTTTTTCGGCGACGACGAGGACGCGGCCGACGCTGCCGACGACTTCGAGCGCCGTCGCCTCGACGTGGTTGGCCTCGACGACGAGGGCGAGATCGTCGTGACCGTCGAGGTCGAGCGCATCAACCACGACACCCGCCGGGCGGTCCCCGAGGACTACGACAAGATGGCCGCCTGCGACCCCGAGGAGGCCATCTGGGTCGCGATGTCCACGTCGAAGGCCCACGAGATCGTCGCCGCGCTCAACGACCCGCTCGAGGGCGACCCGCGTGTCCACAAGACCTACTCGGAGTCGACGCCGCCGAGCTCCTTCCGGATCGACCGCCCCGGATTCACCGAGTGTCGTACTCTGACCCAGCTGCGCAACGAAGTGCTCTGAGGGGTGGCTGTCTGCGTCTCCCCGCAGGGGTGCCGGACGGGACGGCTGGCCGAACTATCATTAGTCGGATAGTACGTGGTGCCGGTCGAGGGACGGATTACGACGAGTACTGTGCGGGCTCCAGTCGAGTCACGTGTCGATTCGGTGATTAGTTCGTGAGGCGTGATCGGGGCGGTTGAACCACGGGCGGTTCCGACTCGGATTCGACTTCGGGATCCGGCGGCTCTGCTCGATTCGGTGGCCGGTCTGGTGCGCGGGTGAGTGACGAACCCCCTGTCGGGATTCATATTTTGAGCCCGATAGGTTCCGGATCGTGGCTCCCGTGTCATGGCCTTCCCAGGCCGTGCCCGCGGTCCCGGTCCGGCTCGTGTGAGACTGATATATTCGTTATACTTTGGGGATGACTGGTGTCGAGACTGCCCCGTCGACGGCGTGGACTGCGACCGTGTCGACCGGGTGCTGAGCCGGGTGTAGTGCCGCGCCGCTGGTGCGTACAGGGGGTGATATATCCGGTTTTTGATGGTACACCCGTTTCATATCGGTTGTATCGGCGGGTACACCCTGGCCGAATCACCGCTACTATTGGAGTGTGTGGCCCGGGATCGCGACTAGATGGATTCGCAGGCGGAGTCCAAAATGTGACTCACCAGTGGCTATCGCTGTGGATATCGCCAGTCTCGACGATGGGTGGGTCGCATTGTCGTGGCTGTAACCCATCTAGAATCGGTCATGGCGCGGCTCGCTCAGCCCCCGCAATCGGAAATAGGGCGTGATAGCGGCCCTCTATTGCGCCCTCTGATCCGTTCCGGTTTCCGTATGTGTTCTCACTCGTATGGAATTCCCACCGGCTCAGACGTTCGATATCCACCGGTACAGCCCGACTGGCAGGCTGGCCGTGCGTCTCGCTCCCCTGAATCCGACAGGTTGTCGCGCTCGGGGCACACACTTCGATATGATAGCGGTCGGTAGAGTCGTATGATACGGCGTAAAACCACCTTCAAACTGCGATATTCGTCCGAATCAGTGGAAACCGAGGGTTGCAGTGGTAAGCCGGGTAGTACGACCGGAAAATGACCGAGATGGTGCCGTGCAAACACGGTGTGTAGTCCGAAATACAGTCGGTTCGAACAAACCTAATTAGAGTGATTAGATACCGCAGTAGTAGACAATCCATTGGGCCCGGTGAGCACGAGCTTCGAGAACGGCCGTGCGACAATTTGTATATCACTCGACTGAGAAACTCGGCATGACGAACCCTCGATCTGGAGAGGACCAATTGTCCAGAGCAACTCACAACAACCATCGAACACAGAAGAGCCCAACCGGTGGCTGACCAGCGGTGGGATCAAATTTGGAGCCGATCGCCACCATCGCCCCATTGAATCATACTAAAATTTAAACGACAGCTCGGTCGTGCTGTGGAGTGGCTGGAGAGAACGAAAGTGCCAATGGTCTGTCCGTAATATAAGAGATGTAATATTACGAACTCCCCGTACTGAACTACCGGTGACCCGGCAGTCGATCGCTGGAGTCGAGGTCTGAGAGAAGAGTTAGATCATACTGCGAACGGTCTAGTTCCAGCGGTCCCGATACCCGGGACGGCTAACTCGACAACGCGGCGATAGTTTTTATAGGGGCACGAGGGAGTGCCCCCCATGTCGACCGATATCGCTGGCGGGAACGGGAACGAATCGGTCCGAGAACCAACTACAGGCGACTACGAGATAGCGACCGGCGGGTTCACAGCGGATACCGAGGTCGTCACGGCAACAGGGCCGGTCGCGGTGGCAGATCTGCGTCCGGGTGACTTCGTCTACAGCCTCGACCCGACGACGAGAGTGGCCAAATTGAAGCCCGTATCCACGGTTGAGCGGGTCACCTACGAAGGGACGCTCGTCGCCATCGAAACCAGGCGGTGTGACCTCCGTGTGCACCCGGAACACCGAGTGCTCTGTCGGACGATCGGGCAATCGGACCTGCAGACCCGTCCTGCACGACAGCTGGATGCCAACGAAGAGTACAAGTTCGCAAACGAGTGGCGAACACTTCCCGGAGAACGATTAGAGGAAGTCGATGTTACCGACTTGCTGGATGACTACGAGATATGTGCTGCAACGGACGTTCACGGCCACACCGTTCGACGGAAGCTCCCGGACGGGTGTGAGCCACGGCGGCCGAATTCACACATCGGGTACTGCTTCGACCCCGAGATGTTCGAGCAATACCAGAACGAGATCGAGACGCTCGCGACGGAGGTGACGATCCGAGAGGGGGCGGGTCACCATCGACGGCCATACCGATTCGACGGGGATGATTTTATCGAGTTTCTGGGATGGTTCGTCGCGGAGGGGAGCACGACCGATTCGCCGACGAGCGACACCATCTCGATCAAGATCGCTCAGGAAGATGCGGAGCATCGTCCGGTGATTCGGGACCTGCTGGGGCGGATGGGACTCCTCGAAGTGGCCGACGACCGAGGGTTCACGTTTTCCTCGAAGCTGTTCGGACGACTGTTCAGGTCCCTCTGCGGGACTGGCAGCCACGACAAACATCTGCCGCCGCTAATCTGGAATCTCGCCCCTGACCAGCAGCGACACCTCTACGAAACCTTACTCGCGGGCGATGCGGACGAAACCGAGAGATACTACACGGCGAGCGATCGTCTCGCCGCTCAGATGTGTCGACTCAACGTCGAACTCGGTTTGAAACCACGGCGGTCCCTTCGACGGGGAACGTGGCGTGTCTCCGGCTGGGATCTCAACGATGGCTTCCGATATTCTGCGAACGTCGATCGCGTGGCCTGTGAACACGATCTCTATCGACTCACCGTCACGGATTACCCGTCAGTACTGGCCGGGCGAAACGGGGTCTTCCAGTGGGTTGGCGTGAGTGGGATCGCGTAACTATCCTGCTCGACGTGTCGTCCAGTGTGCCAGACATACTCTCTTCGAATTATGGGTGGCGACAAGTACAGTAAGCAGAACAGATCCGCGCGTTGGTGTCAATAACACAACTACATCGGAACGGTTAAGCGACAGGTGTTCCGATGGCCACCTGCCCGGTGTGGACGGGCACTCGCGAGGCATCTGCGGGTCGGGGCCGGTCCACTGGCGCCCCGACCTGCGTTCATCGCGACGGGTTACTGCTTTCGATACACCCAGAGGGCGACTGCGGCGAGAACTCCGATACCCAGGAAAACGGCCCCAAGCGCACCGAACGCATACGCCAGTGCGACGACCGACGAGCCGGGAAGGGCAACGACGTAGATCAACCCCGCGACAGCACCACAGATCGCTGCGAGCATCCCGCCGAGAAAGAGCGGGAAGTCAGGGTCCAACTGGGCGGGCATATCGGATCAGGTCGGATGCCGAACAGTAAACCCTCCGTTTGACGATATCTAGTTGCGCGGTCGGCGGCGGCGAGAAAGTCGACACGAAAGACGTGTCCAGCCTGGTTCCCCCGACGAGGGATTCGACTACGCCGAAGCGGACTTAGGTGAGAACGTACAACGATATGTCACGAGATTCGATCGATGCCACGAGATCAGGAACGGGGGCGACCTATGAGCGACGAGGAGCTGGCAGAATTGCCCGACCGGATCAGTGACCACTTCGACCGGGTCCGGGAAGCACTCGACGAATCGCTCGACGACGAGTAATTTATCGGCGAACGTTCTCATGGCGCTGCAGAGACGGCGACGCACAATCGCCCCTTCGCCGGTACTCGGTCCTACCGGAGCGCCGGAACGACGGCCGCGATACCGACCAGCAGGGTGAGCAGCGCGGCCGTCGAGTCACGGTCCGCGCCAGCACGCGCGACCCGGCGGGCGGTACCCTCGTGGGAACTCCTAAGAGTCGAGCGGCCCTACCTCGGGTATGGTCGACCCCGGCCGCGAGACCCAGTACACCGAGTCGGACGTGATCGAGGTGTTCCGCGACCGCAGCGACTACGCGGAGCCGCTGACCGCCAGCGAGGTGGCCGAGGCGCTGGGCTGTTCCCGCCGCACCGCCCTGAACCGACTGCACGACCTCCAGGCGGAGACCGACGTGACCAGCAAGAAGGTCGGCGGCCGTAGCCGCGTCTGGTGGATCCCCGTCCGCATGGACGACTGACGGCCCGGTCGGCGCGGTCGAACCGGTCGTGGCCGATCCGGACTCTCACAGGGATGGTCGCCCTCGGGTCGGTCGTTTCTGTTGTTCGTCGAGTCGACCCCATCGTCCGTCGGCCCAGCGGGTGGCCTACTGGTCCGGCCGGTGGTCCGTCGGTCCGGCGGTGGCGTCCCGACTCTACCCACCGGACACCACGCCGTTGGGTCGCGACTGTTTACTCGATAGTGTAATTTCGTTGGTGTTATCGGCAATTACAACCATCTGGAACACAATTATAACCAACCCATCAGTGAGCGGGAACAATGGGGCCACTTGGCCGAATCGGGGCACTGGGGTGTGCGCTGATGCTGGTACTGGCAGCGATTCCCCCTGTCGTGGGTGGTACTGGCGGGTCTGCGGCGGTCACGGCCGCGGGCAACGAGGCGACGCTCGCCGGCGCGGGCAACGTCCCGGCGGGGCCGCCGGCCGCGCTGAAGGCCGAAGCCGCGGCGGCTATCGACGACGCGACCGTCGAGAAGAGGCGGTTCGCGTCGTCGCGCGACCGGGCGTTCGACCGCATCAACGGGACGCTGGCCGACTATCGCGACCCCGTCCGGCTGGCGTCGATGGGGTCGTTCACCGACGACGCGGTGGGCGTCCAGGCGCTGGCGAAACTCGCTCGTTCGGAGGCGAACGTGACCGCCGTGCGGGCCAGCCGGTACGTCGCGCTGGCGGACAACCGGACGACCTACCGGACGATTCTGGACGCCCGGCTGGCGCTGAACCAGACCGAGGGCGAACTCGACAACGAGGGCCTCCGGCGGAGCGCCGAGGCGCACGTCGACAACGCCGAGCGGCAGTTCGACCGCGCACAGCGGCGACTGGCCCGCGCCAACGACTCGGAGGGGCGACGCGCGATCCGGTAGTACGCCAGCGCCGTCCGCGCGACGCGGACCAGCTGGCAGCAGGCCCAGCAGGCGCTGCGCATGCTCGACCGGGGGACCGACCCCGGGCTCGCCATCGTCGACCGGTCGGACCCGATCCGCAACGGCTCGGAACCCGTGACGCGAACGGTACTGGTCCAGCTCTCGGACCCGCGGCCGTGGACGCTCGGGAACCTCACGGTCTCCGTGAACGGCGAGCAGCGGCTCTCCCGGTCGGTCGACCGGCTGCGGAACGCGCCGATGGACGACCGCACCGTCGCGGTGCCCGTCCGGCTCTCGGAGCGGACGGCGACGGTTACCGTCGCGATCGCCGACGACGGCGGGGCGTCCGGGAACGAGGGCGAGAGCGGACGGACTCGGCGCGCGACCGCGACGCTGTTGCTCGACGGCGACGGGCTGAACCAGTCCGTGGAGGCCGATCTCGGGACCGACCCGCTCGACCCCGACAGCGACTCGGCCGAGACGGAACGCGACGAGAGCGACGACGGCGTGATCGACGGCCGCGCGGACTTCGACCGCGACGGGCTCGGGACGCTCGAAGAGTTGGAACGTGGGACCGACCCGCTGGTTGCGGATACGGACGGTGACGATTTGGAGGACGGCAACGAGACATCGGTGACGAAGACCGACCCGCTGGACCCTGATACCGACGACGACGGTGTCGGCGACGGCCGGGAAGACCCCGACAACGACACGCTGACGAACGTCGAAGAGATGGCCGCGGGGACCGATCCGCTGTACGCCGACATAGACGGCGACGGCCTCGACGACGCCGAAGAACTCGCCAACGGGACCGACCCGCTGAATCCCGATACGGATGGCGACGGTCTGCTCGACGGTGAAGAACGACAGTCGCCGTTCAACACTGACCCACTCGACCCGGACACCGACGACGACGGCATCGAAGACGGCAACGAGACCTACACGACGGTCGCACGGAACGCCGACGCAGACGTATCTGTCGGAGTGACGGGAGCGGGCAACGTCGCGGGAGCTATCAGTATCAGCGCCGACGAGACTGGACGGTTCAACACGACCCAACTGCGCGAGGTAGCCGTCTCTCCGGTCGTGAATATCGAGTCCTCGGAGCCGTTCTCGTCGGCGAACCTGACGTTCGGCTACGAGGAAACCGACCTGCCGCGCGGGAACGAATCGAGACTGGCCGTGTTCCGCTGGAACGAGTCGTTCCAGGGGTTCCAACCAGTCAACTCGACTATCGATACCGACGAGAACACCGTCACCGCCGAGACGGCACACTTGTCCCGGTACGCGGTGCTCGATACCGAGCGCTGGAAAGACGGGTTCACGACGGTCCCGAACCCGGAGCGTGGCGGCGGCACGGACACGAACGAAAGTACGGTCGATCCGCTCGACGTCGCGTTCGTCCTCGACACCTCCTCGTCGATGGGGTGGAACGATCCGGCGGACCTTCGGGCGACAGCAGCCAAGCGGTTCGTCAGCGCGCTCGTCGAGGGTGACAGGGCAGCGGTCGTCGACTTCGATAGCTTCGCCGAGCTCGAGACGCCGTTGACGACGAACCGTACCGCGATCAACCAGAGTATCGACGCTCTGGACCAATCGGGAGGAACGAACCTCACGGACGGGCTGGACACGGCGCTCGCGGAATTCGACGCCAACAGCAGCGCCGACCGGCAGAAGGTCACGGTCCTGCTCACGGACGGTGAAGGCCCGGGCAACGCCGACAAGATTCGGAACCTTTCGGTCGAGGCAGCCGAACGCGACATCACCCTCTACACGGTCGGCTTCAGCGACGCGAACGCCAAGTTGTTGCGCGAGATCGCCAACACCACCGGCGGCCGCTCGTACTTCGCCGACAACGCAAGTCAGCTCCCGCGGGTCTGCTCCCGGGTCGCCACGAACACGACCAGCGGTGTCGACTCCGACGGTGATGGGCTC
Organism: Halosimplex halobium; assembly: GCF_051414055.1. Taxonomy (NCBI): domain Archaea; kingdom Methanobacteriati; phylum Methanobacteriota; class Halobacteria; order Halobacteriales; family Haloarculaceae; genus Halosimplex; species Halosimplex halobium. Next base: position 24,241 of record NZ_JBLKNX010000033.1, read on the forward strand.
CCCGATGGCACCGAGACCGGCGGCTTCACGGCCGAGACACTCCCACTGACGGTTGAGCCGTTCACGACGGATCCAGACGATAACGACACCGACGGTGACGGCCTCTCCGACGGTCGGGAGGTCGGCTCGGTCCATACCCGTGACGTGGCGTTTTCCATCCAGATCGATGGGGAAAGCGTCTCTCAGTCCGTCACTGGTGGCTACTGGCGGATCAACAGCAGTCCCGCCACTGTCGACACGGATGGCGACGGACTTACTGACTATCAGGAGGTCTCGGGCTGGAATATCTCGGTAATGAATCGGTCGGGACAGCCCTATCGGTGGGCGCCCGCATCGAAGAACCGCGATGGCAATATCTCGGTAACATCGAACCCGACCATCCGAGACACCGACGGTGACGGGCTGAACGACACCCAAGAGAAACTGTACACGCATACCGATCCGGAAGCAGTCCAGACCTACGGTGTCACTACTGAGCGTGAACGGCAGTTCGAACGGGCCTTCCAGGGCAAGTCTTGGAGAGAGTGGCGTCTAAAGGCCGAGCTCGGGCTCCGGACTGACTCGTTACCGGGAGTCGACAACGTCGAACATCCGAACTTCACCGACGCGACTGACGATTTCGACTTCGTGACCGATGAAAGCCAATCAGGACTCGACCGGTTCAACTTCACCGCGCTTGATGGGACAGAACGGACAGACTACTGGCTCCCGAACAAGGTGGAGGTGACGAGCTACGAGTCCCCACCACGTAACTCGGTCCCGATCGACGACGGATACGTCTATCAACTCGACCCGTGGGACCCAGACACTGACGACGACGGATTGACTGACGGGCAAGAAATCGATGGTGTGAGCGTCCAAGTCAATGGCAGCCGCGAAGTATATAGTACAGACCCGACTGATCCTGATACCGACGGTGACGGCTACTGGGACGGCTGGATCGGGGTCTACAACGTAACCGAGCGCACGGATAATGTGGTGCTATACCGTGAGCACCTCCAATCTGGCGATGGTATCGAAGGCTCGGAGATCGTACAGGCACAGGTCGGGATCCACGAGATCAACAATACTGTCCCCGGAATCGGCGCAGACATCGACGGCGACACCGATCAGGAACACTCGAACGTCCATATCGGGGAACTGCAGTGGGGAACGGATCCGACCGATAGTAGCAACACGCCTGAACCGGATCTCTCCGTCGAAGTTGACTTCTCGATGTTCACGAGGCAGACGTTGAATTCGAGTACCTGGGAGCGGAACATAGAATCGAATTTCGGCATCTACGGGGCCCCGGTCGATATTCGACCGGACGAGACTGTTGACGGTGAATTCGGCCGAACATACCGACAAGACAACAACCTGGATACAGACCTGTATATGTACGTCGGACCTTACCCGAGTGAAGCCTTACTCGTGGTTCTCAGAGTGCCAAAGGATATTCGCAACTACATCACCACCAAGACCGCGTGGAACGTCGAACGGACTAACGAGGATTACCCGGGTGATGTCTACCCCGGGTTCCCGGACAATGGGATCATACTCTTCGAACCGCAAGTTCGGGATCTCGGCAATAGTGTGACGACTCGTGGACTTGCCCAGTCACCGTATAGTAACGCGACCAGACTCACCGGCGGATTCGTCGCGATGCACGAGATCGGGCACTCACTTGAGATCGGCGAAAACGACGACTCGGAGGTTCTACCGTTGCCGATGGGAGAGACGTATAGTGGAAGTAGTATTGATGACACTCCGGAGAGGGTAAGGATCCGAGGAGGAAAATTCGAGATATGGAGCATAATGCGTTCTGGATATAGCAGCCAAAGTCTCATCTATAGAAACGGTACTGGATACTTTTCCTATAGCATCGAGGAACTATTGACTATCAAGGAATACGATCAGAAATCATGAAACGAGCTATTGGCATTCTTCTAGTTGTTTGCCTGTCATTTTTGAGCGGATGCCCCTCGAACAATGGTGGTCAAATTGGCTTCATAGGGTCCGTGAATACGACTGACAGTGGATTCACTATCACTGGGAAGGTAAGCAATACAGGATACACCGACGCAAGACACAGTGACGTTAGTATCTACCTTATGTCTTCAAATGGGACTGTTCTCATATCTAAGGAACTCGGGACTCTCAGTGAGAGATCGTCGTTGAATGTTAGTGTTAGCACGAAGGAGATTCCGGAATATATAATAATCAACTCTCCAAGCTTCTGGACCTACGACCAGATCAGTGTGAGTTATTACGAGATTGAAAACGGAGGATCTACTTACGTGCAAGAAGTGATCGGCTCGAAAGACGAGTTCCCCGTCCCAGTCCCGCCAAACTCGTCGACTCCCGGATGACTGCTGGTCGGACTCAAGGCCGGGGCAAACGTCACGAACCCGGACACCGACGACGACGGTGACGGCCTGACCGATGCGACCGAACGGTCCGGGTTCACCGACGAGACGCTGCCGGTCACGGTCGCTCCGTTCTCGACGGATCCCAACGACGCCCAGACCGACGCTGACGGCCTCTCCGACGGCGAAGAGGTCGGCTCGATCGTCAAGCGCTCGGTCGCGTTCACAATCGTCACCGACGGTGAGCCGTTCTCAGAGCGGATCACCGGCGGGAACTGGCAGATCCACAGCAACCCCACGAAGGTCGACACGGACGGCGACGGGCTGACCGACGACACCGAGACCGAAGGCTGGACCGTCCCGACGATCAACCGCAGCGGCAGCGCCTACCGCTACGCGACGCACGATGCCAACGGGACGATCCACGTCGACTCGAACCCGCGCAAGGTCGACTCGGACGGCGACGTGATCCCCGACGACGCCGAGAAGTTCCAGGCCCACACCGACCCCAGCGGCGACGTGCGGTACGACATCGCCGGGACGCTGGCCACCCGTCCGATCCAGCGGGCCGACACCCGCGACTCTGACCAGGACGGCTTCCCCGACCGCCAGGAGTTCCAGGGTATCCCCACCCAGATCGACGGGAACTTCACGCGGATTACGACCGACCCGCTGAACCCCGACACCGACGGCGACCAGTTGCACGAGTCGGTGGAGTTCCGGTCGATGACGACCGTCGGTCAGGATGTCGACGGGACGAGTGTTCAGCGCGATATCTTCCCGTTGGTCAGCGACCCGACCGAAGTGGACTCCGACGACGACCAGCTGAGCGACCTCGAAGAACGAACTATCGGGACCGACCCACTCTCCGACGACACGGACGAGGACGGTCTGACGGATGCGTACGACGAGCGACCGACGATCGACGACACCCCGCCGGCTGTAAAGTTCCTCCTGACGGCGCGGCGTGAAGGTCGTCTCAAGATCGTCGACGACTCCAAGGTCACGGAAGATACGATCGAAGCCAATCCGTACTACGAAGGGATCGGTTGGCGTCCGTCTCGCTCAACCGTCGCGTGGGCGCAACAGGGCGACCAAGAACGTCCCGAGTATCCGGACTACTACGGATACGATTTCGAACCAATTAGTGGTGGGTTCCTCGGACTGGCCGATCAGTATCCGGATAGACACTGGGTGAACGTTACCGATCAGAATGGAACGTCGGCTAAGTACCTGATCAATCACCGCAAGGCAGGACCCAGTGCCATCTCGAATGCGTCATACGAGTACGGGAGGGAAGCTCTGTGGCGCGGCGCGTCTTCAGAAAATATATTCCTCGTTACTGGAGGGGTCCTTCTCCTCTCTACCGGGTACATCCTCGAAAACAGGATGGTGGTCGATATTTCGGGGCCGGGAGGCGAGGAGCGTGGAGAATTTTCCGTCCCGCTCTCCGAAGTTGTCAGACGGTACAACGGCACGGAGTTCGGTGACCTCGTGCTCCCGCGGGGCGAGTACTCCGGGTCGAACGCCATCGAGACCGGCCGCGGCTGGGAGTTCATCGACGCGTCCGACGACGACGTGACGCTGGACGATATCGGCCGGGCGCTCGAACCGGACAACGCCATCGGCGTCACCCTGCCCGAATCTGACGACTCCGGGGTGAAGCCGAACGTCGGTATCGGGATCACCGGTCCCGTCGACGACCCGGAACTCGTCTTCGTGGTCGTCGTCGGCGATACCATCCTGCGAGCGACCGCCCAGGACCTGGAGGGCATCGACAGCCGCCGTGAACTCGAAGCAGCTAGAGAGTTCCTCCACGACGACGCCTCCGAGACGACCAAGCGGGTGATGACCGACGGTGGGTTGGAGGACGAGGAGCATCCCGGTGCGCTAGTCGAAGCGCTCGACGACCCCGACGTGAGTGAGGAAGACGTCGATGATGCCGTCGAGACCATCGAGTCGCTCGAAGACGAGCAGATGGCCTGGGACACTGTAGACGAGGCACCTGGGCCAACCATCCAGTTACTTACAAGCCTAAATATAGAAACTACTGAAAAGTTATTCGCCGAGAATAGTTTATCCGCAAACGAGGTTGCAGAGATCAGCCGTCAGTACGACCAGGGTCTGCTCGATAGAGACAATATCGAACGATTGAGTGAACTCCTCGCTTCTGGAAAAGTTGACCAAGCTGATTTCCAGAGCCTGAGCGAGTTACTGACTCGATCCGAGGCTCCGAACGCAGATACGCTCCTTCGTGTCCCAGAAAATAACGGCGACCTAAGTGAAACCCGTCGAGTAGAAGACGCTGATAGTAGTCTCCCCGGGTTAGAGAGTAGTGTTATCTGGTTAGAAGAAGGAAACGATGCGGCCGGATTTGAACACATCCTATCGCGTCACGGGAAGTCTGACCAGTTCTACAATATGACGGGTATCAGTACCCCTGAAGATATAGAAGACCTTGTGATGAAGACCGTCGCGGAAGGGGATCCGCACGAGACTTCGAACCCGAAAGGGACGGCGTTTGAGTACCAACGAAATACCGGAGAACATGTCACCGTGATCGTTGGTGACAACGGATTCATTGTCACAGCACGTCCAGGGGAGTATAACTAGATGACAGCATCACTCACCGGTGAAGTCGCCGATGTCGTCGCAGACGCAGAATACCGTGGACAGGTGTACGAGAGAACTGTGAGCGTGAGCGTTGGTTCAGCGATGTATCAGATGTACCAAGACGGAGACCATGTCACCCGGGACAATCGAGGGGAAAGTGTTGATCTCGTACTTCTGGCACAACCAATAAACGATGTAGATATCATCACCTCTGAAAAGAAGGGAATCTCCCAGCCAGGCGATGATGGAGCGGATCTCTCTAAGTGGCACACGATCTTGACCGGCGAAGTCGTAGAAATCGGATTGGACCTGGAGCCATCACAAAACGGCGAAGAGGAACACCTCCTATTGGATGTCGGGCAGGGAACTGTGCTGATAGCGATGAACAGAGAGTTAGAGGATCTGATAACAGACGGAACAGTCGAAATCGGATCTCAGATCCAGGTCATCAGTGGTAGAATCGACATCGTGGGCAGAAACGACGACGGACCAGTCTAATCGCCGGTACAGGCACTTCTGGTCCATTGCGACCGAAACCGCGTGGAACGTCGAGCGAACGAACGATGATTATCCCAGTGATGTCTATCCCGGCTTCCCGGACAACGGGATCATGATCTTCCAGCCGCAGGTCCGTGACCTCGCCAGTAGTGTTACGAACCGCGGCCTCGCGCAGTCGCCGTACAGTAACGCGACCAGACTCGCCGGCGGCTTCCTCGCGATGCACGAGATCAGTCACTCCCTGCGTATCGGCGAGAACGACGACGCGGAAATTATTCCGCTTCCGATGGGTGAGACGTACAGTGGCGGATCTTCGGACGAAACACCGGAGAGGATATTCGTTCGAGGGTCCAGAGAAGATGACTGGAATATAATGCGCTCTGGCTACGATAGCGAAGTACTCATAAATAAAAGTGGGACGACTTATTTTGTTTATAGCATCGAAGAGCTGCTAACTATCGAAGGATACGACCAAGACGGATGAATACTCGCCGAGTGCTACTATTGACTGTTCTCCTTGCTGGAGTAGGTGGATGTCTGTCAGATGATGGTGGTAGTGTCGAAATATCATTAGAAAATGTCACCATGGACCAAGGTTTTCGAATGGACGCCACTGTCGGACACACAGATTTAACAGAACCGGTTCATCGTGATGTTACACTCTACCTCTACGGTGAGAATGGAAGCGTCATCACCTCAAAATGCCTAGGAACCGTGAATGAATCAACTGATGTTCCGATAACAATGAATGCGCGCCAGACACCAAAATATATAATTATCAACTCTCAAGACTTCTGGAGATTCGATACGATTAGTGTGAACTATTACGAGTTGACACAGAGCTCTCGGCAACCAGACGGTATCTATTCAGAGCACACAGTCGGTTCGAAGGAAGAATTCCCGGTCACAGTCCCACCGAACTCAAGGTCAAGTGTAACTTGCTAATCGACGAGTCTCATATCGAAAGGCTACAGTAGTGTCTGAATAGAAATCGAGATCCGTGGTTTGGTGAGTAATCAAGTAGAGGAGTGCATGAGCAGGGGGAGGTGGAAAACCCGGACCAGCCGTTCGCTACGGTCAATTTTGTCCATCTTATCAATGAATTATTGAGTGTCGAACAACCACGCAACAGTTGACGCATGATGATCTCAATCTTCGCCGAGGTGGGGAACAACAGTAGCGGTACTCCTGAGGCAGGCGCAGCCGGCACAGCAAGTTGCTAACCTCCTCAAGACTATCGACGGAGACGCTGCAGTACGGATACAGCGGATAGACGACCGGGGATTGTACGGCACCTTACTCGAACTCGAAAGCGAAGACCAGCGCGCAGTCGCCGTACAGTAACGCGACCAGACTCGCCGACGGCTTCCTCGCGATGCACGAGATCGGTCACTCCCTGCGTATCGGCGAGAACGACGACGCGGAAATCATTCCGCTTCCGATGGGTGAGACGTACAGTGGCGGATCTCAGGACAATACGCCCGAAAGGGTAACCATCCGGAGCTCCAACGAAGATGTCTGGAGCATAATGCGGTCGGGTTACAACGGCAAATCACTCATATACGAAGATAATACGGGATATTTCACCTATAGCATCGAGGAGCTATTGACGATAGAAAAATACGGTCAAAACAAATGAAGTACCGTCGAGCACTCTTGATTACCGTACTTCTCGCTGGAGTTAGTGGCTGTCTCTCCGACGACGGCGGTAGTATCCGAATAACACTAGATAGCATTACTACCGACGGAAACTTTCAGATGGAGGCAACAGTAGAGCACACTGATCTCACCGAATCGAGCCACAGAAACGTGACAATCTATCTTTACGATGAGAATGAATCCGTTGTCGCCTCAAAGTGGCTGGGAACGGTGGATGAATCGGCCTCCGTCAGAGTCAAGATGAACGCAACTGAGGCCCCAGAATACATAGTTGTCAACTCACCTGAATTTTGGACCTACGATACGATCAGTGTAAACTATTACGAGCGAACTGAGAGGGCAGAGCAATCTAACGGAGTGTACTCGTCGTCTACAATAGGTTCGAAGGAAGAGTTCCCCGTCACAGTTCCGCCGAACGCATCGGCTCACTCCAGATTCGAGGAGCGAGACCAGTCGAATGGAGTATAATGCGAGGAGGATACGACGAAGATTCTCTCATTTACCGCGACAATACAGCCTATTTCGTCTATAGCATCGAATAATTGCTGAGCATCGAACAGTACTATCAGAAATAATGAAGTATTTGATTTCCGTCGCAGTGGTTGCTTCTCTGGTCCTCATAGCTGGCTGTCTAACGAACGGGTCAGGTGGTGGTGTGGGTATCACCGGGAACATTACTGCAACGGGAGAAGGGTTCTATCTCAACGGGACGGTTGAGCATACGGGTATGACCGATCCAACCTTCGAGGACGTATCGGTCTACCTGTACACTGCCAACGGGAGCGTGATTCGATCCGAGTACCTCGGGACGATGGACGAAACCGGGCTGGAGGTTCGTCTCCGAGCGAGCCAGATACCAAAATACGTCATCGTCGATTCACCCGATATCTGGGCAGACAGTGGCATCGGGGCCTACTACTACGAGTATGTCGAGGACTCTCAGGCACCGAACGGGATCTATGCGGAACGGGGTGCTGGTTCAAGAGAAGAGTTTCCGGTCACAGTTCCGCCAAACACATCTACTCCCGCGTGACCGTTAGTCCGGATCAGCCACGCTTCTGGTTGCCGCGGGTTTCACTCGTGATACACGAGATCGGTCATTCCCTAGAGATCGGCGAAAGTGACGACTCGGAGATTCTCCGATTACCGCTCGCGGAGACGTATAGTGGGAGCTCTGCAGATCCAACTCCAGAAACAGTTAATATACGTGGTAGAAAGTGCGAAATCTGGAGCATAATGCGGTCTGGCTACGGTGGAGAAAGCCTAATTCACGAAAGAAACACCGGATATTTCGTTTATCGCTCTTGCGAAGTAGATTGTTGACGGCGAGAGCTGCGGCTGAAAGTCGAAGAGGGCAAGGGCACCGCGCCAGCGGTGCCCGATATGATCCCATGGAGCCGATTCATCTCGGAATCGG
>NZ_JBLKNX010000034.1:0-26867 GCF_051414055.1 Halosimplex halobium
TGTCGGGCCAAGCGCCTGGTACCGCCAGTTCCGTGAACTGGTGTTGACCGCTGCGGTCTACAACCTCGAACAAGCCATCAAGGAGTGATCGCTACGTCGTCCGCGGATTCAACAAGGCATATCCGACGGGTCAACCGGTCCACTCCGCGCGGTGGGCCTCGCTGCAGAAGTGCGTCGTCTCGACCTGGCCGTCGTCGACGCGCGTGACGACCCGGTGGTCGGGGTCCTGTACCAGCGCCGCACCGCAGACGGCGCACGTCGGCGCCTCCTCCTCGGATACGTCTTCGTTGAGATCGGACGTGGGGTCGACCATCGTGTCCGACCCGTGTGTACGGACCCACTTAACCGCATACATCGACGCCGGCTCGAGAGCTACGGAACCCGCCGGGCACACGCGCCCCGCTCGCGGCTCCGTCGCTCCGTCGGCGGCCGCTCAACGGTCCCGCGTCACGGACTCGCCGGGCGTCGTCGTCGCGCCGGCGGAGAGCCGCACGCCGGGATTGAGGCTCGTGTTGATCCCGGTCTTGACGCCGTCGCCGGCGACGACGCCGAACTTCCGGCGGCCCGTCGAGACGCGCTCGCCCTTGACGGTGAAGTACACGTCGCCGCCGTCGTGGCGGAGGTTCGCCACCTTCGTCCCCGCGCCGAAGTTCACGTCCCGGCCGAGCACGCTGTCGCCGACGTAGGAGTGGTGGGGGACGTGGGTACCCGCCATGATCACACTGTTTTTGACCTCCACGGCGTTGCCGACGTGGGTATCCTCCGCGAGGAGCGTCGCCCCGCGGACGTAGGCGTTCGGCCCCACTTCGGCGCCCTCCCGGATCAGCGCCGGCCCCTCGACGACGACGCCGGCGTCGACGGTGGCGCCCTCCTCGACGACCACGTCGCCCCGCAGGTCCGCCGACTCGTGGACCTCGCCCCGGAGGTCGCGGTCGAGTTCGCCGAGTTTCCACTCGTTCGCTTCGAGCAGTTCCCAGGGTCGGCCACAGCCCAGCCAGCGCTCGACCGCGACGGTCCGGACCGAGCGCTCGTCGATGACCCGCGAGAGCACGTCCGTGATCTCGTGTTCGCCGCGCTCGCTCATCGGCACGTCCAGCCACTCCCGGGCCTCGGCCGGGAACCGGTAGGCACCGACGTTGACGAGGTCGGTGGGCGGATCCGCCGGCTTCTCGACGATGCCGGTGACGACGCCGTCCTCGACCTCGAAGACGCCGTAGCTGGTCGGGTCGTCGACGCGGTAGGTGCCGACGGCGGGGCCGTCGGCGTCGAGCAGCGCCGCGACGCTCGCGCGGTCGTAGAGGTCGTCGCCGTTGAGGACGACGAACGGCCCCTCGAGGTGTTCGCGCGCGCAGTCGACCGCGTGTGCGGTCCCGAGCTGCTCTTCCTGGACGGCGTACTCGACGGGGACGCCCCGGTACTCGTCGCCGAAGTACGCCCTGACCGCCTCGGCCTCGTAGCCCACCACGAGGACCAGTTCCGAGGCGCCGGCGTCGACGGCCGCGTCGGCGCCGTGGGCGACCAGCGGCTGGTCGGCGACCGGCAGCATCGGCTTGGGCAGCGACTCCGTCAGCGGACGCATCCGGGTTCCCTCCCCGGCCGTCAGCAGGACGACTTGCATGTACCGTGCCGGTCGCCCGGCCGGCCCATAGTGGTATCGACCGTCCCCGGAGCCGCGGCGGGTTCAGGCGCCGTATAACGACGTGGCTACCCGTTCCGGGTCACGTCATTGCGGTGTGCTATCGCGACACATACTAAAGCGGGCGGCGCGTAGGATCCGGGTCGAACGACCATGGTACGATCCGACGGCGCCGACGGCGAGACGGAAGGAGCGACACCGGCGACGGACGGCGGTGAGACGGACGATCCCGTGACGGGGGACGACACCGAGGGCGACCGCCTCCCCGCCTCGGCGGTCGCGGACCTTCGCGCGAGCGAGCGTCGCCGGCGGGTACTGGCCGAACTCGCCGAGCGGGGCGAGGTCCCGGTCTCGGACCTGGCGAGCCACGTCGTCGCCGCCGAGCGCGACGAGCCGGCCGACGCGGTCCCCGACGAGGCCGTCGACGGGGCCCGGCGGGACCTGTTCCAGGAGCACCTCCCGAAGCTGACCGCGACCGGCGTCGTGCGGTACGACTCGCTGGTCGGCACCGTGGAACTGGCGACGGCGGACTCGCGCGTCCTCGGCGACGGTGGGCACGACGCCGACCGGGGCGATACCGACGAAGGCGATGCCGACGGGCGTACCGACGACCGCGTCGCGCCGGAGTGAGGCCGGAGCGGGGCCACCGGCGCGGCTCGCCCCGACACAGCGGCGCACGCGCGCGGCCGAACGGAAAGAGCAATACAGGCAGCTACCCAACCGCCGGGTACTGTGACGAACACGCAGGTAACGCACGTCCAGATCGACAACTACGGCCCCTGGACCGTCACGCCCGAGCCCCGGCGGGAGGTCGACCTCCAGACGCTGCAGTCGCGGCTGTACGCCGACCTCTCGCAGCTGGTCGGCAACCGCGGCGGCTACGTCTTCTTCTCGCGGTTCGACAACATGATCGCCGTCACGAACGGCCTCGACGAGGACGACCACGCGCTCATCCAGGAGTCGGTCGCCAACCGCTACCCGGTCACGATGAGCCTCAGCGTCGCCACGGGGACGACGCCCGCCGAGGCGCTCGGGACCGCCACGGAAGCACTGCAGGAGGCCGGCAGCGCGCAGGACAAGTCCCGCCGGGAGATCCTGCGCGGGCGGACCATCGACGAGGAGTTCCGGACCGACGAGGACGTGCAGATCGCCCACTTCGACGTGAACGACGCGACCGGCAAGTACACCGACGAGCTCAACGAGTTCGACACGTTCATCCAGATCGAACAGGGCTACGCCGAGCTGATGCGGTACATGCGGCGGGCGTACGACTCCCTCTCCTTCTTCGTCGGCGGCGACAACGTCATCGCCGTCTGCTCGGAGATGGACCCCGCGGAGTATCAGGACGCGGTCGACCACGTCCGCGACGCTGTCGACGTGGAACTCAAGGTCGGCGTGGGTCGCGGGGAGGTCGCCCAGGACGCCGGGATGGCCGCCAAACACGCGCTGGAGGAGTGTCGCGCGACCGGCGAGGACGTACACGTCGACTGGGCCGCCGACGAGCCCGACCCCTCCGCCTGACCGGTCGATCCGGGGTCTCAGCCCGCCGGAACCGACCGCCAAATTACGTCGCGTGCCGTCTTAAGCGTGGTGCAGGTAGCTTTTAGACGCAGTGTGGTAAACGTCCACACATGCAACGAGACGCGAGCGTCCGGGAGGTGATGGACCGCGAGTTCGTCGGGGTCAGCGAGGGCGACGACCTCGGGCAGACGGCCGAGTTGATGCTGGAGGAGGGGGTCGACAGCGCCGTCGTCCTGCGCGGGAGCGACCCTGTCGGGGTCGTCACCGAGCGGGACGCGCTGGCGGCGTTCGTCGACCGCGAGGGCGACCCGCCGACCGCCGCGGAGGCGATGACCGACGAGGTGCCGACGGTCCCGCCGGACCTGACCATCGCCGAGGCGGCCGACCGGCTGTCCGCGGGGTCGACCCAGCGCGTCCTCGTCTCCGACGGCGACGAGCCGCTGGGCGTCCTGACCGAGCGCGACCTGCTGACCGCCTCGCCGTTCGCACCGACCGCGAACGAGGCCGCGCCTGCCGACCGCGAGCGGGCGGTCGCCGGCGTCACCCAGGGCCGGGGCGAGCAGGGGGTCGAACAGGCGGACTCGCGACGGGGCGAGGACTCCCACTTCGAGGACCAGTCGCTGTGCGAGGCCTGCGGGTCGCTCTCCCGGGAGCTGTCGACGTTCAACGGCCAGCTGCTCTGCCCCGACTGTCGGGATATCTGACGCGCCCGCCCCCCGACGAGCGCGTCGTGGCCACCCGCCTGGGGCGGCCTCGACGGGTAAGCACTCGTTACATGAGCGCGTTCTGGTACGTTCGGCGCCCGCAGATCGGACGGCGGATGCTGACGCTTCTTCCAGCGGTTTGACGGACCTCTCCGGCGCTCGAATCCAGGCGGGAACGTGACAGGTCGTGGGACACCTTTATAGTGGCTGGTTGACAAGGCACACAGTGAGATGTCTCGCAAGATACGTCGACGGAAGGTGCTCAGGGGACTCGGTGTCGCGGGTGTCGCCGGCCTGGCCGGGTGTGCGCAGGCGGGCGAGGACACCCCGACGGAGGGTGACGGTGGGGATGGCGGCGACGGCGGTGACGATGGTGACGGCGGCGACACGCCGGAGTCGACCCCGACCGAGACGCCCGAGCCGGAGGGGACGGAAGCCATGGGCGGCGACGGCGGGGACGGCGTCGAGTCGCGGACGATCAGGCTGGGGATCCTGATGGGGGTGACCGGCCAGCTGTCGGACCTGGGCCCGCCGATCCGCCAGGCCGCGGAGCTGGCGGCCGACTACATGGACGAGGAGAGCGACACGTTCACGGTCGACTACCAGTTCGAGGACACGGCGACGGACCCCAACACCGGGATCACCGCCGCCGAGTCGCTCGTCTCGGCGGGGTATCCGATGATCGCCGGCGCGCTGTCCTCGACGGTGACCATCCAGACGGCCAACAACGTGACGGTCCCGAACGGCGTCGTCCAGTGCTCGCCCGCGAGCACGTCGCCGGCGATCACCGACCTGGAGGACAACGGCTACCTCTACCGGACGACGCCGACGGACGCGCTCCAGGCCGAGGTGATGACCCAGATCGGCCGCGAGCGCCTGGAGGCGTCGACGACCGCGACGCTCGCGCTGAACAACGACTACGGACAGGGGCTGGCCGACGCCTACGCCTCCGCCTGGGAGGACGCCGGCGGCACCGTCCAGCAGGAGGTCAGCTTCGAGCCGGGCGCGGGGTCGTACACCTCGCAGCTGAGTTCGGCGCTGCAGGACCAGCCGGATCTCCTGATGATCGTCGGCTACCCGGACAGCGGCGTCCAGATCTTCCGGGACTTCTACGACGACTACTCCCAGGACTTCTGCGACATCATCGTCCCGGACGGCCTCCAGAGCGGCAGCCTGCCGGGCGACGTGGGCAACTCGATGCGCAACGTCTGGGGGACCGCCCCGACCTCGACCGGCCCCGGCCGGGAGACGTTCGACTCGCTCTACCAGGAGGCCTACGACAGCGACCCCTCGGAGAGCCCGTTCACCGGGCAGTCGTTCGACGCCGTCGCCGTGCTCGCGCTCGCGAACGCCGCGGCCGGCGAGAACAGCGGCGAGGCGATCCGCGACCAGATGCAGGCGGTCGCCAACGAGGGCGGCGAGACCGTCACCCCCGAGAACCTCGCCGAGGGGCTGGAGATGGCCGCGAGCGGTACCGAGGTCAACTACCAGGGCGCCTCCAGCGCCATCGAGTTCGACGACGTGGGCGACATCGCCGCCGCCACCTACCAGTACTACCGCTACGAGGAGGGCGGCTTCGAGGTCATCGAGAACATCGACTACTCTCCCTGACGCGGCGGTCGCCGCCCCCGCTTTTCGCGTCCGCTTACCCGCCGAGGAACTGCTGGCGCACGTTCTCGTCGGCCAGCAGCGCCTCCCCGGAGTCGACGAAGCGGTTCTCCCCCTGGACGAGGACGTACCCACGGTCGCAGCGGCGCAGCGCCTCCTTGGCGTTCTGCTCGACCATCAGGACCGCCGTCCCCGCCTCGTTGATCGCGTCGATGCGGTCGAACAGGTCCTCGACCAGGTCCGGCGCGAGCCCCGCGGAGGGCTCGTCGAGAAGGAGGAGGTCGGGGTCGAGCATCAGCGCCCGCCCCATCGCGAGCATCTGCTGCTGGCCGCCCGACAGCGTCCCGGCGCGCTGGTCCTCGCGCTCCTCGAGGATCGGGAACCGGTCGTAGACCGCGTCCAGCGCCTCCTCGGGGAACTCCTCGCGGATGTACGCGCCCATCTCCAGGTTCTCCCGGACGGACAGGCCGGCGAAGACGTTCTCGCTCTGGGGGACGTACCCGAGCCCGTGGTGGACCATCGACTCCGGCGGCTCGTCGGTGATCTCCTCGCCGTCGAAGGTGACCGACCCGCCGAAGACGTTGGTCAGCCCGAAGACCGATTTCATGACCGTCGACTTGCCCGCGCCGTTCGGGCCGACGATGGTGACGTACTCGCCGTCGTCGACGTCCAGGTCCACGTCCGTCAGGATCTGCAGGTCGCCGTAGCCGGCGTCGAGACTCCGGACCGCCAGCAGCGAGTCGTCGAGCGTCCCCGCAGCCGCCGCGCCGGTCGCGGCGGCGTCGGTCTCGCCTGCATCGGGGTCCCCGGCGTCGCTCATATCTCCTCCCCCAGGTAGGCGTCGACGACGCGTTCGTTCGAGCGGATCTCGGCGGGCGTTCCCTCGGCGAGGACGCGCCCCTGGTGCATGACGATGACGTGTTCGCAGTGTTCCATGATGAGGTCCATGTCGTGTTCGACCAGCAGGAAGGTCAACCCCGCCTCGCGCAGCTCGTGGACGCGGTCGAGCAGCTTCTCCTCCAGCGTCGGGTTGACGCCGGCGAACGGCTCGTCCAGCAACAGCATCGAGGGGTCGACCATCAGCGCCCGCGCGAGTTCGAGCAGCTTCCGCTGGCCGCCGCTGAGGTTGCCGGCGTACTCCTCGGCGAGGTGGTCGATCTCGAACAGCTCCAGCGTCTCCCACACCTCCTCGCGCAGCTCGCGCTCCTCCTCGCGGACCCGACCGCGCAGGCCGGGCGCGACCGCGTTGACCAGCCTCTCGCCCGACTGGTTCCGCGGGGCGAGCATCAGGTTCTCCAGCACGGTCATCTCCTCCAGTTCGCGGGCGATCTGGAAGGTCCGGACGAGCCCCTCGCTGGCGACCTCGGCCGTCCGGTAGCCGGTGATGTCCCGTCCCTCGAACGTGACCCGCCCGCCGTCCGGCTCGTGGACGCCGGTGACCAGGTCGAACGTCGTCGACTTGCCGGCGCCGTTCGGGCCGATGAGCCCCGTCAGCGTCCCCCGCTCGACGGCGAAGGAGGCCTCGTCGACGGCGTCGATGCCGCCGAAGCGCTTCGAGAGGTCCTCGACGACCAGCGACGCGTCGGCCGGGTCGAGGCCGTCGCGCTCCGCGCTCCCGGGCGTCGCCGACTCGGCGTCTCCGGTGTCGGCGTCGGCGTCCGCGGCGGTCTCGTCAGTATCGGCCGCGGTCGCGCCGGGCGCCCCGGTCGTCTCGGCCGCGTCGGCGGTCGGGCGGTCGTCACTCATCGCTCTCACCTCTGTCGGAGCGGTCGGCCCTCTCGTCGGTCGGTTCGTCTCCATCGTCCAGTCCGCCCCCGTCGGCCGCCGGTCGGGCGCCCTCGCCACCGGGTCGCCCGCCGCGCTTGGCAAGGTCGACGCTCGCTGCGACCTCCTTGCGGTGGCCGAGCAGGCCGGTCGGCCGCCGCTGCATCAGGACGATCAGGACGACGCCGACGAGCACGAACCGTAGCGACGGGACGTTCTGGACCGTGTAGGCGAACAGCGGCCCGAAGTCCAGCGACCCGACCGGGCCGAGGGCCGCGGCGAACGTGCTCGGCGCGTCGCCGCCGACGAAGTACTTCGTGAAGATGCCGGCGACCTGCTGGGGCCCCAGGAAGAGCAGGCTGGCGAACAGCGCGCCGCCGAGGACGCTCCCGGTGTTCGAGCCCGCGCCCCCGATCATCAGCGCGATGAAGATGTAGAACGTCTGGATCGGCAGGAACGTCGTCGACGTGGGGTCGGTGAACCCCTTCTGGGTCTCCCAGAGGATCCCGCCGAGGCCCATCAGCGCGCAGCCGACCATGAACACCTTCACCTTGAACAGCCGGGTGTCCTTGCCCAGCGAGTTGGCGACGAGTTCGTCCTCGCGGATGGCCTTCAGGACCCGGCCGAACGGCGAGTTGCCGATCCGGCGGAGCAGCCAGTAGAACAGGGCGACGAACGCGAGCAGGACGGCGGTGTACGCCAGCGAGACGACGACCGTCTCCCTGACGCCGACGGCCCCGAACGCCGAGATCACGGCCTCGCCGAGCGCCGTCCGGCTCCCGCTCGCGGGGTTCGTCGGGTTCGTGTAGAACAGCGACTTGACTGGAATCGTCGGGTTGATCGGGATGTTGATCCCGCGGCCGGCGCCGCTGCCGAGCGGAACCTCGGGGAGGAAGGGGACGTTCGCGAACAGCGTGAACTGCTGGAACGTCGTCGACAGCAGCGAGAGGCGGACGATCTCCGAGAACGCGACGGTGACGATGGCGAGGTAGTCCGCCCGGAGGCGCAGCGCCGGCAGGGAGATGACGGCGCCGGCGACGGCGGCCATCGCCATTCCGCCGACGACGCCGACCCACAGCGGCAGGCCGAGCCCCGGGGGGTTCCCGCCGGTCGGGGCGGTGATCGCGGCGAACGTGTAGACGCCGACGGCCATGAAGCCCGCGACGCCGATGTTGAACAGGCCGGCGTAGCCCCAGTGGAGATTGAGGGCGAGGACGAGCATCGCGTACAGCGCCGTCCAGAAGGTGACCCGCTGGAGCACGGCGACGACGCCGCCGACGCCCTGTGAGGGGCCGAGGACGGCGAATATCGTGAACAGCACGTAGATACCGGCCATGACGAGGGCGACCAGCCCGGCGTCGCCGTCGCGCAGTTCGGCCCTGAGCCGGTCGACGGTGCCCGCTCCCGCGGTCGCGGTCGACGCGCCGTCCGTCCCGCTCATGCGGTGGTCACCCCCCCGAAGAGGCCGTCCGGCCGTATCACGAGCACGAGGATCATGATCGCGAACGCCGCCGCCGTCGAGAACGACGACGGGATCCACACCAGCGAGACGGACTGGGTGAGCCCGATGAGCAGGCCGCCGACCATCGCGCCGTAGATCGACCCGATCCCGCCCAGGATGACGGCGGCGAAGATCAGGAGGAGTAGCACCCAGCCGAGGTTGTACGACAGCGTCCCCTGTTCGAGCGCCATCAGGTAGCCGGCGGCGCCCGCGAGGCCGCCCCCGATTATCCAGGTCGCGCGGACGACGCGTTCGGTCGGGATACCGGTGACGCGCGCCAGGTCCTCGTTGTCGGCCATCGCGCGCATCGCCTTGCCGAGTTTCGTCCGCTGGAGCGCGAGGTGCAGCGCGACCATCAGCGCCAGCGACGTGGCGACCAGCGTCGCCTCGGCGCTGGTGACCGAGAGGATCTCGGCGGTGTAGCTCCCGAACGTCGGTCCCGGCAGTTCGACGTAGAAGGCGTCGGCCGGCGGGCTCCCGTCGCTCGCGAGGATGATCGTCGACCGCTCGGTCGCGAACGCCAGCTTGCCGCTCACGCCGGCGAGGATCAGTTTCGGGCCGCCGGCGGTCAGCCCGCGGTTGGAGGCGCCGAAGACGAAGACGAGCAGGTACCGCAGCGCCAGCGCGACGCCGATGCTCGCGATCAGCACGGCGATCCCGCTCTGGTCGCGCATCGGCCGGAAGACCAGCCGGTCGAGGACGAGCGAGACGGCGACCGTCGCGACGACCGCGACGACGAGCCCGGCGGCGACCGCCAGCGGGTTGCCCACCGCGTTGACCGACAGGTCCGCCGCGCTGGGGCCCTCGGGGCCGAACCCGACCGTCGCGAGGTAGAGGAAGTTGCCGTCGAGGACTCCCGCACCGAGCCCGGCGACCACCCACGCGACGGCCCAGCCGGCGAACGCGCCGGTGGTGATGTAGTCGCCGTGGGCGAAGTTCGCGAAGCTCAGGATGCTGTAGGTCATCGACAGGCCGATCCCGGCCAGCCCGATCCCCAGGCCGACGACGACGCCGTCCCAGACGAGCGTCACCAGCCGGCTCGCGGCCAGCGTCCCCCCGAAGAGTTTGACCGACCCGACCGCCACCTCGACCCCGAAGACCTTCAGCAGGAGGTCGACCGCGAGCCCGACGAGGAACAGGCCGAACAGCGCCGTCTTCGGCCGCTCGGCGACCTCCAGCCGGAGGGCGGCGACGCGCTCAGCGGTCGCCATGGCTCGACTGTGGCGCCCCCCGCCCGGTCGTCTTCCGCTCGGTCGTCCCCCGCCCGGTCGGTCCCCGTTCGCGCGACGGACGCGACCCCGCGGCTCCCACCAGCCGTGCCCGACCCGAACCCGAGTCCCGGATCGTGTGGTTGGCAAACATACCTTACAGGCAGTGGAGACGCGGAGGGGATAAAACTCTTCGACGCCTGCCGGCCGAAAACCTTAGTCGGTCGCCCTCCACCGTCCGACCACCGGATGGAGATCGAGCTCGCCTCGGTGGCACAGGCCGAGACCGTCACCGACCTGTGGGTCGCCCTCGCCGAGGAGCAGACCCAGCACGACTCGCACGTCCTCGGGGAGCGCAACCGGAGTTCGGTCGCCGACGAGCTGGCCCGCCACGCCGTCACCGACCGCCTCGTCGTCGCCACCGACGACGACGCCGTCGTCGGCTTCGTCATGTTCACGCTCAACCGCGGCAGCTACGAGATGGACGTGACCCAGGGCGTCGTGGAGAACCTCTACGTCGTCCCGGAACGGCGCGAGGAGGGGATCGGCGGCGAGTTGCTCGCGACCGCCGAGCGGCGGCTCGGATCGCTCGGCGCCGACACGGTCACGCTGGAGGCGATGGCCGACAACCTCGCCGCCCGGCGGTTCTACCGCCGCCACGGCTACGACAGCCACCGCGTCCAGCTGGAGAAACCGCTCGAAACCGATACCCACTCAAAGGAGGGCGAGTAACGCCTACTTGCGCCAGGGGAGCTTGGGTGGTTCAAGCACTCGACTTGTAATCGAGACTCCCGGGGTTCAAATCCCTGCCCTGGCTTCTCCCGTTCGGGCGAAAACCGACGAGCGGCCGCTACCTCTCGATCCGACCGTTCAGGCGCCCTCTTCGAGCGGGTTGTACGCGCCGTTGATGTCCCACTCGTGGAGGCAGTAGGGGTCGCCGGCCAGGCGCTCGCCGTCCTCCTCGACGACGGTCCAGGTGCCGGAGTCGTCGTCCCAGGTGTCGGTTCGTCCGCAGCGCTCGCACTCGCGTTCCCTCGGGGGGACGATGGTTGTCATACACCACTCTCTGTCGTGGGGGGTAATGAATCTCGTGGGCTCGGGTCCGGACCGTCGGGCTCACCGACGGGACGGGGCGGCTCTCGGACCAGCCACCGACAGGACGACCACGAACTACGACTGGACGGATGCACCCTCGAAACGGATTTATATTCCTAGAATTTCCTTGCAGGAACGCTTTTCATGACGAGTGTTCACATACTTCGTATGTTCAGTGACGATCCGTACACGGTGGAGAAGTCCAGGTACGAGTGCGTCGAGTGTCTGCACAGGGTGACGACCGAGGAGACCGTCGGCGCCTGCCCGGAGTGTGGCGGTCGAATGAAGAACGTCGCGGTCCCGCGGGAGTGAAGACGGGCGGACCGGGCGCGACGCGAGCTACTCCCCGAAGTCGGGGAGGTCGTCGGGCGCCTCGTATTCGGTCTCCCACTCGATGTACTCGTCTTTGAGCACGTCGCAGACCTCCTGGCCGAGTTCGGTCAGCCCGGCGTTGATGGACGAGACGGTCCCCCACGAGTCCAGGTCCGGGTGGATGTCCATCTGCTTCCAGTCCTCCGGGAGCCCGGGGGCGTGGTAGCCGACGCGCTCGGCGTAGGAGTCCCAGAAGAAGTCGAACCGCTCGAACAGGTCCAGGTCGGCGACGATCCGGTAGTCCTCGGCGCTCATCGACGCGTCGGCGGCCCAGTTCTCGAAGGCGCGCTCCCAGGCGCCCTCGCGGAGGTACCCCTCGATCTCGTCGCGGCGGTAGTCGGTGTCGTCGACGACCTGCGCGTCCTCGTACTCGTTGGGGTCGATGGTCTCGAGCTCCGGCGGGTCCGGCGGGTCGACGTCGAGAGTCATACCCCGGGATAGGCGGGGCCGGCGGATAAGTCCACGTGCATCGGCGGGTCGAGTCGACGCGCAGTCGTCGGCGCTACCCGGGCGCACTCGTCGGCGGACCGCGCCACCGGTGTCTCAGGTGGCGCTGTCCTTGTTGTCGCCGTTGAGCGCCGCCTCGCGGAGGCGCCGGCCCTCGTCGGTGGCGACGGTGAGGGCGGGCACCTCGACGGGCTCGCGGTCGTCGTCGATGGCGACGTAGACGGAGTAGGATTCGGTGGTGAGCTCCCGCTCGCCCGAGCGGGGGTCCTCGCGGAAGACGCGCAGGCGGACGCGGACGCTGGAGCGGCCGGTCTCGTAGACGTAGGCCTCGACGAGGGCGGTCTCGCCGACGGGGATGGGCTGTTTGAAGTCGACCTGGTCCATCCGGGCGGTGACGCAGTCGCGGCCGGCGAAGCGCATGGCAGCCATCGCGCCGACCTCGTCCATCCACTTGAGCACGTTCCCGCCGTGGGTGGTCCCCAGGGAGTTGGCGTGGTTCGGCTGGACCATCCAGCGGTTCTCCAGAAACGTGTCCATCAGGTCTGGCATCGCCGGCGGTTGGACAGGCGCGCCCATATGGCTGGCCTTTCGAACGGTTGGTACCCGTCTCGGCGGTCGGGCGGGACGAAGACGCGCGGTCGCTTCGGGCCGGCGGACCGGTCCGAATGGAGGGGGATTTATACTCCGAGGGGGCGGGGGTAGGCGTATGGACCGCGCAGACGTTGCGATCGTCGGCGGCGGCCCGGCCGGCACCGCGGCGGCGTGGGCGGCCGCCGACGAGGGGGCCGACGCCGTCGTCGTCGAGAAGGGCGTCCCGCGGGCTGACCGCGACCGCCTCGGCCCCGACTCGACGGACGCCGCCGGGATGCTCGACTACTGGCTGGATATCATGGACGTCCCGGCCGAGGAGATCCCCGACGACGTGATCTTGAGCGTCCTCGACGGCGCCGAGTTCATCGGCCCCTCCGAGTCCGTGACGCTGGAATCGACCGGGATCGGGTCCTCCTACGACCACTTCGGGTTCGCCTTCCACCGCGCGAAGTTCGACGACTGGCTGCGCGACCGCGCCGAGGACGCGGGCGGCCGGTATCGCGTCGGGACGAGCGTCAACGCCGTCGAGACCGACCTCTCGGGCGACCCGCGCCACACCCTTCAACTCGCCGACGGCGAAGCGATCGGCGCCGACTATCTCGTCCTCGCCGACGGCCCACAGCGGACGGTCACGACGGGCGTCCTCGACCAGTTCCTCCCCGGCGATCGGAGCGTCTCCGACTATCTCTCCCCCGACCAGGCAAACCACATCGCCTATCAGGAGCACCGACGGATCCCCGAGGAGCTGTTCGACCCCGCCCACATCAAGTTCTGGTGGGGCGTCATCCCGGGCCACACCGCCTACCCGTGGATCTTCCCGAACGACGACAACGTCGCCCGCGTCGGCCTGACGATGCCGATCGGGATGGACCTGGACGACGTGGACGACCCCGAATCGTACGCCCTCCTCGAACCGGACGACGAGCAGATCCCGGCGGGCGCGGTCTACCTGCGGCGCCTGCTCGAACGGGAGTATCCGGGCTACGACCTCGACGACTTCCCGCTGGTCGAGGACCGCGGCAAACAGCGCGGCACCGAAGCCTATCCCATCTCCTCGACGCGGCCGATCGACTCGCCCACGAGCGCGGGTATCGCGGTCGTCGGCGGCGCGATGGGCACCACCTCGGCGTTCCACGAGGGCGGCGACCACGTGGCCGTCCGCACGGGCAAGATCGCCGGCGAACTCGCCGCCAACGACCAGCTGCTGCGGTACAACGGCCGCTGGAAAGAGGCCATCGGGGAGGAGATCCTCAGGAACGTCACCTTCGCGGAGGTCGTCCGCGGCTGGGAACCGGCCGACTGGGACCGCGTCTTCGCCGCGACCCGGGCGATGAAAAACCGGGGCGGCTACGACTGGGGCGGCGCCCTGAAGTCGGGCACGACGGCGCTGAAGCTCGTCGCCGACTACAAGTGGACTAAACGGGGCTTCCGCGACGGGAAGTACGTGCAACTGCGACAGGACGAATACGAGGTCTGAACCCGCGGTCGACAGGAGCCCGGGGCCGTCTCTATCCGTCCGGGAACCGCACCGAGTGCCGGAGCGTCCCCACGTCGTCGATCTCGATCTCGACCTCGTCGCCGTCGGCGAGCGGGCCGACGCCCTCGGGGGTGCCGGTGGCGATCACGTCGCCCGGTTCGAGGGTCATGTAGGTCGTTATCTCCTCGATGAGTTCCGGGATCGAGAAGATCATCCTGTCGATGGACGCGGACTGGCGGACCTCGCCGTTGACGCGGGCCTCGATAGTCGCGTCCTCGGAGAGGTGTTCGGGCGTGGCGATGACCGGGCCCATCGGGGCGGCGCCGTCGAAGGCCTTGCCGCGGACCCAGTTCTGCTCGCGGTCCTGGTCGTCGCGATTGGAGAGGTCGTTGAACGGGGTGTAGCCGGCGATCACGTCCTCGGCGGTGGCGGCGTCGACGTTGCGGCAGCGCTCGCCGATGACGACGCCGAGCTCGGCCTCGTGTTCGACCCGCTCCTTGCCGGCGGGGAGCGTGACTGTGCTGTTGTGGGTGGCGACGGTGTTGGGCGTCTTGAGAAAGAGCAGCGGGCGGTCGGGGATCTCCTCGTCGCGCTCGTCGGCGTGGTCGGCGTAGTTGCGGCCGACGCAGACGATCTTGGTCGGTTCGCAGGGGGCGAGCACGTCCACCTCCTCGGGGTCGAACGTCTCGTCGCCGAAGGCGATGCGCCCGTACGGGCCCGCGGCGGCGGTGACCACCTCCTCGCCGTCCCTGACGGTCCACCGACCGCCGCGGACGTTGCCGGCAGAATCGCGAAAGCGGACGCGTCTCATGGCCTGGATATCTGCGGGCGGACTGATAAGCGTTTTCAGAGCGGGACACGTTGACATACGGCGACCGGGAGTCGGGTGACCGAACGGCTTTTGGAACGGGCCACAGTAGCCGGGCGCATGAACCTGCTCGTGGTCGGCGCCGGCGAGATGGGGCGGTGGTTCGCCCGGACGGTCGCCGCCGGGACCCCCGACCCGCCGGCGGTCGCGTTCACCGACACCGACCCGGGCGCCGCGCGCGAGGCCGCCGACGCACTCGGCGATCCGGGCGACGCGGGCGCGTCTGCTTCGACGACCGCCCGGGCCGTCCCGACGGACACCGACGAGACCTTCGACGTGGTCTGTTTCGCGGTGCCGATCCCGGCGCTCGACTCCGTCGTCCCGGCCTACGCCGACCGCGCCGACCGGGCGATGGTCGACGTGGCCGGCGTGATGGGACCCGCCGTCGAGGCGATGGCGGCGGGCGGCCCGGACCTCGAACGGGTGAGCTTCCACCCGCTGTTCGCGGCGGCCAGGGCGCCCGGCAACGTCGCCGTCGTCGCCGACGCGCCCGGCCCCGTGACCGACGAGCTCCGCGCGGCGCTGGTCGACGCCGGCAACGACTGCTTCGAGACGACCGCCCGGGAGCACGACCGGGCGATGGAAACCGTCCAGGCGCGCGCCCACGCGGCCGTGCTCGCGTTCGGCATCGCCGCCGAACCCGTGGCCGACGAGTTCGAAACGCCGGTCTCGGAGGCGCTGTTCGACGTGCTGGGGACCGTCACCGGCAACGACCCTGGCGTCTACGCCGACATCCAGGAGGCCTTCGACGGCGCCGAGAGCGTCGCCGACGCCGCCCGGCAGGTGGCCGAGGCCGACCGCGAGACCTTCGAGGAACTGTACCGCGACGCCGGGACGGCACTGCCACCGAGCGCGGACGAGGACGGAAGCGGTAGCACAGACGAGGACAGAAGCGGTGGCGCTGACGGGGGCGAACCATGAACGACGACCAGCGGGAACAGGTTCGCTCGAACGCGAAGTACCTCCGGCAGGTCCGGCCCGTCGACCCCGAGGAGATCTACGAGTACGTCGACGGCCAACCCCACCCGGCCGCGGTCGCGCAGGTGCTCCGCGAGTCCGCGGTCGACCTGGGCCTCGTCGAGCGCGAGGACGGGACCTTCGAACCCGTCGAGGAGGAACCCCTCTCCGTATCCTTCCACGGGGTCGAGACCTTCCCGGTCGAGTACGGCCGGACCCTGGAGGACCGGCTGGTGGCCGAGTACGGCCCGGGCTGGCCCGACGGCGACTCGGGCGACCGCCTGCGCGAGCGGATCCGCTCGTTCAAAGACGACTACTACAACCAGCGCGCCGTCGAGTACGACGGCGAGACGGCGCTTGCGTACGCGCTCTATCACCTCCCGGACTACTACGCCGTCGCCCAGTACGTCCTCGCTGACCTCGCTCGCGAGGGTCCCCTCCCGAAGCGCCTGCGCGTCCTCGACGTAGGCGCCGGCGTCGGCGGACCGGCGCTCGGCCTGCACGACCTCGTTCCCGAGGACGCGCTCGTCGACTACCACGCCGTCGAACCGAGCGACGCCGCCGACGTGCTGGCGGACCTGCTCGACGAGACGGGCCGGAACTTCCACCACACGGTCCACCGCGAGACGGCGGAGGCGTTCGAGCCCGGTGCGGTCGCCGGCGTAACCGACCCGGACCGCTCTGGCGACGGCGACTCCGACGACGGCGACACCGGCTTCGACGTGATCCTCTTCTCGAACGTCCTGAGCGAACTGGACGACCCCGAAGCCGTCGTCCGCCGCTACGCCGACGCGCTGGCCGAGGACGGCACCATCGTCGGGCTCGCCCCCGCGGACCGCAACACTGCCATCGGCCTGCGAGAGGTCGAGCGGGCGGTCGCCGACCGCGGACCGCTGACGATCTACGGACCGGATGTCCGCTTGTGGCCCGGCGAGACGCCCGAGGACGACTGCTGGTCGTTCGAGGTCGAGCCCGACATCGAGGTGCCAGTCTTCCAGCGCCGACTCGACGGCGGCGACCCCGGCGAAGTCGGCCTCGACGGCCCCGAGCGCCGCGACGGTGAGTTCGAGAACGCCGACGTGCAGTACGCCTACACCTACCTCCGGACGGACGGTCGGCGGCGCGTCGACTTCACGCCGGACGACTCGCGGGTCGCCAGGCTGGCCGACACCGACGACCTGATCACCGAGCGGGCGAACGTCTACTTCGCGAAGCTCAGCCGTGATCTGTCCGACGACGGTTACCCGCTATTCCGGGTGAGCGACGGCAGCCAGGAGGTCGACCACTTCGCCGTGCTCACCGACGAGTCGACGCTCAACCGCGACCTCCTGACCGCCGAGTACGGCGACGTGCTCGCCGTCGAGAACGCCCTCGTCCTCTGGAACGACGACGAGGACGCCGTCAACCTCGTGATCGACGGCGAAGCGGTCGTCGACCGGATCCCGGTGTAGAGCGACCCGCGGGACGACTATCGGGCCGGTTTCGGCGGACGCGTTCGTCGCGCCCGGCTACTCGTCGAACCGTTTCAGGACTTGGTCGAGCGTGACGACGACCGACTCGTCGGCCGGTGGCATCCCCTCCAGATTGCTATCGACGTCGAACTGCCGCTCGCAGTCGACCGTCGCGTGCGTCTTCGTCCGTTCGCGAATCGTCCCCTTGATCCGTTCGCCGTCACCGATGTCGACCAGCACGGCGTCACCGACGGCCGGTTCGGGCCCGGACATCGTCGGACGATCGAACGGGGGGCAAAATAGCGTTTCCGTCGCGCCCGTGGTCGCGGGGCGCCGAACAGAGCGGGCCGTCGATGCGTTCGGTGTACTTTTGCCGGTACCGCCGACAGGAGGCGTATGGACGAACCGTCGATCCTCCTGACGAACGACGACGGGATCGAGAGCGCCGGCCTCCGGGCGCTCTACGACACGCTGACCGACGTGGGCGACGTGACGGTCGTCGCCCCCGCCGAGGACCAGAGTGCGGTCGGGCGGTCGCTGTCCCACGAGGTGACTGTCCACGAGCACGACCTGGGCCACGCCATCGAGGGGACGCCGGCCGACTGCACGGTCGCGGGCCTCGGTTCGCTGGTCCCGGACGCGGACATCGTCGTCGCGGGGTGCAACCAGGGCGCGAACCTCGGGGCGTACGTCCTCGGGCGCTCGGGGACCGTCTCGGCGGCCGTGGAGGCGACGTTCTTCGACGTGCCGGCGATCTCGGTGTCGATGTACATCCCGGTCCGCGACGACGGGGCGTTCGAGTCGACGCAGGTCGACCCCGACAGCTACGCCGAGGCCGCGCGGGCCACGGAGTACCTCGTCGAGCGCGCCCCGGAGACCGGCGTGTTCGAGGACGCCGACTACCTGAACGTCAACGCGCCCGTCGCCGAGTGGGGTCCGGCGGAGATGGCGGTCACGTTCCCCTCCGAGGTGTACCAGATGACCGCGACCCGGGAGGAAGACGGCGTCCACCTCCACGACCGCATCTGGGAGCGGATGGCTGACGGGACGATTCCGGACCCCGAGGGCAGCGACCGCCGGGCGGTCGTCGACGGGAAGGTGAGCGTCTCGCCGCTGACCGCGCCCCACACGACCGAACACCACGAGGAGCTCGACGCGCTCGCCGAGACGTACGACCCCGGCGCGTAGCCGGCCGAACCCGCGCCCGCGTGGGCGTCCCGCCCCTCCCTTGTTCGCCGCCCCTCCCCGACCGTTCGGAATACTGTCGACCAGCCGAAAGGACTACGTTCGTCCCGGTCGACGCGTCGAACACACCGCCCTCCAGCGGTCCCACCGATGAGACAGACAGTCGCGACCGTGGGCGTCGTCACCCTCCTCCTGCTGGCGGGCTGCGGGAGCCTGCTCGGCGGCCAGGGGACCGGAGCGCCCACCGAGACCGACGTATCGACTGACGAACCGACCGATACGCCGACAGCGACGGCGTCGGCGACGCCGACCGCCACGTCGTCGCCGACCGCCCCCACAGCGACGGATAGCCCGACGGCTACGCCGACCGAGGGTCCGACGACTACCGCGACCCCGTCGCCGACTCCGACACCCGCGCCGACCGCGACGCCCACTGCGACCCCGACGCCGACCCCGGACGACGGCGACGAGCCGAACGTCGAGGTGCGCGGCGGCGACCTCTCGGTCGACGCGGACGCCGTCTACGCGGACGTACAGGCACTGCTCGGGACGGACGTGGAGCCGCCGACGGTCTACGTCCGCGAGGAGATGCCGGCGCTGGAGCGGTACAACCGCCAGCTGGCGGAGAACCAGTTCTACGACACGTTCGGCTACGGCGACCGGTTCATCAACACCAGCGTCTACCACGGGTCGGCGACCCCCCAGCGCATCGTCGTGATGCCGAAAGACGCCAACGCGACCCAGCAGAAGACGCTGCTGGCCCACGAGTACGTCCACTGGCTGCAGTTCCACAGCGACGCCGTCGACACCGGCAACTTCGGCGGGTTCGTCGACGACACCGACTCCCAGCAGGTCGCCGCCGGCCTCGTCGAGGGCGCGGCGGTCTACGTGACCGACCAGTACGTCGAGCGGTACCTGAACACCTCCTGGAACCAGACTCAGGAGCTGCGCAACCAGTACGAGCACGGCGCCGAGGGCCGCCGGCTGTTCCGCGCCCGCTACCTCTACGGCGCGCGGTACATCCACTCGCAGGTCGACAGCCCGCGGAACGTCTCGTGGCTGTACGACCCCTCGACGCCCACGCCGGTGACGGGCGAGCAGCTGATCCACGGCGACACGCCGAGCGAGGAACCCGAACGGAACCTCACGCTGTCGGTGAATCGGACCGGCGAGTGGCGCTTCCCCTACGACCACTACGACACGAAGGGGGAGATCGTCGTCCGGACGATGCTGCGGGCGGACCTGAACCGCTCGACCGCCGCGACCGCGGCGGCCGGGTGGGGTACCGACAGCATCGCCCGACTGCACGACGCCGACAACTCCAGCCGGACGGCCTTCGCCTGGGCGCTGCGCTGGGACGACCCCGGCGAGGCCGACGAGTTCGCCGCCGCCTTCGAGTCCTGGCGGGCCGCCCAGCCGACCGGAGACGGGACGGTCTACCGGCTCGCCCGCGTCGGCGACGGGACGACCGTCGTCTTCGCCGGTCCCGAGTCGTTCGTCGGCAACGCCACCGCGTCGGGCACGGCCGGCAACGTCACCGTCTCCGTCGCGGGCTGACGGCCGAGGCCGCTACCGCTCGCCACGCCTTCTCACGGTCCCGAAACACTCAACTCCGCACTTTTCGAAGCCGGCCGCATGGGCGAACACGACGCCGTCGACCGGGTCGACGAGCCGGTCACCGTCTCGACGCTCGTGGACGACCTCCGCGATCTCGGCGTCGAACGGGGTGAGACGCTACTCGTCCACTCGTCGCTCTCGGCGCTGGGCTGGGTCTGCGGCGACGCGCAGGCCGTCGTCGACGCGCTCCGGGCGGTCGTCACCGACTCGGGGACGCTCGTGATGCCGGCCCACACCGGCCAGTACACCGACCCGGAGGCCTGGTCGAACCCGCCGGTCCCCGACGACTGGATCGAGACGATCCGCGCGGAGCGACCGCCCTTCCGCCCGGAGAGCACGCCGACCCGCGGCATGGGCGCGGTCGCCGAGTGCTTCCGCGGCTACCCCGACACGGTCAGGAGCCGCCACCCGACCGTCTCGTTCGCCGCGTGGGGCGCCGACGCCGAGGCGGTCGTCGCCGACCACGCCTACGACGAGGGGCTGGGCGACGGGTCGCCGCTGGCCGAGGTCTACGACCGCGACGGGACGGTGCTGCTGCTCGGCACCGACTACGAGACCAACACCTCGGTCCACCTCGCGGAGTACCGCGCCGCGTTCCCGAAGGATCGGGCGACAAACGAGGCGCCCGTGGTCGAGGACGGCGACGCGGTCCGCGTCGAGTACGAGGACATCGAGACCGACACCTCGGACTTCGCGGAACTCGGTGCGGACTTCGAGGACGAGCGTCCGGAAGCCGTCGAACGCGGGACCGTCGGCGCCGCCGAGGCGCGGCTGGTCGACCAGCCCGCGCTCGTCGACTACGCCGTCGAGTGGTTCGAGTCGAACCGGGTCTGACAGGAACTGTCCGGGAGTGTCCCCGACGCGAGCGAGTCACCCGGCCGTCGTCTGCCGCGGTGCTCGGCCGCGTCCTCGGTAGCGAGTTTGTTACACGATGTCAAAGAGCTATACGGCCGGCCCGAGTTGGTCGTCGCATGAACGGGACCGTCATCGACCTGCTGGCGGGGAACGCGCGCCACACGGAGCGGTTCGCCGACCGCTTCGACGACGTACAGGAGACCCAGCATCCCGCCGCGGTCACCGTCTGCTGCTCGGACTCGCGGGTGCTTCAGGACGAGATGTGGGGCAACGAACAGCCGGGCCACCTCTTCACTGTCGGCAACATCGGCAACCGGGTCGTCCAGCGGGGCGACGCGGGGTCAGAGGTCTCCGACGACGTGCTCTACCCGATCGCCCACGCGGGCACCGAGACCGCTGTCGTCGTCGGTCACACCGGCTGCGGCGCCGTCACCGGCGCCTACCAGGCTCTGACCGCCGCTGGCTCCGAGCC
The DNA here is from genome assembly GCF_051414055.1 of Halosimplex halobium. Taxonomy (NCBI): domain Archaea; kingdom Methanobacteriati; phylum Methanobacteriota; class Halobacteria; order Halobacteriales; family Haloarculaceae; genus Halosimplex; species Halosimplex halobium. Next base: position 21,330 of record NZ_JBLKNX010000034.1, read on the forward strand.
GGCGGGGATCGAACACTACCTGGGCCTGCTGGCGCCGCACCTCGAAGCCGGCGTCGCGGCGCTGCCGGACGGGCTCGACACGGACGAGGCGGTCGACCGCCTCGTCGAGTACAACGTCGACCAGCAGGTCGAATCCCTCGTCGACAGCGACCGCGTGCCCGACGCCGTCGACGTGGTCGGCGCGGTCTACGACTTCCAGGACGTGTACGAGGGGCAACGCGGCGAGATCCACGTCGTCAACGTCGACGGCGAGCGGCGCGTCGACCCGCTCCGCGAGGACCACCCCGAGGTCGCAGACCGGATCGACCGGATCTGGGAGTACTGATCGGGGTCGGATCGGACCGGACTCCGGTCCGCCGTGTGCGAGCGTGGGTGAGGACCCTCTCAGTGGACGAGCACGGACGAGGCGCCGCTCAGTGGGCGAGCACGGACGAGGCGCCGCTCAGTGGGCGAGCGGCGTCGCGGCCGCGGCCCGCTCCCACTCCAGGTCGCCCTGGTAGTGGACGGCGGCGTTGTCCTGCTCCGGGTCGACGACCGTCAGCGAGAGCCAGCCGTTGTCGAACAGCCTGGCGACCTCCTCGTGGCGGGCGAGGATGTCGGCCACGCGCTCGACGGGGGCGTGGATAACCGCCGTGAGGCGGAGCGGGTGGTGGTACGGTTGCTCGCTGTCGACCTTCAGCGACTGGAGCGGGAGGCCGGTCATCAGGTCGCCGCCGTTGCCCTGCACGACGCCGATGTTGCCGCGGGGGTTCTGCGTGACCTTCGAGCCGCTGCCGTAGACGGCGTTGTCGACCGTCGCGAAGTAGTACTGGCTGTTGATCCACTGGGTCACCACGAGCGGGCCCGTCATGATGGCCTCCAGCGCCTCCCCGTCGGAGTCGGTCGACCAGTCGTAGGAGTGGAGGAACGCCCGCCCGTCGAGGTCCCGGCCCTCGGTCAGCTCGCGCGGGCCGATGACGAACGACCCGTTGCCGGCCAGCCCCCACTCCGGGCGGGTCTCCGCCCAGTCGGCCGTCCGGCGCTTCGTCTCGCGAACGCCGTCGTCGGGGTCGGCGCCCGCCATCGACTCCGCGCGCTCGGCCGCGGCCCCGGCCCGCGCTTCCTCGAGGTCCGCGCGGAGGCGTTCGAGGTCCTCGCGGTGGCTCTCGGGCACGCCCCCGTCGAACAGCGTGATCTCGTCGGTGGTGGTGTTGTGCTCGCCGGCGAGGAAGACGGTGTCCTCGGGGATGTCGTGGCCGCGCTCGCGGAGTTGCGCCCTGACCTCCTCGTCGTTGCAGATGGCGGCGAGCGCGCGGGCGTTCGGGCCGCCGGGGTTGCCGGCGCAGGCGCCGCAGTCGAGGCTCGAATCGAACGGGTTGTTCGTCGTCTCGCTGGCGTGGCCTGCGAAGACGACCAGCCGGCCGAACTCCTCCCAGCCCATCAGATCGAAGGCCGTCTCGGCGCAGTCGACCTTCTCCGCCAGGGTCATCCCGTGGGGCAGGTCTCCCTCGTCACCCCCCTCCTCGGGACGGTCGAGCGCGGGCTCGCAGAACGCCGCGGCCGAGGGGACCCGCTCGTCGACGGCCTCGGAGAGGTCGGCCACGGCGGAGGGGACCAGCGTCCGCGCGGCCATCGCCGCGCCGTAGGCGCTGCCGCCGCCCTCGACGAAGGTGAAGGCGGCGGCCACGTTGGTCTTTAGCGACTTGAGGTGCTCCCGGGCGGCCGTCGCCAGCCCGCTCCAGCGGTCGTGAGCCGCCTCCTCGCCCTCGTGTTCCGGGCGCTCGGTGACCCGATGTTCGGGGTCGACGATGGGCGGGCAGGCGTCGATCTCGACCTCCGAGTCGTAGCCCTCGTAGCGCATCGGGACGCCGAAGAAGCCGGCGTAACCGTGAGTCTCGTACGGACCGGCCTCCTCGATGTGGCGGCGGATGACCTCCGAGCGGGTGTCGATACAGAAGACCAGCTGGGCGGCCGGGCGGTCGTCGCCGCCGTCGGTCGACGGCTCCGCGGCGGACTGGTCGGCCGTGACCGACTGGTCGACCGTGGCCGACTGGTCGATCCCGTCGAGCAGGCGGGTGCGGTAGCTCTTCTCCCAGGCGGTCAGCCATATCTCGGCCAGTGGAACCTCCTCGGACTCGTCGTGCTCGACGGTCACCTCGTAGTCGGTGGATTCGTCACCCGCCCCGCTGTCGTCGGGGTCGACGGGTGCGTCGAACAGGTCGACCAGCGTCAGCCGGACGGCGAGGTAGTCGAGCAGCGAGATGGGGTACTTCGACTGCCACGGCCCCGCGTGGCCGTCGGCGCGCTGCTTGACGAACCCGGTCCAGCCCGGCATGGCGGCGAGGTGGTGCTCGAAGATCGCCTCCCAGCGGCCCTCCGGATACTCCGAGAGGACCGACTCGACCGCCTCGACCGGCGACTCCGGGATGTCCGACGGGTCGTCGCAGCCCGGAATCTCGTCGTCATGGGGGGCCAGGCTGCGCCAGGCGGCGTAGAAACCGCGCTCGCGGTTGGGCATCGACCACTGGGCCTGCCCCTGGTCGAGGAACGCGGCGAGCCACTTCGAGAGTACACGGTCGACCGTCTCGGTGGCGTCGTCGGTGTCGCTGCCGCGCTCGCGCTCCGCCTCTGCGGTCTCCATCTCCTCGAGCAGCGCCTCGGGCGTCCCGGAGACGCCGTGTGCGTCGAGTTCCTCGCGCAGCACCTGCGGGTCGATCCGGCCGTCCTCCCAGGCCCGCCGGAAGACGGATGGGTGGGGGTAGCCGCGGCCGCCGAACAGCTGCTCGGCCTCGCTCACCGCGCGGTGGAACGGCCGGTCCTCGAACCCCGCGAGGGGGTTGGCCGTGACGAACGAATGCAGCGGCCAGACCGAGCCGACGGTCTCGGCCGCGCGGTCGATGCTGTCTTCCAGGGTACTGCGTTCAAGCGTCATCGTAGTCCTCCGTGGCGGTGAGGATGGTGTCCGGATGGGGCTGCGAGCGGTTCAGCAGGGCGACGTAGAGGCGTTCGCTGGAGCGGTGCCAGCCGAGCTCCGTCGCCAGGTACGACAGGACGAACAGGGCGGCGACGCCCACGTGGACGGCCGTCAGCTCGGTCGGCGCCTTCGCCATCGGCGCGCTGCCGATCACCGTCGAGATGGCGTTGAACAGCAGGCCGTAGGCGCCGATGGCCGTCAGGACGACGACCGGGACGCTGAGCAGGCGGGCGACCGGCGAGAGCGTCGACCGCCGGAGCACGTCCCGCGTCGCGTGCATGGTCGTCAGGACGACGACCAGTGCCAGGACGAGCCCGCTGTTGATTTCGGTCCCCTTCCCGGTGAGGACGGCGAACAGGGCGCCGCCGCCGACCGCCGTGAGCAGCCCGACGGCGACGCCGGGGAGCGTCAGCCGGTCGCGCTTCGCTTCTTTCGGGGCGGTCTGCTCGACGGCCTCGCCCGAGGAGAGGAACAGGTACGCCTTGTAGAAGCCGTGCAGGACGAGGTGGGCGATGGCGGCCGCGAAGAAGCCCAGGCCGCACTGGAGTATCATGAAGCCCATCTGCGCGACCGTCGAGGCGCCCAGTTTGCGCTTGATGTCCGTCTGAACCAGCAGCAGCGCCTGCCCGAGCAGGGCACTGACGGCGCCGACGACGACGATGACGGACATGACCGCCGGCGTGTCAGCGAGCAGCGGCGCGAACCGGGTCAGCAGGATGCCGCCCGCGTTGACGAACCCGGCGTGCATCAGCGCCGAGGCCGGCGTCGGCGCGGTCATCGACGACAGCAGCCAGGTGTGGAACGGGACCAAGGCCGACTGGAGCATCGCCGCGAGGAAGATAGCGCCGACGGCGACCAGCGCGACCGGCTGCGAGAGGGTCCCGACTTCCCCGAGGATGCCCGAGATCGAGGTCGCGCCGGTCGCCCGGACGAGGACCGCCAGGCCGACCACGAGCAGTCCGCTGCTGGCGAGGAAGTGCCGGCGGGCGCTGGCGGCGGCCGCCTGGGCCTGCTCCCATCCGCGGACGTGGCCGACCAGCGACGCCATGAGGAGCCCCATCGCCAGCCACGCCCCCGCGAACAGCGCGACGTGGTTCGCCGCGGTCATCGTCATCACGACGAGCGTGAACGCGAAGATCCGGGCGAAGAAGGCCTCGACGCGTGCGTCGCCCGCCATGTACCGCCGGGAGTAGCTGTGGACGATGCCGCTGAAGAAGGTGACCACGACCCACATCACGGCGGTCAGCCCGTCGACGACGACCAGATTCGCGACCGCCCACTCGCCGACCGTCACGACGAGGGCGAGGGCGCCCGCGCTGAGGACGAAGAGTGTCCAGACCGCGACCGTGGCCGCTCGCGGGAGGAACGAGGTCGGCGGCGAGACTGTCTCCGAGAGCGCTGCGTCGTCGTTCCGTCCCGTTTGGCCGGTCATCGTTGTGTCCCCGACCAGTCCGCGCGGCCACCGAGTTCCGTCCCGGGACCCACACGAACTGGTCGTCGTTACACCCTTGTAGAACAATGTGGTTATTATAACCTTTGGTTCGCACAATTCGTTCGGAGAAGATGGATGAAAGAACGTTATGGTCATTGGCGCGGGATAGCACAACGGACCAGTCCCGGTACCTAACTGGGGGGACCACGGGGAGCGTCCAGGCAGCGCCGCTACGCGGTGGCGTTCCCGGGGACAGCGGTCGCACGCGGGAATCTGTCGAGACAGCGGGCGCCAATTCGGTCGACACACGTGCGGTTCGGGCCGGCGTGGAACAGTCGCGGGGCAGAGCCGAGTGTGAGCCCGAACGGGGACGCTGACGAACAGACCGGTATTCGGTAGCGGCTTTTCGAACGAACTGGTACGACTCTGGGATCACGAGCGAAGCAACCGTAGGTCGGCCAGCGAGTGCGGTCCGGTCCCGGTCACTGCCGGTCGACTGCGGACGCCGCCCGGGCGGGGGGTCACTCGGCCGAGAAGTCGTCGAACGGGGTCGTCTCGTGGCTGCGGACGAGCACCTCGTCGGCGACGGTCAGCCCCATGTCGAGCAGTTCCTGCGCGACCGGCGTGATGTCGTCGTCGGACTCGCCGACGGCCGTCACGAGGAGGTTCTGCTCGCCCGTGACGAGCTCCTGGACCGAGACGACCCCCGGGATGTCGAGGATGTCGTCGATGAGTTCGCCCCGCTCGGGGATCGGGGCGGTACAGAACAGCAACATCCGGAGCGGGTAGCCGGACTTCTGGTAGTCGACGTCGGCGCTGTACCCCTTGACGACGTCCTCCGATTCGAGCCGCTGGATGCGCTTGCGAACCGTGCTCGACGAGGCGTCGGTCCGCTCGGCGATCTCCCCCGAGGAGAGGTTGCGCGCGTCCTCCTGCAGCGCGGCGAGGATCTCCCGGTCGACCTCGTCGAGTTCGTACTCCGCCATACCCGCGAACTTCTCGCGGGGCGCATAAGGAACTTCGGCTCCCGTCGGCGGCAGTGTTCAGATAAGCCGATTCCATGCGAACGCGAAAGAGCTAAGCCAGTCGTCGGCGGTTGCCGGATCGACGTGACTGAAACAGTTTGAGAACGAATTGGTTCGGCGTTTTACCT
>NZ_JBLKNX010000035.1:0-20463 GCF_051414055.1 Halosimplex halobium
CCTGGAAAAGAGATACCGCCGAGGTCACTCGTAGAAGACGAGATCGATAGACTCGGGGTGTACGCATCGAGGCAACGAGATGTTCAGCCCGCGAGCACTAACCGACCGAAGCCACCAATTATACGCACTGCGACTCGCTGAACGAGTCCAGGCGCAATCTGGATCGCACGTACACACGGTCTCGGAGACCACCGATATTGGATTCCGAACGCGGCGTTCGGACGCGGTTCGATTCCGCGGATCGGCGTTAGGGCGGCCATAGCGGCGGGGCGACACCCGTACCCATCCCGAACACGGAAGTTAAGCCCGCCTGCGTTCCGGCGAGTACTGGAGTACGAGAGTCTCTGGGAAACCTGGTTCGCCGCCTCCACTCATCGCCCGACACGTTCCGTCGGGCCAATTCATTACCCTCGACCAGCCGCTGCTGGTCGGGGGTTTCCGTATTTGTTTCGCCAGTGCCGACAGCGGCTGCCCGTCCGTCGATCGCGGGGAGTCGCGGATCCGATGGGCTTAAGCGACACAGGCGGATACTATCGGGTGCGCCAAGGTGGCAGAGTCCGGCCGAACGCAGCGGCCTGCAGAGCCGCCCATCGCCGGTTCAAATCCGGCCCTTGGCTTTCTCGCTGTTCCCGCCGGTTAGCCCCGCCTGTCGGTTCCCCGAACAATCTGCAGTCGTACCGACGGCGTGTGGACGGTACGTCGCACCAGCGATGCTGCGGAAAGAAGGCGACTAGGAGGGGGAGACGGTGATCGTCTTGCCGCGGTCGATGGCCTGTTCCAGCTCTTCGGCGATGGCCGAGCCGCGGGAGACCTGCACCTCGCCGCCGCGGGAGACGGTCGCGGTGAACAGGTACTCGCCGTCGGCGGTGACCTCGACGGTCTCGCCCTCGTAGCCGTCCATCGGGATGAGGACGTGGCGCGAGGTGATCTCGGGGCTGACGATCTCGCCGCCGGAGCTGCTACCGCCACTGGAGTCAGCGCTGCCGGAACCGCCCGGGCCGCCGGCGCCCTCGGGGCGTTCGCTGAAGGTTCGCACGTCGATGTCGATGCCGAGGCGGTTCTCCACGTCGGAGATGCGGCCGCCGCCCTTGCCGATGACCGCGGAGATGTCGTCCTCCTCGACGTACACAACGGCGGTGTTCGGGTTCTTGATCTCCACCTCGACGTGGCCGTGGGCGATCGAGCGGATCTCCCGTTCGACCTCCTGTTTGGCGATGCGCTCGGTGCCGCTCTCCCGGCCGGCGCCGCCGTCTTCGGCGTTCTCGCCCAGGGGAACGGTGACGACCTGGCGGTTGAACGTGTAGATCTCGTAGGCGGGCTGGCCGGTCTCGAAGTCCCGGATCATGATGACCGGGCGGGCCAGATCCTCCTCCATCAGCCCCTCGGGGACCTTCACTTCGGTGGTCACGTCGTAGACGGTGTCGACCTCGCCGGCCTCGATGTAGACAACGGTGTCGACGACCTGCGGGATCATCCCGAGTTCGACGCGGCCGACCAGCCGTTGCAGGGCGTCGATGGCCCGCGTCGCGTGGACGACGCCGACCATGCCGACGCCCGCCAGCCGCATGTCCGCGAACACCTCGAAGTCGTCGGTCTTGCGGACCTCGTCGTAGATGGTGTAGTCGGGCCGGACCATCAGCAGGGAGTCGGCGGTCTTCTCCATCGAGCCGCCCAGCTCGGTGTACTGGGTGATGTTGTCGCCGACCTGGAGGTCGCGGGGTTTCTCCATGGTCTTGACCGCGAAGTCCGAATCGGCGAGGAACTCCGCGACGGCCTGGGCGAACGTCGATTTGCCGGCGCCGGGCGCCCCCGAGATGAGGACGCCGCGCTGGTGTTCGAGCAGTCGCTCGCGGAGTTCGTCGGCGTGTTCGTAGTCGTCGAGGTCGGTCTTGACGATGGGGCGGACGGCCGTGATCTCCAGTTTGTCGGAGAACGGCGGCCGGGCGATAGCGATGCGGTACTGGCGGAACTGGACGATGGTCATCCCCGGTTCGTCGAGTTCGACGAACCCCTCGGCGCTGGCCCGCGCGGAGTTCTCGATGTCCTGGGCCCACTCTTTGAGGTCGTCCTCCGTCGAGACTTCCTCGGCGATGGTCTCGTAGTGCATGTCGCCGATCTCGCCGCGCTTGGCCATCGGCGCGACGCCCACCTTGAGGTGGAGGCTCATCGTCGTCTCGTCGAAGAACTGTTCGATGTCGAGCGACTCGGCGTCGCGGCCGCGGGGTTCGAGGTAGACCACGTCGAGGCCCTTCGCCTTCGCGACCTCGCTCTGGACCACGTCGCTGGTGACGAGGGTGGCGTCGTGGTCGTCGGCGAGGTCGCGGATGATCGCGTCGATCTTCCCCTCGCCGGCCTCGCGCTGTTCGACCTCGGCGGGGCGGCGGCCGACGTACTCGACGGTGACGGTGCCGTCGTCGTGGAGCCCGGCGAGCCGCTGGAGCTCCTCGAGGCCGTCCCAGCCGCTCTCGCGGCCGTCGTTGGCCTGTGCCTCGAGTTCGCCCACGACCGCCTCGGGGATGTAGACGGTCGCGCCGGCAAATCCCTCGCCGACCGCCTCCGAGTCGGGGTCGGCGTCGGCCTCGATCTGCTCGGACACGCGGCCGTCGATGACCACGCTCGTGTCCGGAACGATGTTCATACCGTGGGTACGGCCGCCCGCCGTGATAAGGGCCGTGATGCGGGCGAGGGCGGCGAGCCGCCGGGGAGAAACCGTCGCGGTCGGTCAGGCGACCTGCGGGAGTTCCGACCGGCCGCGGGTCGCGACCGTCCGGCGGCAGTCGGGACACCGGAGCACGGCGCCGGCGCTCGTCAGGTCCGAGTCCGTTTCCGCGCCGCGGACTTCCCAGTCGCCGGCCGGCGGGCTCTCGTGGCCGCAGTCGGGGCAGAACAGCGTCGCTTTCGGGGGCGGGTCTCGGTCTGGCGTTGCGGGCGAGTGTACGCTCATCGTACCCCGAGGTAGGTGCTGGATACGGAAAACCCCTTTTGCCCATTATCAATCGGTAGCGTCCGCGAAACCGTGGAATCGGTTCGCATACCCACGGCCGAACCGCCGGCGAGAACGGCCTGACAGCGGCAGTCGGGCGGCGGGGCGGTCGACAGGTAACAGGGAGTGGTCGGACAGCGACCGACGACGGGTGGTCAGACGGCGAGGTAGCTGGCGATGGTGTCCTCGTCGGCGAGCGCGGCGGCGCCGAGTTCGTCGACGATCTCGCCGCGTTCCATGGCGTAACAGCGGTCGGCCATCGAGCGGATGACACCGAGGTTCTGCTCGACGAAGAGAATCGTCGTGCCGAGTTCCTCGTTGATAGCGCGCATGTCCTCGCTGATCTGGTCGACGATGGACGGCTGGATGCCCTCGGAGGGCTCGTCGAGCAACAGCAGGTCCGGGTTGGCGACCAGCGCCCGCGCGATGGCGAGCATCTGCTGTTCGCCGCCCGACAGCGTCCCGGCGTCCTGGTCAGCCCGTTCCTCCAGCACGGGGAAGTAGTCGTAGACCTCGTCGTACAGCGTCTGCCCGGAGGTCTCGTTGATCGTCTCGCCCATGCGGACGTTCTGTTCGACGGTGAGGTCGGGGAACACGTCCCGGCCCTGCGGGATGTAGCCGATGCCCCGCCGGGCGCGCTCGTCGGCGGCGAGGTCGGTCACGTCCTCGCCGGCGTAGGCGATGGTGCCCGACTCCGGTTCGAGCAGGCCGATGACGGTCTTCATCAGCGTCGACTTGCCGACGCCGTTCTTGCCCATGACGCCGACGATCTCGCCCTGTTCGACCGCCAGGTCCACGTCGCGGAGGATCGGCGTCCGGTCGTAGGCGGCCGTCACGTCGGTGAGTTCGAGGATCGGCGCGTCGTCCGCCATCTCACTCACCCCCCAGGTAGATCCGCTGGACTTCGGGGTCGGACTCGATCTCCGCGATGGGGCCCTCGCGGAACACGTCGCCCTGGTGGAGCACGGTCACCTCGTCGGCGATCTCGGCGACGAAGTCGGTGTCGTGCTCGATGACGACGAAGGCGATGCCCCGCTCCTCGTTGAGGCGGGTGATGCGGTCGGCGATCCCCCGGCGCTCCTCGACGGAGAGGCCCGCGACGGGCTCGTCCAGCAGCAGCAGGTCGGGCTCGAGCGCGGCCGCCATGCCGATCTCCAGCTGCTGTTGCTCGCCGTGGGAGAGCTGGTCGGCCGGGGTGTCCTCCTTGCCTTCGAGGCCGGCGTCTTCGACGGCCTCGGCGACCAGCCGGCGGCGCTCGTCGCCGTCGGCGAACCGCTGGACGGGCAGGCGGACGTTCTCCCGGACGGACAGCTCGCCGTACACCGACGGGACCTGGAACTTCATGCTGATCCCGCGTTTGACCCGGTCCTCGGGCTGGAAGTCGGTGATGTCGGTCCCGTCGTAGTAGATGCTCCCCTCGCTGGGGGCGTGGGCGCCGGTGATCAGCTTGAGGAGGGTCGACTTGCCGGCGCCGTTGGGGCCGATGAGACAGCGCAACTCGCCCTCGTCGACCGAGAAGTCGACCGAGTCGGTGGCCGTGAAGCCGCCGAAGCGCTTGACCAGGTCCTCGGTCTGCAACAGCGTGTCCGTGCGGTCGCCGGTCGCCAGCTCCGCTGCGGTCTGACGGACGTTCGGGTCCAGGCGCGTGTCACCGCCGTCGTCGGCCGATTCGGCGTCGCTCATCAGTCGGTCACCTCCGGGTCGGCGGCGGCGTCGTGGCTCTCCCCGACGCCGTCGGGGTCGCCGCTGCGGTACCGCCGGGCGGTCCGCCACGCGAACAGCACCACGTCGCGGACCGCCGGGACGAACCCGCGGGGCAGGAACAGGACGACCACGAGCAGCAGGGCGCCGACGATGACGAACGCCCACTGGCCGACAAGCGAGTTCGAGACGTAGGCGATGGCGACCGAGCCGACCAGCGCGCCCAGCAGGCTCTTGCGGCCGCCGACGCTCACCCAGATGACCGGCAGGGAGGCGAACGTCAGCGCGTAGACGCCGGGGCTGATGTAGTTGCCCCAGGCGGCGTAGAGCACGCCCGCCAGGCCGGCGAGCGCGCCGCCGAAGGTGAACACGGCGAGTTTCACCCGCTCGACGTCGTAGCCGAACATCCGCGTGCGGTCCTCGTCCTCGCGGACGGCGACCATCACGCGGCCGTAGTCGGAGTTGACCAGCGCGCGCAGGCCCAGGTACGTCACCACGAGCAGGGCGAGCGCGAACCGGAAGAAGGTGCCGTCGCCCGAAGCGAGGACGACCGGCGAGCCCCAGACGCCGGGCAGCGCCGGGAGCGGGACGGCGAGTTCGGGGATGCCGGGCATCCCGTTGAACCCGCCCAGCGGCGCCGCGCCGATGGTCCAGGCGTCGCCGGCGGTCTGGGACATGAACGTCTCCAGCACGAGCGTGACGACCAGCGTGATGATCGTCACGTACACGTCGCGGACGCCGCCGTAGAACATGAAGTAGCCGAGCACGAACGACAGGGCCGCACCGGCGACGACCGCGACGGCGAACGCGCCCACGATCCCGACGGGGGAGTTGAAGTTGAGCGCGACGACGCCGAAGGTGTAGCCGGCGACGCCGAAGAAGGCGACCTGGCCGAAGCTCAGGATGCCGGCGTAGCCCCACACGACCGACAGCGAGAGGCCGAGGAAGGCGTACACGATGAACAGCGCGAACCGCGAGGCCTGGTAGCCGCCCGCGAGGACGGGGTAGGCGAACAGCGCCGCCACGGCGAGGGCGAACCCCGCCCAGAACTGCCAGGAGTTGCCGATGGTGTTCGGGCCGTGGAAGACTCGCCGCCAGGTCTCGACGGCGGCGACCACCGGCCGGGGCAGGCTGCTCCCGGACCCGGTTGTCTCGGCGGCCATGTCAGCTCCCCTCCTGGCGGCGCTCGCGGAGGGTGCGCACGAACCCGGTGATGCCCTCGGGGAGGAACCGGATGAGGACGATGGCGGTCAGCAGCAGCGCGATCCGGCCGTAGAACGTGCTGCCCATGACGTTCGTGACGGCCGCGCTGATGGCGCCGAGGAAGCCGCCGGCCATCGTCGTCCCGAGGACGACCGAGGGGCCGCCGACGACGACGGCGACGAACGACTCGACGAGGAAGCCGGTCCCGAGGTTGGGCACCATCGTGATCGTCGGGGCGTACAGCGCGCCGGTCAGCCCGGCGAGCGCCGACCCGATGGCGAACGTCGCCATGTAGGTGCGCCCCGTGTCGACGCCCAGCGCGCGGGCGGTGTCCTCGTCCTGGATGGTCGCACGGGCGCGCATCCCGAAGTCGGTCTTCGTGAACAGGACGTAGACGGCCGCGAGGACGCCGACGGCGATGACCGCCAGCGAGACGCGATACGCCGAGTAGGAGAACTCGGAGTTGGCGACGACCAGATTGAGGACCGGGATCTCGCCGGGACTGACCGTCTCGCCGACGAACGGGACGATCGGCGTCCCGACCTGGTCCAGGGAGTTGCCGAACTGGATGCGCGCGCCCTGGACGAGGATGAGGCTCAGGCCCCAGGTCGCGACCATCGAGTCGGCCAGGCGGTCGTACAGCGGCTCGACCAGCGGCTGCTCGGGCAGGCGCCCGGCGGCGCGCCGGAGCCCGGCGGCGGCCCGCTCGGGCACCGCCTCCAGCGCCGCGAGCCGGTGGAAGCCGCCGACCAGTCCCAGCCGCGCGTACTTCCACAGGAAGTTGGGGACGGCCCCGGAGATGATCGTCCGCTCGACGACCAGGCCGAAGACGGCCGTGGCGACGACCGCCACCGGGACCGCGACGAGCAGCGGCAGGCCGAAGCGGATGTTCGCCAGCGTCGTCGCGTAGGCGCCGACCATGATGAACTCGCCGTGTGCGAGATTGATCACGCCCATGATGCCGAAGATGATGGCCAACCCCGCCGCCGCGAGCACGATGAACGCGAAGTTATCGAGGAACTGAAACAGGAGGTTGACCCCGTTGACCATGTTACCCGGCCTCCTCGAAGTAGTCCTGTGGGGTGTACTGAGTCTCCTCGTCTTCCTCGGTCAGGTCACAGCCGACCGTGTTCGAGAGGAACTGCTCCTCGATGACGCCGTCGTCCAGCGCCTCGACGTTGTGCTGGTCGTCGGCGCGCATCACCCACATGTGGTGGTCGACGTGGTGGGTCGCACCGTCCAGCGCGATGGACTCGCCCTCGGGCGCCTCGGGCGCCTCGTAGGTGATGCCCGACTCCAGGGCCTCCTTGACCTCGGGCTGCTCGAAGGTGCCGGCCTGCTCGACGGCCTTCTTGTACATGTAGACCGAGAAGTAGTTGTTCTCGGCCTCCTCGTTGAGGTAGGGGGCGTCGGGCCACATCTCGTAGTAGCGGTCGACGAACCCGCCGTCGCGCGTGTTGCGCTCGGTCGGGATCTCCTCCATGTAGTTGACGCCGGCGTAGATGTTGGCCATCGCCGGCGGGTCCAGCCGCAGGTGCTCGTAGCCCTGGGCCATCGCCGTCGACGTACCGATGGGGATCTCCAGGCCTGCAGAGGCCTTCTGCTCGTAGAAGGAGGTGTGGTTGGCGCCGACCAGCATCGACATCACGAAGTCGGGGTCGGCGTCCTGGATGTTGTTGATCGTCGAGCCGAACTGGGAGTTCGACAGCGGGATGAACTCCTCGTCGACGACCTCGGCGTCGTTCTCGTCGGCCAGGACCTTCACCCAGTCGGCCGACAGCTGGCCGAAGTTGTAGTCGGCGGCGATGGTGTAGATCTTCGGCCCGTATTCCTCGACGAGGTAGGGCAGGACCGCACCGAGCTGCTGGCGGGCCGTCGGCCCCACCGCGAAGACGTTCTTGTCGCAGACGCCGCCCTCGTACTGGGTCGTGTAGAAGTACAGCTGGTCGTTCTGGTCGATGATCGGCCGGATGGCCTCCCGCGTCGCCGAGGAGTAACCGGCCCACAGCGCGTCGACGTCGTGTTGCTGGATCATCCGCCGGGTCAGCTCCTGGTAGCGCTGGTTGTCCGACTGGGGGTCCGGGTCGTGGTACTCGATCTCGTTGCCCATGATCCCGCCGTCGTTGTTGATCTCCTCGATGGCCAGCAGCGACGCCTTGTGCTTGGGCGAGCCGACCAGCGCGAAGTTGCCCGACTGGTCTTCGAGGACACCGAGCGTGACCGTCCCCCCCGCACCGGTGGACGTGCCTGCCGAGGAGCCGCCGGAACACCCGGCGACCGCCGCCCCCGCCAGCCCGGCACCGCCCGCGAGGAACCGACGGCGACTGACACCGTCGTCGCTCATACCGCTACCTCCAGATCAGATCTGTCACTAAATTCGACGTAAATGCCATTAGTTCCACCACTGTACCCGAACTTCGACGCATGAACGTCCATCATTTGCGTACATACCTTCGATTTCGCAGACGGTAAATAAGGGTTTACACTCGCGTATTATAGATGTCCAAGAGACCTGGCTTGAATATTAGGACATGATAGGACAACTCGAAATTGGTGGACATTCGAACGAGAGTGGGTAGAATCGGGAAGTTCTACAAGTATCGAGAAGGCCGGCGTCAAAACGCGATCCGAGGAGACAGTCGGGTCGGCCGGTCGAAACGTAACAGTGACCGGACGATCAGAACGGGCGGCAGATATCCACGCGAGTCACACGACGGGACACGCGGTCGCTACTCGTCGACGACGACGACCTTCACCTGCTGGACGCCGCCGAGCGCGCGCAGGCGGTTGGCGAGTTCGGTGATGTCGCCGGCCGAGCCCTCGACGACGAGCGTCTCCATGCAGGTGTCGTGCGAGAGGTGGATGTGCTGGACGGAGGTGATCGCCTCGGCCATCTCGTGTTGGACCGTCTGGAGGTCGTCGGCGATGCCGTCGACGTGGTGGTCGTGGACGATCACGATGGTGCCGTGGTGGTGGCCCTCGCCGCCGGTCTCCCACTCGTAGTCCGCGAAGAAATCGCGCAGCGAGTCCCGGACCGCCTCCGACCGACTGTCGTACTCCCAGTCGTCGACGATCCCGTCCAGCCGCTCGACCATCGACGACGGGAGCGTCAGACTGATGCGGTCGATGTCGTCGCCCATGCCCGCCCCTACGACGGACCGGGTAATATGGCTGGCCACCCGCGGCCGGCCCCGACCGTCCCGCCCGGCCACCTGCCTCCAGTAATACTGCGCCATGAGAAAGTATTATCGGGTGCGACGGCGACCGGCGAGTATGCACATCCCGGACGGCTACGTCGACCTGCCGCTGGCCGTGCTGTTCGCTGCGCTGTCGGTAGCGGCGCTGAGCTACGCTGCGCGGCGCGTCGGCGGGGAGATATCGGACACCCGGGCGCCGCTCGTGGGCGTGGTCGCCGCGGGCGTGTTCGCCGCACAGATGCTCAACTGGCCGATCCCCGGCGGGACGAGCGCCCACTTCGTCGGCGGCGCGTTCGCCGCCATCCTGCTCGGCCCCCACCTCGGCGCGCTCGCCGTGGCGACGGTCGTCGCGGTTCAGGCGCTCGTGTTCGGCGACGGCGGGCTCGTCGTCCTCGGCGCGAACGTGTTCAACATGGCCGTCGTCGAGGTGTACGTCGGCTACGCCGTCTACCGGCTGGTCGCCCCCTACGGGGAGTTCCGTGCGGCCTTCGCCGCCGGCTGGCTCGGCATCACCGCCGGAGCCCTGACCGCCGGGCTCCAGCTCGGCCTCTCGTCGGCGTTCCAGTACGAACTGCTGACGACGCTGGCGATCATGGGCGTCGGCCACCTCGTCCTCGGGCTCGTCGAGGGCGCCATCACGGCCGTCGTCTACCGCTACCTCGCGCAGGCGCGGCCGGACCTGCGACCGACCACCGCGCCGGAACCGGAGGTGAGCGCCTGATGGCGCCCGACTGGTTCCCGACGGCGGTCGCGGTCCTCGTCGTACTCGCGCTGCTGGCGCCGGTCTTCGGCTGGGCGGCCGGCCAGGTCGGCTACGCCGAGCCCCTGGAGAACGCCGCCGAGGCGACCGGCGCG
Organism: Halosimplex halobium; assembly: GCF_051414055.1. Classification (NCBI taxonomy): domain Archaea; kingdom Methanobacteriati; phylum Methanobacteriota; class Halobacteria; order Halobacteriales; family Haloarculaceae; genus Halosimplex; species Halosimplex halobium. Next base: position 9,940 of record NZ_JBLKNX010000035.1, read on the forward strand.
ACCGACGACGCCGAGCCGGTCGAGGTGGCGCCCTTCTCCGGCTACGGCGTCCCCGGACTCGGGACCGCGCCCGGGACCTTCGTCTCCGCGGTCGTCGGGACCGGCCTGACCCTCGTCGTCGCGCTCGGGATCGGTCGCCTGCTCGGGAGCGACACCGACGTCGAGGCCACCGAAACCGACGCGGCGCGGTGACCGGGCGACCGAGATGAGTCGGACGGACCTCCTCGACCGCACGCTCGCCGGCCTCTCCGGGCACGCCCGGTGGTTCCTCCTCGCCGAGGACGCGCCCGACCGCGCGGGCTTCCTGCAGGCCGTCGCGCCGAGCGTGAAGCTCGTCGGGCTGGTCGCGCTCGTCGCGCTGACGGTCACGCGGCGGGACCTCCAGGGGGTCGCCGCGCTGGCGGCGGTGGCCGGCGGGCTCGCGGTCGCCTCCCGCGTCCCCGCGCGGGCGTTCGCGGGCCGCGTCGCCGGCCCGCCTGCCTTCGCGCTCGTTGCCGTCGCGCCCCAGGCACTGCTGATGGGCGGTCCCACCGTCGGCGGGACGCCCCTCTCGGCGGCCGGCGTCGGCTACGTCGCGGTCTTCACCGCCCGCGTCGGCGTCTGCGTCGCCTTCCTCTCGCTGCTGCTGCTGACGACCCGCTTCTCGGACCTGCTCGGCGGACTCGCCCACCTGCGCGCGCCGGCCATCGCCGTCTCGCTGCTGGCGATCACCTACCGCTATCTCCTCCTCTTTTTCGCGGAACTCGAACGGATGGCCCGCGCGCGCCGGAGCCGGACGGTCGCCGAACCGGACCTGCGGCGGACGTGGCGCGACTCCGGGAACTTCCTGGGGACCTTCCTCCTGCGCAGCGTCGAGCGGGGCGAGCGGGTCGAACGTGCCGCCCGCGCCCGCGGGGGCGGTGGCGGTCCGCGGCCGACGGCCGAGGGAACGGCGCTCGGCCGCGCGGACGCCGCCTTCGCGCTGGTCGTCCTCGCCGCAGTCGTCGGGGTGGGACTGGCGTGAGCGACGGGGACGCGGCCGATGCCGTGAACACCGCCGATGCACCCGCCATCGAGGCGAACGGCCTCCGCTACGCCTACCCGGACGGCACGCCAGCGGTCGACGGGGTCGACGTGACCGTCGAGTCCGGCGAGCGGGTCGCCCTGCTCGGCCCGAACGGCGCGGGCAAGTCGACGCTGCTCCAGTTGCTCGGCGGGCTGATCGACCCCGACGAGGGGACGGTTCGGTACTTCGGCGAGACCGAGGACGCCGACACCGTCCGCGGCCGGCTGAGCGTCCTCACGCAGAACCCAGCCGACTACCTGTTCAACCCCACCGTTCGAGAAGACCTGGCCTACGGCCCCACCCAGCAGAACCTCCGCGACGGCGAGGCCGAGGCCCGCGTCGATCGCGTCGCCGAGCGGCTCGATCTTGACGAACTGCTGTCGAAACCACCCTTCCGGCTCAGCGGCGGGCAGCAGCGCCGGGCCGCCCTGGCGAGCGCGCTCACCGTCGAACCCGACGTGCTCCTGCTGGACGAGCCCGTCAGCGACGTGGACGCCGCCAACCGCGAGACAGTCCTCGATCTGTTCGACGAGCTGGCCGCCGACGGCACCACGGTCGTCGTCTCGACGCCGGACACGGAGCTGGTCCCCCAGGTCGCCGACCGCGTGGTCCTGCTGGACGGGAGCGGTCGCGTCGCCGCGACCGGCTCCACTCGGGCGGTCCTGACCGACACGACCCTGCTGACCGACTGCGACCTGCGACCCCCGCAGGTCGTCCGGCTGTTCGACGGGCTGGCCGACGACCCGCCGCTGACCGTCGACGCGGCCCGCGACCGGCTCGACGGCGACGACATCTGATCGAAAGTACGATTTCCCTCTCCGAAATCGAACGATCGAATCGAAATTCGAGATCGGACGGTGCTATTTGCGCCGAAGCGAACCGCCTTGGGACGGCTATCCAAATAATCGCGCAGATGATCGACTATCGACCGATCCTGTCGACGGACGTGGTGGTATGACCGAGCAAGTCGTCCCCGGCGAGGTGCGGACGGCGGAGGGCACAGTGACGATCAACGAGGGCCGGGAGACGGCGGAGGTGACGGTCGGCAACGCGGGCGACCGGCCGGTACAGGTCGGCTCGCACTTCCACTTCTTCGAGGCCAACGCGGTCCTGGAGTTCGACCGCGAGGCCGCCTTCGGCAAGCGGTTGAACATCCCCGCGGGCACCGCGGTACGGTTCGAGCCCGGCGACGAGCAGACGGTCGAACTCGTCGCCATCGGCGGCAAGCGCGTCGCCCACGGCATGAACGGCCTGGTCAATGGCAGCGTCGACGGCGACGCCGCCGCGGCGGTGGAACGCGCCCACCGGCAGGGCTTCGGTGGCATCCCCGATCAGGCCGGGAAGCTCGACGGCGAGGACGCCGACAGAGCGGGAGCCGAGAGCGCGGAGGACGAGCCATGACCCGCGAGGTCGACCGCGAGGCCTACGCCGAACTGTACGGCCCGACGACCGGCGACCGCGTGCGCCTGGGCGACACCGAACTGTTCGTCGAAGTCGAGGAGGATCTCCGGACGCCCGGCGACGAGGCCGTCTTCGGCGGCGGGAAGACCCTGCGGGACGGCCTGGGACAATCCCCAGGCACCACACAGGAGGAGGGTGCGCTGGACTGGGTGCTCACGAACGCGCTCGTCATGGATCCCGTCCTCGGGATCGTCGCCGCGGACATCGGCATCCGCGACGGCGAGATCGCCGGGATCGGGAAGGCGGGCAACCCGGACACGATGGACGGCATCGATATGGTCGTCGGCCCGTCGACCGACGTGTACCCCGCCGAGGGGAAGATCGCCACGCCCGGCGGGCTGGACATCCACGTCCACTTCAACTCCGCGCAGCTGCACGACCACGCGCTCGCATCGGGCATCACGACGATGCTCGGGGGCGGCTACGGCGGCGGTGCGACCACCTGCACGACCGGCCCGGAGAACGTCAAACGGTTCCTTCAGGCCGCCGAGGAGTGGCCGGTCAACGTCGGCTTCTACGGCAAGGGCAACGCCTCGAAACCGGGTCCCCTGCGCGAGCAACTGGAGGCCGGCGCCTGCGGGCTGAAACTCCACGAGGACTGGGGGTCGATGCCCGCGGCCATCGACACCTGCCTCGACGTGGCCGAGGCGGAGGACGTGCAGGTGTGTATGCACACGGACACGCTCAACGAGGCGGGCTTCGTCGAGAACACCTTCGCCGCCGTCGACGGGCGGACGATGCACCTGTTCCACATCGAGGGCGCGGGCGGCGGCCACGCCCCGGACATCATGGAGATGGTCGGCCAGCCCAATATGCTGCCCTCCTCGACCAATCCCTCGATGCCGTACACGGTGAACACCTTCGACGAGCACCTGGACATGGTGATGGTGTGTCACCACCTCAACCCCGACGTGCCCGAGGACGTGGCCTTCGCCGAGTCCCGCGTCCGCGCGGAGACCATCGGCGCCGAGGACGTGCTCCACGACGTGGGCGCCATCTCGATGATGACCTCTGACTCCCAGGCGATGGGCCGCCAGGCCGAGGTGATCTCCCGGACGTGGCAGACCGCCTCGAAGATGAAGGGCCAGCGGGGCCCCCTGCCGGAGGACGAGGCCGCCGACACGCACGACGACGCGGACAACTTCCGCGCGAAACGGTACCTCGCGAAGTACACGGTCAACCCGGCCATCTCGGCGGGCATCGACGACTACGTCGGGACGCTCGAACCCGGCAAACTCGCCGACGTGGTGCTGTGGGATCCGGCCTTCTTCGGGATCAAGCCCGCGATGACGTTCAAGGGCGGCTTCCCCGTCTACTCGGAGATGGGGGAGGCCAACGGCTCGCTGATGACCTGCGAGCCCATCATGCAGCGCCCCCGCGCCGGCGCGGCCGGCAAGGCCAAACACGGTCTCTCCCTCTCCTTTGTCAGCCCGGCGGCCGCCGAGGCCGGCGTCGGCGAAGAATACGGCCTCGACAGCCCCGTCGTCCCCGTCTCGGGCGCCCGGACGCCCGGGAAGGCGGACATGCACTACAACGACTACTGCCCCAACGACATCGAGATCGACCCCGAGACCTTCGAGGTGGCGGTCGACGGCGAGGTCGTCTCGGCGGAACCGAGCGAGGAACTCCCCCTCGCCCAGCGGTACATGCTGTAATACTCAGGATGAATCTAACACCCAAAGAGCAGGAGCGGTTGACGGTCTTCATGGCCGCGGAGCTCGCCCGGCGCCGCAAGGAGCGCGGCGTCAGGCTGAACCACCCCGAGGCGGTCGCGTTCATCTCCGACTGGTGCGTCGAGCGCGCCCGCGACGGCTGGGACGTGGCCGAGATACGGGCGGAGGCCTCCCAGCTACTGGACCCCGAGGACGTGATGCCCGGCGTCCCCGAGATGGTCGACATGATCCAGGTCGAGCCCGTCTTCCCCGACGGCACGAAGCTCGTGACCGTCCACGACCCGATCCGCTCGTCGGGCGCGATGGACCCCGGGAGCGACGACGAGGCGGCCGCCGACGGCGGCGAACCGGCGGGGGACGCCGAGACGGACGCGGCGGACGCCGAGGAGGGCGACGCGTGAGCCTCACCCACCGCGACGTGGCGACGGTCGGCATCGGCGGTCCAGTGGGGTCGGGCAAGACCGCGCTCGTGACCGAACTCGTCCCGCGCCTGCGCGAGGCGGGGCTGGACGTGGGCGTCATCGCAAACGACGTGCTCACCCAGGAGGACGCCGACGCGTTGCGCGAGCGGTTCGCCGGCGTCGTCCCCGAGGACCTCGTCGCCGGCGTCGAGACCGGCGCCTGCCCGCACACGGGCATCCGCGAGGACCCATCGATGAACCTCGCGCAGATCGACGACTTTCTCGCCGAACACCCCGACCTGGACCTGGTGATCGTCGAGAGCGGCGGCGACAACCTCGCCGCGACGTTCAACCCCGAGCTCGCGGACTACTCGCTGTACGTCATCAGCGTCGCCGAGGGCGAGGACATCCCGCGCAAGCGCGGCCCGGGCGTCGTCGAGTGCGACCTCCTCGTGATCAACAAGACCGACCTCGCGCCCCACGTCGACGTGGACCTGGACGTGCTGGAGGCCGACGCCGCCGACGTTCGGACGGGCCCGTTCGTCTTCACGAACTGCAAGGCCGGGGAGGGTATCGACGAGGTGCAGGAACACGTCAGCGAGAGCGTGCTCTTCGCATAGATGGCCGCCGACACGCCGGACGCCGCGGGCGACGACCCGCCCGGGCGGCCGACCGATGACGGCGCCGACGAGCCGCCCCACCCCGCGTTCGCCGACTACGCAGGCGAATCGCTCCCGGCGGCGGCGGTCGGCTCGCCGGGGAAAGACGGCCGGCTGGAACTCCGCTTCGCCGCTGACGAGGCGGGCGAGACGAACCTGGTACGGGACCTGGCGCGGGCGCCGTTCCACGTCAGCGGCACGCTCAGCCACGACCCGCTACCCGAAGCGGAGACGGTGTACGTCCAGTCGCCGACCGGCGGCGTCGCCCAGGGCGACCGCCACGACGTGACCGTCGAGGTCGGGTCCGGCGCCGTCGCGCACGTCTCCACGCAGAGCTCCCAGAAGGTGCTCTCGATGGCGCGCAACTACGCCGCCGCGGACGTGTCGCTGTCGGTCGGGGCGGGCGGCCACCTCGACTACGTGCCCGAGCCGACCATCCTCCACGAGGACTCGCGGTTCTTCCAGGGGGTCGACCTCGCCCTCGCGCCGACGGGGAGCGCGGTCGTCGGCGACGTGGTCGTCCCCGGCCGACTCGCCCGCGGCGAACGGTTCGACTTCGAGCGGTACCTCTCCCGACTGCGGGTCCGCCGCGACGGCGACCTGCTGGTCGACGACGCGACCCACCTCCGGCCCGCCGACGCCGACCCCTCCGCCGTGGGGGTCATGGGCGAATTCGCGGTGTTGGGGACGCTGTACGTGCTCGTCCCGGCGAGCGAGGCCGGCGCGCTCGACGACCTGAGCGACCGGCTCCACGCGGTCGCGACGGGTACTGCGGAGGCCGGAGGGGACTCTGCAGTCGACGACGGCGACGCTGACGCCGTCCGTGCGGGCGCGACGCGGCTCCCGAACGACGCGGGGTGCGTCGTGCGCGCGCTGGGCCACCGCGCGGAGACCGTGACCGCCCCGCTCCGTGCGGCCTGGGACGAGGCGAGAACCGACCTGCTCGGAGTCGGCGCGCCCGACTCCAGGAGGCCCTGATGCTCGTCGCCGAGGAGTTCGTCGGGACCGTCGACGACGAGGGGATCGCCGAGCGCGTCGAGTCGGGCGACCCGCTTCGCATCGCGGTCGACGGGACCGAGCGCCGTCGCTCGCGGTTCCGCACGACCGCCGAGGACGGCACCGACCTGGGCGTCGTCGTCGCCCGCGAACTGCGCGACGGCGACGTGCTCACCACGGGGGACCGGCTCGTCGTCGTCTCGCTCGAAGCGGTCGAGGCGATGGTCGTCGACTTCGACGGGGTGGCCGACCCCGACCGCGCGGCCGTCACCGCGGCGCTCGAACTGGGCCACGCCGTCGGGAACCGCCACTGGGACCTGGCCGTCGAGGACAGCCGGGCGTACCTGCCGCTGGCGGACACCCGCGAACGGATGGAGGATACGGTCGAACCGCACCTCCCCGACGGCGCCACGGTGGGGTACGAGGAGGTCCCGCCGACGCTGTTCGACGAGGGCGACGCGGCCGACCACTCGCACGGCGGCGAAGGTGGCCACTCCCACGGGCATAGCGACAGTGGTCACAGCCACTCGCACGGAGAGGGCGACCACTCGCACGGTCACGGTGACGACGGCCACGACCACGGCGTCCGCACGCTCGACCCGAAATCGGGGGGCGACGCTGGAGGTGAGGGGTCGTGAGTGACGAGGCGACGCTCGAATCGCTGCGGCTGGCCGATTCGTTCCTCCCGGTCGGGAACGACAGCGTCTCCTACGCCCTGGAGCAGTTCGTCGCGGACGACGCGGTCGAGACGGCCGACGACCTCCGTGACCTCGTGGGGACGGTCCTCCGCCGGCAACACGGCCACGCCGACCTGGTTGCGCTGCGGGGGGCCCACGCGGCGGCCGACGAGGACGATATCGACGCCGTCGAACGCGCGGACCGGCGGCTGACCGCCGCGACGCTCCCGGCGGAGTTCCGCGAGAGTTCCGAGCGGACGGGCGACCGGCTGCTGACGCTCCAGCGGGACCTCCGCGACGACGCGCTCCTCGACGAGTACGGCGCGGCGGTCGAGGCCGGCGACGCGCCGGGCAACTACGCGGTCGTGCTCGGGACCGTCGCCGCGCTCGCGGGCGTCGCCGAGCGTGAGGCGTGCCTGCTGGCCTGTCACGAGTTCGCGACCGCGCAACTGGCGGCGGCCCAGCGCCTCATGCGCCTGGGGTCGACCGACGTGCAGCGCACCCTCGACGACCTGCGGCCCGCGATGGTCGACGCCGTCGAGGCCAGCGCCGACCGCGGGGTCGACGACATGACGCCGTTCGCCCCGCTGGTCGACGTGCGCTCGGCGGGCCACGAGCGGGCCGAGCGGCGGCTGTTCCTGAGTTGAGCGACTGGGTGAAGGGCCACTCGACGAACTGTATCTCTGGCGTTCAGAATTTCCGAGCGGTTCAGTGCAGATGATGCAGTGAGCAACTGCGGTGGCGCGCGCTGTCGCGCGTTTCATCGCGCGACGGAACTGCGCGAGGGACGAGCGAGCGGAGTGAGCGAGTCGGCTGGGGAGGTGTGTGGCGCGGTGCGGTCGCTGTTCCGTGCGGTGCTCCTGGCGGACTGAAAGGGCGAGGCGCGCTCGCGTTTATGGAGTCGTCTGCACGGGCCACTATCCGAACGAACGAAGTGAGTGAGGATATCCCGTGCAGCGACCGCGAGCGGGCCGAGGGCTTTCATCGCGTTGTGTCGAGTGCAGTTGCGTACACTGCAAGCGAGCGGGCCGAGTGTATCCATCACGCATGCACGACGACACCATATCTACCCGACGTCCCTCCAAAACAACGCCCTCACACACTGTCGAGGTCGAGGTCGACGGCGTACCAGTCGAGGGCGAAGACGACGAGGGCGCCGACGACGGCGGCGCCCGCGAACGCCTGAATCGTGGGTGTGTTCCAGACGACGGCGTACTCCTCGCCGTTGAGCGTCACGACGGGCGCCCGGAGCGCGCCCAGCACCAGCGCGACGAGGAAGGCGAAGGTCACCTCGCGATTGTAATCGAGCGCGCGGCGGATGACCCGTGAGACGGTGAACAGGCCGACGAGGCCGCCGCAGACGAACGTCACGACGACCACCCCGCGGTCGATCACCGGGCCGATGCCGCCGCCGGTGACCGCGCCGATGAGCGCGTCGATGAACGCCGAGAGCGTCGAGGACATCCGCTCGTACTGGCTGAGGATGACGAGGACGAGCGACCCGGAGATGCCGGGGAGGATCATCGCGCTGATCGCCAGCGCGCCAGCACCGAACACGACCGGGAGCCCCCCTGATTCCAGCACCTCGCCGTAGCCCGAGACGACGAACGCGATAGCGAACCCGGCGACCGCGGCGACGACCTCGGGGAGGGTCCGTACGGTGACCGCCCGGAAGAGGATGGCTGCGGAGGCGCCGATCAGCCCGAAGAAGAAGCCAAAGAGGAGGACTGGCGCCGCCTCGTTGGCGATGTCCACGACCCGTGTGACGAGGATCACCGCCGAGATGATCCCCGCGAGTAGCGCGACCAGAAACCAGCCGTCGACCTCCTCGAGGACGGCCGCGGCCCGGTCGAGCGAGACCCCGCCGTCCAGCGGCGTGAGCGCGACGACGCCGTCGAAAAAGCGGCCGGGGGTGACCTCGTTGATCGCGGTGATGAGTCGCTCGTAGACGCCGGCGATGAGCGCGATCGTGCCGCCGGAGACGCCGGGGACCGCGTCGGCGGTGCCCATGAACAGGCCGACCACGAAGGTCCGCGCCCACTCGCGGACCGCGGGGACCGACTCGCGTAGCGTCACCTCGTCGCGGGCGCTGTCCGGGGCTGTCGTCATTCGGCTACACGTTCGCCTATCGGCGGGAAGTCTCTTGTGGAACGGGTGACCGCGGCCGGCGCTCCCGGCCGCGGCCGACGGGCGTGAAAAGCCGGACGCGACGTCCGGCGGGCGTGGGTTCGGGTGGGTGGGTGTGGGTGGTTCGGGTGCGGGTTCCGAACGGGGTGAGCGTTCGGACCGCGGTGGAATGGTGTGTGCCGAGCGGCCGTCCCGACCGCTCGGTCGGGACCCGCCCCCCGCGGTCGCGGGCGTGTGAACCTGACGGCTCCGTGTTCCGCTCTCACCCGGCGACCGCGCCGGGGGCCGTGGCCGCTCCTGTCGCCATTCCATCCGGTCTTTCGGACCGGGGTTATGTAAATCTTATTGGTAGTACAGATAACTATACTATCTGTCACACGGGACCGCCGGCCAGCGGCTCGGGGAGCCGGTCGCCGCTCCGGCCGCGTACCAGTCACCCAAAGAACAATATCGGTCGAGACGTTTCGTGTCGACAGATGCGAACGAACCGCACTGGCGGGCCGGGCCGTGGCGACCCCGGGCCCGGCGACAGGTGCACCGCTCCGGGCGGTCGACGGGGGTCGAACGACCGGTGGTCTGACCCCTCCGTCGCGGGGCGACGATGACCGGTCGGTCGCTCGCGACCGCGCTCCTGGTCGCGGCGGCGGTCGTCGGGCTGGGAGCCGTCGCTGCCGTCGACCCCGGGAACCCGGCCGAGGGGGCCGACCGGGAGCGGAACGGGTCCATCGTCGAGCGCCAGCCGTTCGTCGGGGGCGGGGGCGGGGCCGGGGTCTACCTCGACCTCCCGTTCTCGGTCCCGGGGACCGTCGCGGTCCCGCTGCCCGGCCCCCTGCTCGTGCTCTCTGCGCTCGCCGTCGGGCTGGCGGCGCTGTGGTACCGGTCCGACACCGAGGTGTCGCTGGAGGGTGTCGGGAACGATCGACCGGGGGACGACCCCGGCGACGTGGACCTGTCGGCGGTCGGTCGGGCGGCCGGCGCGGCCGCCGACCGGCTCGACGCCGACGCCGACCTCACCAACGAGGTGTACCGCGCCTGGGACGAGATGCGCGCGCTCGTCGATGCGGGCGACCCCGAGACCACCGCACCGGGGGAGTTCGCCGAGGCCGCCGTCGCCGCCGGGATGGACCCCGACGACGTGGCCGAACTCACCGAGCTGTTCGCGGAGGTGCGCTACGGCGGCCGCGACCCCGCCGACCGCGCCGACCGCGCCGTCGCCGCGCTGCGCCGCATCGAGCGGACGTACGCCGACGAGGTCGACGCCGCCGGTGAGAGCGACGCCCCCTCGGTCGACGAGGAGGGCGGAAGCGAGGACCACCCGGCCGGCACCGACGACGGGGCCGGCCGGGAGGGGGGACAGCGATGAAGCGGCGAGGCTGGGCAGGCGTCGGGGTGGTCGCCGCCGGGCTGGCGCTGGCCGCGTGGGGCGGCGGTCCCGGTGGGTCCCGGGTCACGGCCGCGCTCGCGGCGCTCGCGGCCGCGGCGGTG
>NZ_JBLKNX010000036.1:0-19870 GCF_051414055.1 Halosimplex halobium
GGTTCGCGGCCGTCCTCGCCGACGAGCCGGAGACCGCGACGGCGCCCGAGGGGACCCTGGCAGCCGGCGACCTCGACGAGTCCGTCGAGCGGGCGGTCGCCGGCGACGAGCGGGCCCGCGAGGCGGTCGAAGACCGGCTCCGGCGGCTGGCCGTCGCGCGGCTCACCCGGACGGGCAGAGACCGCGAGGCCGCCGACCGCGCCGTCGCCGAGGGGACCTGGACCGGGGACCGCACGGCCGCGGCGTTCCTCTCGGGGGCGGACGGTCCGGTCGCGACGCTCGGGTCGCGGCTCCGCCTCTGGCTCGACCCCAAGGGCGAGCGCGAGCGGCGGATCGAGCGGACGGTCGCGGCGCTGGACGGCCTCGCCGACCCGGAACCGGGGAACCGACCGGGAGCGAGCGAAACGGCGGATCCCGGAGGTGACGGGGAGTGAGCCACGAGCGCGTCTACCGCTGGCGGGTCGGCGCGGTCGCGGCCGGGGCGCTCGTCGCGCTCGGGCTGCTGTACGCGTCGCCGCTGCTGCTGGCCGCGACGGCGATTCCGCTCTCGTACGTCGTCTACGGCGCGGTCTCGTCGGTACCGGCCGACGCCGCGGTCAGGGTCGAGCGGTCGTTCGCGGATGCGACACCGCCGCCCGGCGAGCGGGTGACGGTCCGGCTCACCGTCGAGAACGTCTCCGGGGCGACGCTGCCGGACGTGCGCGTAGTCGACGGTGTGCCCGACGACCTGGCGGTCGTCGACGGCTCGCCGCGGGGCTCGGTCGTCCTCCGCCCGGGCGAGTCGGCGACGGTCGCCTACGACGTGGTGGCCCGGCGCGGCGACTTCGCGTTCGCCGACCCGGTCGTCCGCCTGCGGTCGCTGGGCGCGAACCGCCTCGTCACCGAGACCGTCCCCGCGGCGGGCGAGCGGGAGCTGTCGTCGCTGGACCCGGTGTCGGCGGCGCCGGTCGGGTCGACGACGCCGCTGCGCGCGGGGACCCACCCGACCGACAGCGGCGGCGAGGGTCTGGAGTTCCACTCGACGCGGGAGTACCGCCCGGGCGACTCGATGGCCCGCATCGACTGGCGCCGGTTCGCGAAGACGAAGGAGCTCTCGACGGTCTCCTACCGCGAGGAGCGGGCCGCGAGGGTCGTCGTCGCCGTCGACGCCCGCCCGGTCGGGCGGGTCCGTCCCCACGCCGGCGCGCCAACGGCGGCGTCGCTGTGCGGCTACGCGGCCGAGCGGATCTACGAGACGCTGGTCGACGCCGACGTGACGGCGAGCGTCGCCGCGTTCGGCGTCGACGCCGACCCGTCGGTCCGGATGGGCGCGGGGCCGGTCCCCTGGGTCGACGGCGAGCGCGACGACGCCACCGCGGTCGCCCGGACGCTGTTCGACGCGGTCCAGCGGGTCGCCGACGACCCCGACGCCGGCGGGGGAGCGGTCGGGGCCGGCGCCGGCACCGACGCCGCCGGCTCGGCGTCCGGTGGTGTATCCGCCGGCGCCGACCGGACTGCGGGTGACGAGACTGCCGGCCAGGCCGCCGACGATTCCGCGGACGCGACGGACGGAGCGGCCGACCGACAGCGGCCGGCGGACCCGCCGGGTGGAGCGGCGCCGGACGGCGGGACTGACGCCGTCGACCTGCTGCTCTCGCAGTTCCCGACGACCGCGCGGGTCGTCCTCGTGACGCCGCTGGTCGACGACTGGCCCGTCGCCGTCGTCCGCCGGCTGCGCCGCCGCGGGTACCCCGTCGTGGTCCTCAGCCCGGGCGCCACGGACGGCGGATCGCTCGGTCAGCGGGTCGCGGGCCACGAGCGGGCCGTCCGCCTGGCGGACGTGTCGGCGACCGGCGCGACCGCTGTCGACTGGAACCGCGACGACCCCATCGAGGGCGCGCTGGCGGCCGCGCTGGCGAAGCTCCCGGGGGGATCCCATGGCTGACGCCGACGCCCGGGACGCCCCGGCGGACGGCGAGGGCGCCGCGACCGGGCCGTCGGTCCGGACCGAACTGCCGACACGGGCCAGCGCCGCGGTCGTCCTCGTCGTCACGCTGGCGGCGGCCGTCGCGCTGATGGGGCGGGTCGCGCCGACGCTCCCGGCCGTCGTCGCGGTCGCCCACGCGGCGGCGGTCGCGGCGAGCCTGTGGCTGGTCGACCGCGACCGGTGGCGCGGCACCGCGACCGCGGCCGCGGGCGTGCTCGCGCTCGGCGTCGGGGCGAGCTTCGCCGTCGCCGTCGGCTACACGTTCCTCGCCCTGCTCGCCGCGGCGTACCCGGTCCCGGAGGTCGCCCAGATCCGCCCCCGCGGGCTCCGCGTCGCCAGCGCCACCGTCGTCGTCCTCGGCGGGACGCTCGCGCTGGTCGGCGGGTTCGCGACCGCCGCGGGCAGGCTCCGCCCGGAAACCGTCCGTGCGTACGCGAAGCTCGCGGTCAAGACGTTCGTCGTCCCGCTGGTCGTCGCCGCGCTCATGCTCCTGACCACGCTCCTCGCCCGCCTCGGCGGGGCGGGCGAGGCGCCGGTGTTCGCGCCGCTCGCCGAACGGCTCGCCGGGGCCGTCGGCGCGGTCGTCGCGCCGGTCCCCGGACGGACGCACCTGCTCACGTTCGCCGCCCTCGTCGCGGCGGCGTCGCTGGCGGTCGCCCGCGGCGTCGACGCCCTCCCGGTCGACGAGCTGTCGACGCCGCGGACCGACGACCGCGTCGAGGCGGCCACCGACGCCGTCGTCCGCGCGGCCCGCCGGACGCTCGTCGTCACGGCGTTCGCGCTCCCGGTGACGCTCGTCGAGGTCGTCCTCGCGCCGGCGGACCTGCGGTCGCTGCTCTCTCCGGGCGTCTACGGTCTCCTCGCGGCCGTGACCGCGAGCCACGGGCTTCGCGCGCTGCTACTCGCGACCGTCCTCGTCGCGGGCGGGACCGCCGCCGTCGTCTGGCTGCTCGGTCGGCTGGCGCGCACGGACGCGGTCGACGCCGTCGTCGCGCTGACCCCGTTCGTCGGCGGCGGCGCGGTCGTCGCGCTCGCCGTCGCCGTCCACGGGGTCGTCCTCGCACCGACGCTATCGTTCGTCGCCGACGCGCTCCCCGGCGGGTTCGAGACGGTCTTCGTCCGCCAGTCCGACGCGGTCGTCGCGTTCTACGGGTCGCTCCCCGTCGTCACGACGCTCGCGGCCGTCCTCGTCGGGATGACCGCCGCGCTCTCGCTGGCGCTCGCGGTGGTCGCGAGCACCGGCGCGCTCCCGGAATCGGCGCCCGGCCCGGCGCTCGCGGCCGCCGGTATCTTCGTCGCCGCCGCGTTCGCGCCCGGCGCGGACGCCGGCCCACCCCTCGTCCTCGGCGGGGTCGTCGCCGCTTTCGTCGTCTGGGACGCCGGCGAGTACGGCGCCGTGCTCGGCCGGGAGGTCGGCCGGGGCGCCGACACGCTCGCCCCCGAGTCGGTCCACGTCGGCGCCACGCTCGCCGTCGGCGTCGGCGCCGCGGGGTTCGCCGCGGTTGCCCACCGGGTCGCCGCGAACGCCACCATCGCCGACGTGACGACCGTCCCCTTCGCCCTCGCCGTCGTCGTCGCCGGACTCCTGTTGCTCGTCGTCGCGCTGCGATAGTCCGGAGAGGGCCCGGAGGGTCCGGTAGGCTACCGCGACTCGTCGACCGCGGGGACGGCGACCCGCCCCAGCACGTCGTCGACGACGTCGGCGGGGTCGGCGTCGCGGACGCTCGCCTCCGTCGTCAGCACGAGCCGGTGGGCGAACGTCGCGTGGACGACCCGCCGCACGTCCTCGGGGACGACGTAGCTGCGCCCCTCGATGACCGCCGCGGCCCGCGCCGCCTCGAACAGTCGCTGCACCCCGCGCGGCGAGACGCCCACGTCGACGCGGTCGTCCTCGCGGGTCGCCCGCCCGAGTTCGACCACGTAGTCACGGAGTTTCCCGTCGACGGAGACGGTCTCGGGGACCGCCTGCAGTTCCCCGACGGTCTCCGGGTCGACGACGGTGTCGACGCTCGGCGACTGGCTCGTCCGGTCGGCCCGGCGGTCGATCAGCGTCCGCTCGTCGTCGAAGTCGGGGTAGCCCATCGCGAGTTTGAACACGAAGCGGTCGCGCTGGGCTTCGGGCAGGCCGAAGGTACCCTCCTGCTCGATGGGGTTCTGCGTCGCGATGACGAAGAACGGATCGGGCAGGGCCGTCGTCTCGCCGTCGACGGTGACCTGGCCCTCGCCCATCGCCTCCAGCAGCGCGGCCTGGGTCTTCGGCGGCGCACGGTTGATCTCGTCGGCCAGCACGACGTTCGCGAACACCGGCCCGGGCACGAACTCGAAGTCGCCGGTGGCCTCGTTGTAGACGTTCGAGCCTGTGATGTCCGAGGGCAAGAGATCCGGCGTGAACTGGACGCGCGAGAACGACAGCCCGAGCGCGCTGGCGAACGACCGCGCGGTCAGCGTCTTCCCCGTTCCGGGCACGTCCTCCAGCAGGACGTGGCCCTGCGCGAGCACGCCCGTCAGGACCTGCTCCAGGAACCGGTCGTCGGCGATGACCGCCTCGCTCACCGCGTCGAGGATCCGCCGGCAGACCCGCCCCGCCTCGTCGTAGTCCATACACGCCGTCCGGGACCGTCCGACCAAATGCTTTCGGCCTCAGAGTTGGGCGAACTTGCGACCGCACGAGGACTCCGGCAGCAGACAGGGACGCCAGCACCGCAAACAGCGTGAAAGCCCCCGATTGCTCCGGTCCCGGGGCTCGTTGCGCTCCTCGGTCGTTACACTCCCTGCGGTGCTTACGTCGCCCGGGTTCCCGGAGCAATCGGCCCCTTTCATTCCCACCCGCGTCGGCTGGCCGGTCAGTCTGTGCGGGCGGGAATGAAAGGGGCGACGCGTTCGACGAAGCCCGACGAGGCAAGCACTGGAACGAGCGAAGCGAGTGAAGCGCGCAGCGAGGCGCGCGAGTCGAACGCGTCGGGGCTTTCACGCTGTTCGCGGTGACGAAAGAGGCCACATTCGTGATCGGTTTGTCGACCGCAGAAGATCCACGTCAGATCACCACTCCGCGTCGACCAACTCGTCGATCCGGTCGAACGCGGCCCGTTCGCGCTCGCCGCCGGCGGTCTCGGCGACGCTCTCGAAGTACGCCAACCGATCGACCAGCACCTCGCGGTCGTAGCCCGGCACGTCCAGCCGCGAGGCCGCGACGGTGGCTTCCACGACGGCGTAGAACCCCCGATTCGTCGTCGGGACCACCCGCCGCTCGACCCCGCTGTCGACCGGCCGGAGCTCCCACGTCACTATCTCGGTGTCGCCCTCGCGCTCGCTCCCGACGCGCTCGGCCTCGACCTCGACCCAGGCGTCGGCGCCGTCGAGGACGGGCTCGTCGACCTCGTAGACCGAGAGCGCGGCGTCGACGAACGCGACGGGGTCGCGGGTGAACTGGACGACCCCGCCGCCGCGCTCGCGGAAGTTGCGCCGGGTGCGAGTGCGGCCGTAGGTCCGCGCCGTCACGGGATCGCCGGCGTGGAGGCCGAGCGCGGCGACGTTCCAGCGGTCGTTCGGGCCAAGCGTGGCGACGACCGACTCGACGACGCCCGAGAGTTCGACGGGCCAACCCGTGTCCCCGGTCATATTTCGAGTCCCCGCTCCAGCGCGACGAACAGCGCGGCGGCGACCGTATCGGCGGTCGTCCCGGGGTTGATCCCCTCGGCGACGAACTCCTCGGCCAGCACGTCGGGGTCGATCTCCCCGTCGAGCGCCGCCTGCGCGCGCTCGGTCGCCCGCTCGGCGGTCGCGCGGTCGTGCTGGGTGACGACGAAGGTGTCGACCTCGGCGGCGAGCATGTCGAGGAACGCGTCGACGGCGCGGTCGGTGACCGGCCGGTCGGGGTCGCCCGATCCGATGGACTCGGCGGCGGCGAACGTGCGTTCGAAGCCCCCGACCCACTCGCGGGCGACGCCGTCGCGGTCGGCCGACCGTTCCATGATGTCGGCGAGCGTGAGCCCGCGCTCCTCCAGGTCGGGGACGGCGTCGGCCCCGCGGCGCACGTCCAGCGCGGCCATGTCCTCCGGCGGGTCGTCGACGGCCACGTCGACCGCCTCGAAGGCGCGGTAGAAGTCCGCGGCGTCGGCGACTGTCGTGGACTCGACTACCGCTGTCGCGCCCTCGGGCGACAGTTCCCGGTCGTCGTCGCCTGCGGCCGCGACGAGGGGCATCTGGAGCAAGATTGCACCGAACTGGGTGTTACCGCCGCGCTGCTCGCTCATCCCCTCGATAGCCCGGCGGAACGACTCGCCGAGCGGGCCGCCGTTGGCGGCCATCCGGAGCCCATCTTGTGCCCCCACGGCGCCGGCGAGGAAGTGCTCGAACCGCAGATCCGCGTACTCCCGGCGGCGGTCGACGTTGCCGGGTTTCGGGGTTCCTGCGACTTCGAGCAACAGCGCGAGTTCGGCGTTCTGGGCGACGGTCCTCACGGCTGTGACCCTCCGCCTGTCGGCCGAGCGCGACGCCGGGGCTCGTCGTCGGGGTCGCTGTGTCCGCTGGAGCCGGCGCGGTTGCTCGGGTCGCCGGAGTCGTCCTCGAACCACTCGTCGACGGCGGCGCGGACCCGCCGGAGGACGCGCGGGTCGTCGCTCGGGCGGCCGACGCTCACCGCGTCGGCCCCGTACGCGAGGTACTCGCGGACCGTCTCGCGGTCGCGGACGCCGTTGTTCGCGACGACCGCGGCGTCGGTCGCCTCGACCACCTCGGCCACCACGTGCTCGGAGTCCATCGCGTCGACGTGGACGATGTCGGCGCCAGCGTCGTCGACTCGCGCGGCGACCGCCGGCAGGTCGACACCCGCCAGTTCCGTCCGGACCTTCACGCTCACGGGCGCGCCGGTCCCGGCGGCGGCCGCGACGTACTCGGCCAGCCGGTCGGGCTCGCGCAGCAGCGACTCGCCAGCGCCCGCCGCGCACATCTCCGACTGCCGGCAGTGGGCGTTGACTTCGAGGACGGCTCCGCGGTCGGCACAGACCTCGGCGGCCTCGCGGACCGGCTGCGGCCCGCTCGCGCGGACGTTGAACCCCGCCAGGAGCGGCGCGTCGGCCAGCGCGGCCAGCTGGTCGTCGACGAACGCCAGCGGCTCGTCCGGGAGGAACTCCTCGCGGTCGCGGTCGACCATCTCGCGGGCCGCTTCCCGGGTCGGTCCGTCGAGCGCGATCCCACCGAGGAACGCGGCGCCGGCGAACTCCCCGGCGGCGCGCGCCCACTCGGCGTCGGACCGGCCGCTCAGACTCGCCAGCGCCACGCGGGGCCCGAAGGGTGCGGCGGAGCCTGGACCGGTTCCGCCGGTCATCGCACCGCCTCCAGGGCCTCGCGCGCGGCGCGGGCGACCCGCTCGGCGTCGCGCTCGTCGTCCATCCGGGTGTCGGTGCGGACGACCGGCCGGTCGAGGTCGGTCCCGTCGGCCTCGTCGAGGACGAACGCGTCGGCGAAGGGGTAGGCCTCGGCGACCCCGGCGGTGCTGGCCGCGTAGCCCTCGGCCTCCATCAGGTCGTCGGCCGGCCCGGAGAAGACGGTGTCCTCGACGAACGGCGAGACGGCGACGACCGGCGTCTCCGCGAGCGCCGCGGCGACCTCGTCGAGCGCGAGCATCGGTCCGAGGCTCGTGATCGGGTTCGAGGGGCCGACCACCACCGGGTCGGCAAGCGCGTCGAGGGCGGCGTCGGTCGCGGTCGCCGCCTCGCTCCCCCGGAACTCGACGGACTCGACGGCCGGCTCGCCGCCGCGGGCGACCCAGAACTCCTGGAAGTGCATCGGGCCCGACTCGGTGTGGACGATGGTCGCGACCGGGTCGTCGCTCATCGGGAGCAGGTCGACGGTCAGGTCGAAGGCATCGGCGAGGGCCCGTGTCGCCTCGGTGAGGGTATGACCCTCGTCGACGAGGCTCGTCCGCGTCACGTGGACGGCGCGGTCGGCGTCGCCGATGTGCATGAACTCGCCGACGCCGGAGAAGCGCCGCCAGCGGGCGATCTCGCGACCCGCGGTCTGGCGTTCGGCGGGAAGGTAGCGGGGTTCGGTCCCGAGCCCGGCCGCCTCGGCGATGTCGACGAGTTCCCCGTGGGTGGTCGCCGAGTCGTCGGCGATCCCCCACCAGGTGTCCCGATCCAGGCGGCCGCCCCGCAGGTAGAGGACGGTGTCCACGTCCGGACAGACGAGGTGGCCGCCCAGCTCCACGTCGTCGCCGGTGTTGCCGACGACGGTCGCGTCGGCGGGGTCGAAGACGGCGTCGGCGCCCGACAGGAGCTTCGGCGTGCCCGTCCCGCCGGACAGAAACGTCACCATACCCCGGGTACGGGCGAGCCCGGGCTAAAACTTTGCGTACGGCGGAGACGACCGTCACTTCCGTCCGGGAAGCGCACGAGTCGGGGGGCGTTCGAGGTCGAGACGCGATTCCGGGGTCGGGAACGGGCGTCACTCACCCCAGGCGCGGGGGTCCCAGCGGGACGTGCCCTCGGCGATCCGGGCGTGGACCTCCGCCCAGAGCGCGAGCGTCACGACGATGGCCGCGAACCGGCCGGCCGCGTTCGCGGGTCCCGACTGGGGAACCATCCCCAGGACGACCCACAGGAGGCCCATGAACCCGACCCAGACGCAGAGGAGGACGAGGTATCGGAGCGGGCGGGAGTCGATCGGTGACTCGGCCATATCACCGCCGGACGGTCGGAGGGTCGAAAAGCGTGGCGCCCCGACCGGTCCCGGCCCCGGAACTGGCCGCCGATGTCACAAGCTAGTTGACGGGGCTGTGCGACGTGCGCGTATGCCGACTGCCGACGGTCCCGACGAGGAGCACCGACGACGGCGCCGCCTGGAGACCGGCTGGCGGTTCACGCGCGGCGACCCCGACCACGGCGCAGACCCCGCGCTCGACGACGGCGACTGGGAGCGCGTCGAGGTGCCCCACGACTGGAGCATCGAGGGGCCCTTCGACCCCGACAACCCAGGCGGCGCCTCGCAGGGCTACGCCCCCGAGGGCGTCGGCTGGTACCGCCGCGAACTCCCCGAGGACATCGAGGGCGAACCCACCATCCGCTTCGACGGCGTCTACCGCAACTTCGACGTGTACGTCGACGGCGAGCACGTCGGCCACCGCCCCTACGGCTACTCGACGGTCAACTACGACCTGAGCGAGTTCGACGTGACCGGCGGCGAGACGCTGGCCGTCCGCGTGGACAACAGCGAACAGCCACACAGCCGCTGGTACACGGGCTCGGGCATCTACCGCGACGTGCACCTCGTCGAGACCGACCCGGTGGCCGTCGCGCCGTTCGGCACCGACGTGCGGACCAACGCCGTCAACCGCCAGCGCGCCGAGGTGCAGGTGCTCACCGAGGTCCAAAACGACGAGGACGGCCCGGTCGAGGTCGCCGTCGAGACCGACATCGTCGACGCGGACGGGGAGGTCGTCGCGACCGCGGGCAGCGAGGCGACGGTCGAGCCCGGCGCCCCCGAGAGCCACGAGTTCGAGCAGCGCCTCTCGGTCGCCGACCCCGACCGCTGGACGCTTGACGACCCCATCCGCTACTTCGCCCGCACGGTCGTCTACCGCGGGGGCGAACCCGTCGACGACTACGTCACGCCCTTCGGTATCAGGACCTTCGAGTGGACCGCCGATCGGGGCTTCTTCCTCAACGGCGAGCCCGTCGACATGAAGGGGGTCAACCTCCACCACGACGCCGGCTGTCTCGGCGCGGCGGTCACCGAACGCGCGCTGGAGCGCCGCCTGGAGACGCTCAAGGAACTCGGCTGTAACGCCATCCGGACCGCGCACAACCCGCCCCAGCCCGAACTGCTGGATCTGTGCGACCGGATGGGTTTCCTCGTCGTCGACGAGGTGTACGACAAGTGGCGCCACGTCGGCGCCGACGAGTGGTTCGACGAGTGGTGGGCCGACGACCTCGCGGCGATGATCGACCGCGACCGCAACCACCCCTCGATCGTGCTCTGGAGCGTCGGCAACGAGAACTTCGACCAGGGCTCCGACGAGATGATCGAGGACCTCGCGATGCTCACCGAGGCCGCCAGCGAGATGGACCCCACGCGCCCGGTGACCTACGGCAACCCCCCGTGGGGCGACGGCACCGAGGGCGTCGTCGAGAACATCGAGCGCGTCGCCGAACACGTCGACGTGCTCGTCGGCAACTACCAGGAACACTGGTACGACGACTACCGCGAGGCGGGCGTCGACCTGCCCATCCTCGGCTCGGAGAACCGCCGCTTTTTCCGCGGGGCCGACGACGACCCGCTCGCATTCGTCCCTCGGAACCCGTGGTACGACGTGGAAGAGCGCGACGATGTCTGCGGCCAGTTCCTCTGGCCGGGCATCGACTACCTCGGCGAGGCCCGCGACTGGCCCAGCAAGGGGTGGCCCACCGGCCTGATCGACACCACCGGCGCCATCAAGCCCTCGGGGCGGTTCCACCAGGCCGCCTGGTCGGAGGAACCTGTCGTCTTCGCCGCCGCCGTGGACCACGACCGCGAGCGCCCGGCCTGTCGCCCGGCGTGGAGCGGGCCGCCCTTCTCCGAGCACTGGAACTTCCCCGACCGCGAGGACTCCCAGGGCTTCGTCAACGTCTACACGTTCACCAGCGCCGAGGAAGTCGACCTCTACCAGAACGACGAGTACCTCGGCACCCAGCGCGCCGACGACTACGGCCCCCGCCCCATCGAGTGGTACGTCCCCTACGAGTCGGGTACCCTGCGTGCGGTGGCGAAAGAAGAAGGTGAGGTCGTCGCCGAACACGAACTGGAGACGGCGGGCGAGCCCGCGAGCCTCGAACTGTCGGCCGACCGCGAGACGCTCGCCGCCGACGGTCGCGACCTCGTGTACGTCGAGGCGACCGTCGTCGACGACGAGGGGGTGCGCGTCCCCCGCGCCGACCACGAGGTCGCCTTCTCGGTCTCCGGCGCGGGCGAGATCGCCGGCGTCGACAACGGGAACCTCGACAGCGACGAGCCGTGGGTCGGCGAGACCCGTTCGGCCTACCACGGGACCTGTATCGCCGTCGTCCGCGCGGACCGCGAGGGCGGCCGGGTCGACGTGGCGGCCGAGGCCGAGGGGCTCGACGGCGACGACGTCACCGTCGTCGTCGGCGCCGACGGGGACTGACCGGCCGAACTGACCGGACCCATCGGGTCTACCGCACCCAGGCGAACTGTTCGCACAGGAACGTTTTTCGGCCGACGGTCTCAACCCGGAGGTATGCGTGCCCTCCTGTACTGGCCGCCGAGTATCGCCGCCGGGGTCGGCGTGGCCGCCGTCGCCCGGGAGTTCGCCGGCCTCCACCTCGGCGCCGTCGCGTTCGGACTGGTGTACGCCCTCGGCCTGGGCCTGCTCGCCAGGGCCCACTTCGACCTGAAATCGCGCGTCGACTCGTGGAAGCGCCCGTCGCTGTGGTCGGGCGCGTTCGCCGGCCTGTTCACGTTCCTCGCCCTGCTCGTGGCCGAGACCGTCGGATCCGGCGCCGAACCGCTCGTGGTGATCCTCGGTCTAGTGGCGACGGCGATCCTCGGGATGGCCGCCGGGACCGGCATCGCCCTCGAAAATCTCGACGCCGCCACGGCGGAGTGAGCCCTCGGCGCGGCGGAACGCTCAAATCCCGCGGACGACAAGACGCTCCCAGCATGGACCCGGCGGTTCGCTTCTGGCTGTTGATCCTCGCGCTGGCGGGGACGGTCTCGGCGACGGTCCTGCTGGTCGTCTCGGCGTTCCTGCCGGGGGCGGTCCTCGGGACCGCCGACTCGGTCGGCTACGTCGTCTCCGTGTTCGTCGCGCTGATCTCGCTGGGACTGCTCGTCTGGTCGCTGACCGCCGACAGCGAGAGTCAGGGCGGCGGCTCGCCAGGAACGCGCTAGGGGTGGGCACCCGGCGCGCTGACGGTGGCTGACGGAACTGTCGGTCGGGCGCCCGGCCTAGCTCCGCATCGCGCCGCCGTCGATGGGCAGCGCGGTCCCCGTCACGAAACTCGCCCGCGGGCTGGCGAGGAACGCCACCACGTCGCCGAGTTCCCCCGGGTCGCCGATCCGCCCGAGCGGGACCGACGAGCCCTTGTCTTCCAGGCCCTCCTCGTAGCTGTCGTACTCGCCGCGCTCGACGCCGTCCTCGATGAGCTCCTCGATGCGGGCCGTCTCGTGGGCGCCCGGCAGGACCGCGTTGACCCGCACGTCGGGCGCGAACTCCCGCGCCTGGGTCTTGACCATGCCGATGACCGCCCGGCGGACCGCGTTCGAGAGGACCAGGTCGTCGATGACCTCACGGACCGACCGCGAGGTGATCGCGGTGATCGAGCCCTGCTCGGACTCGGCGAGGTAGGGGTGGGCGAAGCGGGTCGTCCACACCGCCGACATGACGAGCGTGTCGTAGGCGCCGTACCAGTCCTCGTCGTCCATCTCCAGGAACGCGCCGCTGGGCGGGCCGCCCGCGCTCATGACGACCTGGTCGATGCCGTCGAAGGCATCGGCCACTTCCTCGACGTACGCCTTCACTTCGGCGCGGTCCGTCAGGTCGACCTGGACCGCGAGCACGTCGCCGCCGCCGAGGTCCCGCAGTTCTTCCTCGGCCGATTCGAGGTGCGATTCGGTGCGGCCGCAGACCGCCACGTCCGCGCCCTCGCGGGCAAGCGCCTTCGCGCTCGCGAGGCCGAGACCGCTGGAGCTGGCCGTCGTCAGTGCCGCGCTGCCGTCGAGTTGCAGGTCCATACGCGAGTGGTCGGGCCGGCGCCCCAAAGAACCGGGAGATTCCGGATCGCTTTCTCCGTCGCCGACGACCTCCTCGCGGTCCCGCTCACTCCCGCGCGAGCACAGCGCGGTACCGGTCGCGGAGCGTGCCGGCCAGCCGCCGTTCGGTCGGCGTGAACCCGAGGACTCGGAGCGTCGCCGCGTACGCCGCGAGCCCCGCGAGGGCGCCGACGACCGGCGCCGCCGGCCCGGCGACGGCGGCCTTCGCGCTCCAGGCGACGACCCCGAGCGGGACCGCGGCGACCAGCGGCTTCCCGTGCAGCGGCGTGAACGGCTGGAGCCGCTCGAAGTGGTAGAGCACGGCGACCTCCAGCCCGTTGTTCAGCGTCAGCATCAGCACGTAACTCGCCACGAGCCCCGCGAGGCCGTACCGGACCGTCAGCGGCACGGCGATAGCGGCCAGCAGGAGCGTGATGCAGACGTTGACCGCGAGGTAGGGACGCTGGTTGTCGGTCATCATCAGGAGGATGCCGACGCTGCCGGCGGCGCAGGCGCCGAACTGCGCGAGGACGAATCCGACCAGAAGCGGCGCGTAGGGGACGAACGCCGGCCCGAACAGCGCCATCACGGTCTCGCGGTAGACGACCACCGGGACCGAGAGGCCGACGACGCCGACGAGGACGAGCCGGCTGGTGACGTGGTAGAACCGCGAGAGCGCGCCGCGGTGGTCGTCCTCGTGGAGCGCGGCGGCGACCGGCGGAACGAACTGGTTGAGCCCGATCAGCGGCAACCTGACGAGCGACCCGACGACCATCCCGACCGCGAAGACGCCGCCCGCCACGTCCGTCAGGTAGACGGCGATCAGCGGGTAGAAGCCCAGCCGCTGGATCGTCGTCGCGACCCCGCCGACGAACAGCGGGGCCGTGTAGCGGACGTAGCGGCGCCCCACCGAGCGGAGGTCGGGAACGCTCGCGTCCGCCTCTCCCTCGGCGTCGCGGTCTCTATCGCGGTTCCGGAACCGGAGCCCGATCCCGCGCCCGCGGACGAGCCACGCGGTCGCGGCGAGGCCGGTCAGTCCCGAGACGGCGACGACGCCGACCGCGACGGCGACCAGGTCGCCGAAGACCACCGCGCCGACGACGCCGACGAGCAGCTGCGCCGCCGGGAAGCCGACCCGCAGCGCGAGGTTCAGCGCCGCGACCTCCTCGAGCCCGCGGAGCACCTCCGTCGCGGTGAACAGCCACACCGTCGCCGGCAGCCCGAGCGCGAACACGCGAAGCGTCGTCTCGAACAGCGGCCGCTGGTCGGTGATCGAGGTCACCAGCGGCGCGGCGAGGTACAGCCCGGCGCCGAAGACGGTCGCGACGGTCCCCAGCAGCAGCCCGGCGACCGTCACCAGGGCGTCCCGTTCGGCCGGCGAGTCGGCGTTCGGCAGGAAGCGGCTCAGCCCGCTCCGGAACCCCAGCGCGACGTGCAACAGGAACTGCTGGAGGCGGCGGGCGACGGCGAAGACGCCGTAGGAACTCGCCGCGAAGCCGTTCGTCAGGACCGCGGTGAACGCGACGGTCAGCCCGCGCTGGACGAGGATGCTCGGCACCGAGACGGTCGCGCCGTGGGCGACCCGCTCCAGGGCGTCGTCGAGGTGCGCCTCCACCGGGTCGGCGGGCTCGCTCTCCTCGCGGGAGCGACCGGCCGCCTCTGCGGAGTCCGCCGACGCGCCGTTCCCGTCGCTGGCCGGCACCGGCTCGTCGCCGTCGGATTCCTCGGGGACTGTCGGGTCGGGAACCACTGAGCTACCGTGGCGGATCGGGCGACAAAAAACCGCTGGAAGGCGACGAGCGCGGGGACGACCGGTTCGACTGCGGTCGCGGCGGCCGCGGCGGTACGACTGTCCAGGCAGGAGCGCCGGCCGCGAGGGCCGTTACGAGCCCCAGAAGTTGTCGCGGCTGCCGAGGCGCTCGCGGTCGTCGTCCTCGTCTTCGGAGTCGTCGGACTCGTCGGCGTCCTCGGCCTCTTCGGCGTCGGACGCGTCCTCGTCGTCGGGGTCGTCCGGGAGGCGTTCGAGCTCCTCGGCGCGGGCGTGGTTCGAGCGGACCTTGGTGATCTTCACCTTCGCGCGGGCCGGCGGCAGGACGCCGTCGACCATGATGATGAAGCCGTCCTCGGTGCGGCCGACGCCGGCACCGCTTTCGTGGATGTCCTCGACGGTGACCACGACCTCCTGGCCGGG
Organism: Halosimplex halobium; assembly: GCF_051414055.1. Lineage (NCBI taxonomy): Archaea > Methanobacteriati > Methanobacteriota > Halobacteria > Halobacteriales > Haloarculaceae > Halosimplex > Halosimplex halobium. The sequence goes on from NZ_JBLKNX010000036.1 coordinate 14,904, forward strand.
CTGGACGGGTTGGCTCTTGAGGTCCTCGATCGGCTGGTTGTAGTGATTGCACCACTCGGCGCCGCCGCGGTCGCCGTAGTGCGTACAGCCCATCCCCTCGATGCGCTCCTGAAAACTGGGGCACTCGTCCGCGAGTGGACAGTCGGGCATGACGGCGAGTAGCGCTGGGGCGAAGTAAACGCTTGCGCTCTCGCCGTCAGCGGCCGCGTTCGGCGTTTCGACCCGCCGAACGCGCGTTCGCGGCCCCTGGCGCCGGTCCGCGGGCCGGCCCCCGGTACGGCGAGCGGACGGGAGTCAGGCGGGAAGCAGACAGGAAACGGACGGGAACGGCGACGGCCGTCACCGCTCGGGCGGCACGTCCCCGTCCGCGTCGTTCGGGCGGCCGTCCCCGCTCGCGCCGTCGAGTCGCACGTCCTCGCCCGTATTCTCCGGGCGCACGTCCTCGCCGGCACCGTCGGGGTCGATCCCGAGCGTGTTCCCCGTCTCGACGTGGTCGATCCCGTCGACCTCGCAGACCGCGCCGACCCGTTTGTGCGCGACCGACACCTTCAGGGTCCGGAACTCCAGTTCGTCTTCGACCGTCGCGCCGGCCGCCTCGACGGCCGCCGCCACGCCGTCGAGGGTCGCCTCGTCGGCGACTTCCAGCAGGAGTTCGACCGACTCGCCTTCGACGGGGTCGTCGCGGATGGTGCGGACCGCTGGCGAGACGTACATACCCGCCCGTTGGTCCGTCACCGTCGAAACGCTGACGGTCGTGCCGCGGGGCGCGACCGGTCCCCGCGGCGGTTCGCCGCGGTCCCCGGACTCTTCGGGCCGGCGTCCCTACCGGCTGCCATGCGAGCGAGCAACCGGCAGTTCCGACTTGCCGAGCGCCCCGACGGCACGCCCGACCGCGACACCTTCGAACTGGTCGAGACCGACGTACCGGAGCCCGACCCGGGGGAGGTGCTCGTCCGGACGCGGTACCTCTCGGTCGACCCGTACATGCGCGGCCGAATGAGCGCTGGCGAGTCCTACGCCGAGCCCTGGGACGTGGGCGACCCGCTCCGCGCGGGCGTCGTCGGCGAGGTCGTCGAGTCGGCGGGCGCCGAGTTCGAACCGGGCGACGTGGTCGTCGGCAACCTGGAGTGGGCCGACTACGCCACCGCGCCGGGGACCGCCCTCACGGAAGTCGACCCGGACCTGGCCCCGGTCTCGACGGCGCTGGGGGTGCTGGGGATGCCCGGCCGGACCGCCTACTTCGGGACCACCGAGGTCGCGGACCCCGGCCCCGGCGACACGTTCGTCGTCACGGGCGCCGCGGGCGCCGTCGGCTCCGTGGCCGGTCAGATCGCCGCCCTCGCGGGCGCCCGAGCCGTCGGCTTCGCGGGGTCCGACGAGAAGGTCGCGTTCATCGAAGACGAGCTGGGGTTCGACGCCGGGATCAACTACGAGGAGACGGACGACTACCGCGCGGCGCTGGACGAGGCGGCGCCCGAGGGCGTCGACTGCTACTTCGACAACGTCGGCGGGCCGATCACCGACGCCGTGTTCGACCGGCTGAACGTCGACGCCCGCGTCGCCGTCTGCGGCCAGATCGCCCACTACAACGCCACCGAGCAGCCGACCGGGCCGCGGAAGCTCGGGACCCTCATCGAGACCCGCGCTCGCGTCGAGGGCTTTCTCGTCGGCGACTTCGAACCGCGCTACGAGCAGGCCACCGAACGACTGGCCGAGTGGGTCGCCGGCGGCGACATCGAGTACCGCGAGACCGTCACCGAGGGGCTGGAGAATGCTCCCGAGGCCTTCCTCGGGCTGTTCGAGGGCGAGAACATCGGGAAACAGCTAGTGCGGGTGAGCGAACCGGACGCGTAGCGGTCGCGGTTCGAGCCGACGCGTTCGTCACGGACGCCGGCGAGTCCGGCGTCAGTGGTCGTGGCTGTGGTCGTGGGAGTGGCCGCCATCCGACGCCGTCTCCGAGCCGTCGTTCGTCCCGGAGATGTCGCCGCCGGCAACCAGGGCGTCGTGGTCGCCCTCGATCATGTCCATGTTCTTGAGGTTGTCCCGCTCCTCGAAGTCCTCGACGGCGTCCAGCAGGTCCTGCTGGGTGAGCGTCGTGCGCTCCTCGGTCAGCGCGTCCAGCACCGCCTCGCGGAGGACCATGCGGAGGTCGCTGCCGGTCAGCCCCTCGGTCTGGCGGGCGACCGCCATCGGGTCGAAGTCGTCGATCTCCATCTCGCGGGTGACGACCTGAAGGATGTCCGCGCGCATCTGGTCGTCGGGCTTGGGGAAGTTGACGATCTCGTCGAAACGGCGCCAGGCCGCGGCGTCGAGCTGGTCGGGGTGGTTGGTCGCGCCGATGAGCAGCACCTCGTGCTCGATGAGCGAGACTTCGTCGATGCTCTTGAGCAGGGTGTTGACCGCCCGCTTGATGGCGGCGTGCTCGTCGCTGGCGCGGGTCTTGGCGACGAAGTCGAACTCGTCCATGAAGAGGATACACGGGGAGAGCCGGGTGGCGACCTCGAAGACCTTCTCGACGTTCTTGGCCGTCTCGCCGAGGTACTGGGAGGTGATCATCGAGAGTTTCACCTCGACGAACGGCAGGTCGAGTTCGCTGGCCAGCGCCCGGGCGACGGAGGTCTTCCCGGTGCCCGGCGGGCCGACGAACAGGAGCTTGCCGATCTCCCGGAGGCCGATCTGGGCGAGGTAGTCGCGGTGCTCGATGGCCTTGACGATCTTGTGGATCTCGCCCTCCTGGTCGGGGGTGAGGACGAGGTCGTCCATGGTCATCTCGACCTCCTCGGGGGCGCGGATGTCGACGAGGTCGAGCATCTCCTGTTCGTCCTCGTCGTCCTCGTCGAAGTACTCCTCGAGCAGCTGGTCGATCCAGACGCGGTCGGCTCGAACGGGGCGGTTCTCCTCGCGGGCGTGCTCGTAGTCGACGCCGTCGACCCGCTCCTCGTAGACGGACGCGAGCGTGGGGTTGTCGTTGATGCGGTCGGCGTCCGCTCTATCGAGATACCACTCCTCGGCCATGTCCTCGTCGGTGAAGGTGAGGGTGCCCGAGAAGTCGTCGCGGTCGGTGAACATCAGCCCCGAGACGGCCTCCCAGGGCCGGTCCACGTCGGTCGCCTCCCGGGCCGTGGTCGTGGTGGCCGAGAGCGGGCGCTCGATCTCCCCGTCGTTCCAGAACACCGCCCGGTAGGCGGGCGGCAGGTCGTCGGCGTCTAGGTCGCGGTTGTCGCTGTAGGCCTGCGCCGTCAGCACGAACTCCACGACCGCAAGCTCCGGATCGCTCATTCCCACCGAGATTCGTCCCCCGACCGGATAAGTCTCGCGAACTACCGTCGCCGTCCGAATATTGCCGGTGGCGAGAGTTGATATTTCACGTATACGTCTCACCACTTTTACGTTCCCGGAGAAACGACACGCCGGACGAACCATGGACGAAGTCCTCGAAGTCGCGGAAGTCGCGGCCGACTTCGGACTAGAGGGCGTGTTCCGACTGATACTGGGACTCGTCGGGTTCCTGCTCCTGGTGGGCGGCCTGGGGCTGTGGCTGTTCACCGACATGGGCCTGCTCGTGCTCCCGGCGGTCCTGATGGTCGTCGGCGTCCTGCTGATGGTCGCCCCGGTCGTCCTCTTCGTGATCGGCGACCTGCTGTGAAACCCGGCGGCTGAACCGCCGTTCCGGCCCCCGGAGAAACTCCGCGCGACGCGTCCGTCGTTTGTGAGGACTTAACACGTCGCGGGCCCTCCACGGATCCATGAGCGACGCGACACCGGTCATCGTGCAGGCGCGGCGGACGCCCCAGGGCAAGGAGGACGGCGCCTTCGCGGACGTACGCAGCGAGGACCTGTCGGTCCCGCTGGTGAACGAGATGCTCGCCGACACGGGGCTGGCGGGCGAGCAGGTCGACGACCTGCTGTGGGGCTGCGCCCAGCAGCGCGACGAGCAGGGCAACAACATGGCCCGCGTGGTCGCCCTCCTCTCGGACCTGGGCGAGGAGGTGCCCGCAGCGACCATCAACCGCTGGTGTGCCTCCTCGGCGGAGGCGATCATGCGCGGCGCCGACGCCGTCGCGGCGGGCCAACGGGACTGCGTCATCGCCGGCGGCGTCGAGTCGATGAGCCGCGTCGAGCTCGGCCAGAACACCCACAACGTCCACCCGCGGCTGGCCGAACTCTACAACATCGGCGAGCTCCAGATGGGGATGACCGCCGAGAAGGTCGCCGAGGAGTACGGCGTGAGCCGCGAGGAACAGGACGAGTACGCCCTCCGCAGCCACCAGCGCGCCGCCGACGCCACCGACTCCGGCCGGTTCGACGACGAGATCGTCCCCGTCGAGACCGAGGATGGGACCGTCGCCGCGGACGAGGGGATCCGGCGGGACACCACCCTGGAGAAACTGGCCGGCCTGCCGACCGTCTTCAAGAGCGAGGGGACGGTCACGCCGGGCAACGCCTCCCAGATCTCCGACGGCGCCGCGGGGACGATGGTCACCTCCCGCGCGTTCGCCGACGACCACGGACTGGACGTGCTCGCGGAAGTGGGCGACCACATGGTCGCCGGCGTCGACCCGACAATTATGGGCGTCGGCCCGGTCCCGGCGGTCCGCAAACTCTGCGAGCGGACCGGCCGGGACACCGACGACTACGACCTCGTGGAACTCAACGAGGCGTTCGCCAGCCAGGCGCTCTACTGCCAGCGGGAACTCGGCTTCGACGACGATATCTACAACGTCAACGGCGGCGCCATCGCCATCGGCCACCCGCTCGGCGCTTCCGGCGCGCGCCTGCCGGTGACGCTGATCCACGAGATGAACCGCCGCGACGCCGACCTGGGGCTGGCGACGGAGTGCGTCGGCTTCGGCCAGGGCGCGGCCATCGAGTTCTCGCTGCCGTAGCGTCCGCGCGCCCCCGGCGCGCGGTTCTCCGGTCGCGAGCGAGCGGAGCGAGCGAGTCGACCGGCTTTTTGCCCCATCTTT
>NZ_JBLKNX010000037.1:0-15990 GCF_051414055.1 Halosimplex halobium
GTCGCCGCGACGAGCGCGGCGAGCGCGCGGCCGCGGGCGCCGGGCGGCCCGCGGTCACGCCCGTTGACCGCCGTCGGTGTGCGGTTCCCCCTGTCCGCGACCGCCCGGCCCGGCCCGGGGTCGCGCGTCGAACCAGCGTCCATTGGCGGCCATTGCGAGGGCGCGCAATTAACGGTTGGTCTCCGCCGTCCGACACGTCGCCGGGGTCCCGGGTCGCGGCCGGCCACCGCCCGTGGCGGCGACTCGCGGGCGGCCGACCACCCGTCGCGATGACCCGCTGTCGGGACACCCGTTCCGCTGTGCCGGACGCGGACCCCCGACCCCGAACGTCGAACCCGCGATCCCGGATACGTGACCGCGATCGCGGTCGTCGACGGCCCCACCGGTCGCGAGCGACGCTATACATATTGCCCCCGACTCGGCGGTCGCGGTATGCACGTAGCGGACAGCCCGATACCGGTAGTGGTCCTATCGGGTGACAGGATGGACGGTATGGCAGTACAAGGATCAAGCGGGCAGGTCAGTATCGACGTGATCGAGGCGATAGCGGACGAGACCGGGACCGACCCGCTTCGGCTGGAACCGCCGCTGTACGAGGTCGTGGACACGGACGCGCTGGACGCGATCTACGAGAGCGGGGCGGCGACGGTGGAGTTCGAGTACGACGGCCACAGCGTCGTGATCGACGACGACGGGACGGTCACCGTCGACGGCGAGGGTGGTGTCTGAGATGTCGTCGACGGGTTCGACGGAGGACGCCGAGGGTGCGATCCGGGAGACCTACGAGGAGTACGACGTGGGCGACACGCGCCTGGCGATGATCGCCGACCCGGAGAACGAGCACGCCTGGATCCAGTCGGACGTGACCGAGTCGATCGAGCAATGAGGCGTCCGGGGGCGGTGGACGGCGGGACAGCGACCGCGGGTCCCGAACCGGTGACCGACCGGACCGAACCGGCGACCCACGCGCCGGCGGACACGGCGGCGCACCGACACCTGTGACAGCCGTGATCGACGACATCGCTCCGGCGACGGCGAGCGCACCGGCGGGCAGCGACGAGTCGATCGACGTGCTCTGCGTCGACGACGACCGCGACTACCTGGACCTGATCGAGATGCACCTCTCGGAGCACGACGACATCGCGGTGCGGACCGAGACCGTCCCCGCCGAGGCGCTCGCCCACGTCGAGGACGTCGACTGCGTCGTCAGCGACTACGGCATGCCCGGGACGAACGGCCTGGAGTTCCTCTCAGACGTGCGCGCGCGGGCGCCGACGCTCCCGTTCGTCCTCTTCACGGGGTCGGAGCGGGCCGCCATCGCCGAGGAGATCCCCGACGCCACGTGGACGGAGTTCCTCCGGAAGAACAGCCCCGCGACCACCATGTCGATCCTCGCCGGGCGGATCCGGCGGCTGGTCCACCACCACCGCACGATGCGGACCGCCGAGCGGAGCCTCACCGCCATCGAGGCCACCGGCGACGCCGTCGCCGTCGTCGACCCCGACGGCGCGTTCGCCTTCGTCAACAGGGTGTTCGCCAGCCGCTTCGGCGCCGACCCCGACGACCTGGTCGGCCGCCCCTGGCGGGCGTGTTTCCCCGACGAGGAGGTCCAGCGGCTCGAGTCGACGGCCCTGGAGACCGTCCGCGACGACTGGCAGTGGACCGGCGGCACCGTCTGCGAGACCGACGGCGGCGACACCTTCACCGCACAGACCCGCGTCGCCGGCCTCGACGACGGCTCGCTCGTCTTCTGTCTCACCGGCGCCGCCGAGGAGTAGCCGCGCCGCTCGACGGGCCGCGACCCGAAACTTTTCGACCGTTCTACGTCCCGTGCTGCCAGGAGCCCATGTACTCCGCCTGGGTCTCCGTCAGCGAGTCGAAGTCGACGCCCTCCGCGTCGAGTTTGATCTCCGCGACCTCCCGGTCGAGCCGGTCGGGCACGTCGTGGACGCCGGGCCCGTAGTCGTCGCCCGACTCGACCAGTTCGCGCACGCAGACGGCCTGGACGCCGAAGCTCTGGTCCATCACCTCGACGGGGTGGCCCAGCGCCACCGGCGTCGCGAGGTTCACGAGCCGCCCCTCCGCCAGCACGTTCAGCCGGCGGCCGTCCGCCAGTTCGTAGGCCCGCACGCCGTCGCGGGCCTCGTACTCGTCGACCGCCAGCTCCGAGAGGGCGTCCAGATCGATCTCCACGTCGAAGTGGCCGGCGTTGGCGAGCAAGACACCATCCTGCATCGCCTCGAAGTGGTCTTCGACGATGACATCGCGGTTGCCGGTGGTCGTGATGAACACGTCGCCCTCGGCGGCGGCCTCGTCCATGGGCATCACGTCGTAGCCCTCCATGTGGGCCTCCAGCGCGCGCCGGGGCTCGACCTCGGTGACGACCACGTCGGCGTTCTGGCCGCTGGCCTTCTTGGCGACGCCCTTCCCGCAGTGGCCGTAGCCCGCGACGACGACGGTCTTGCCGGCCCACGAGAGGTTCGTGGTCATCGCGATCGACGCGAGCGAGGACTCCCCGGTCCCGTGGACGTTGTCGAACAGCCGCTTCATCGGCGTGTCGTTGACCGCGAACATCGGGTAGGCGAGTTCGCCGTCGTCGTCCATCGCGCGCAGGCGGTGAACCCCCGTCGTCGTCTCCTCGCAACCGCCGACGATGGTGTCGATGAGTTCCGGGTAGTCCTCGTGGATCGCCGCCACGAGGTCCATCCCGTCGTCGACGGTGATGGTCGGTTCGTGTTCGATGACCGCCTCGATGGCGGCGTAGTACTCGTCGTCGTCGACGCCGCGCTCGGCGTAGGCGGTGACGCCCTCCACCGCGTCGAGGGCGACGCTCACGTCGTCGTGGGTCGACAGCGGGTTACAGCCGGTGATCGCGACCTCGGCGCCACCGACCGCGAGCAGTTCGGCGAGGATCGCGGTCTTGGCCTCGACGTGCATCGCCATCCCGACAACTTCGCCGGCGAAGGGCCGGTCGGCCTCGAAGTCCTCACGCAGTGACTCGCAGATCGGCATGTGCTGGCGCGCCCACTCCATCTTCCGGCGGCCCGACTCCCGCTCGGCCTCCGGGTCGTCGACGCGCTCGGTGATCGGCTCGGTCATGGCCCAACGAACGTGTAGCCCCGGGAAAACCCCACCGGATCGGCGGTCGATACCTCCGACCGCGACGCCCGACCGACCGGCCGAACTGGCGCGCGCTGGAGCGCGCTCTCGTGCGCGCGACGATAGCCGCGCGAGGGATGAGGCGCGCAGGAGCTTGCGACGAGCACCGAATCGGCTGGGGAGGCTCGTGGCCGTCTGCGGTGCTGTGCGGTTGCGGTGCGGTCCTGGTGGACTGAAAGGGCGAGACGCGCTCGCGTTCACTTCAGTCGTCTGAGCGGGCCCTATCCGCGCGGGCGGTGCGGAGAGCGCGGATATCCCGCTCAGCGACCGCGAGCGCGGCGAGGGCTTTCAGCGCTTGCTGTCGATTGCGGTCAAGGCGACTGCTAGCGAGCGCGGCGAGGGCTTTCAGCGCTTGCTGTCAGTTGCAGTCGCGGTCACTGCTAGAGGGCTTTCAACACTCGCTGTCGAGTGGAGTCGCGTTCGATTCAGTCACACTCGTTCCAGCCCCGTCCACACAACGACCGGGAACGACCACTCACCGGGCGAGTCGGACCGAACACCCTCGGTTCGCCGCCGAATCGTTTTGTGGGGGACCGACCAAAGCCGCCCCATGGACGCACAGGCCCGCGTCGCCGCGTTCGTCGACGAGCACGACATGGACGCCGACCCGGCCTACCGGGTGCTGGACCTGGCCGCCGAGGTGGGCGAGATCGCCGCCGACGCCGCCAAGTCCGGCGAGTACGGCGCCGCGCCCGAGGAGGTGGCCGTCAGCGAGGACGAACTCGGCGACGCCGTCTTCGCGCTGCTGGCGACCGCCGACGCGCTCGATATCGACGCCGAGGAAGCCCTGGAGACATCGCTGGCGAAGTACGAGCGCCGGCTGGAGGAGTCGGAGTCGGCCGGCTCCGGGGAGTGACCGGCGCCGATGGCCCCGCGACTGCTCCACTACTCGGATCTGGAGAACGCCTTCGACCGCCCGGAGCGCATCGGACGACTCGCGGGCACCATCGACGCCCTCCGAGACCCGGAGACGCTGGTCGTCGGGACGGGCGACCAGCTCGCGCCGGGCGCGCTGGCCATCGAGGAGCGTGGTCGGCAGACGCTCCCGTTCTACGACCGCGTGGCGCCCGACGCCGAGACGTTCGGCAACCACGACTTCGACCACTCGCCGGCCGACACCCGGGAAGTAGTCGCCGAATCGGGCGTCGACTGGCTCGGCGCGAACGTCCGCGTCGACGGGGGTCCCGCGAGTGGCGCGAGCGGGACCTCGTCGGACCGCCGGTCCGACGGTGCACCGGTCGCCGGCGTCGACGCCGCGAAGGTCGTCGAGCGCGGCGGCGCCCGGGTCGCGCTCGTCGGGGTGAGCGGGCCGGACCTCGCCGTCCCGCGGTCCGTCGCGGTGACCGACCCGGTGGCCGCCGTCCGCGAGACGGTCGAGGGGCTGGACCCCGCGCCGGACCGGGTAGTCGTCCTCGCCCACGCCGGCGACGCGGTCGCCCGCGACCTCTGCCGGGAGACGCCGGCCGACGCGGTCCTCGCGGGGCACGTCCACAGCGAGACCCGGGAGTGCGTCACCGGCACGCTGCTGGTCCGCCCCGGCGCGAACGGCCGCGTCCTGTGGGAGGTCGAGCTACCGGGCGACCGCGGGGAGCCGGCGACCGCGACCCGCCACGAGGTGCCGTCGGGCCCGCTCGACGAAGGGACGGCCGCGGCCGTCCGGGAGCGGCTGGCCGACCACGGGCTCGACGAGGTGGTCGCCCGGCTCGACCGGCCGGTCCCGCGCGAGCGCGCCCGCCGTCTCCGCGGGGAGTGCGCGCTGGCGAACCTCGCGACCGACGCGCTGCGGTGGGTGGCCGACGCCGACGCCGCCCACGTCGACACCCGCGGGCTCCGGGACGGGCCGCCGGTCGGCCCCGACGTGACCGTCGCGGACCTCCGGGGGATCGCCCCCTTCCAGGCCGGCGTCTTCGTCGCCACCGTGTCCGGCGCACAGCTGCGCGCGCTCGTCGCCGAGTCGGTCCACCCCGACGGGATCGACGGCCGCGACGGCGAGGTCTGGACGGGGCAGTTCGCCGGCGTCGACATCCGCCGGGACCGCACCGCAGGGGAAACCGAGGTGTCCTTCGACGGCGAGCCGCTGGCCGACGACCGGGAGCTACGGCTCGCGGTCAACGGGTACGTCGTCTACGCCGACGAGTTCGAGACGGTCGGGCCCGCCGACGCCCGGGAGCTGCACGGGCTGCAGTACCGGGCGTTCGAGGCGTACGCCCGCGAGGCGGACGGTCTGTCCGTCGGAACCGACGGACGCATCGAGTACGTCGACGGGTAAAGCGGTTTCTGCGGTGAAATCCCGAGAGTCAGTCGCCGCGGAGCGCGGTCGGTCGTCCCGCGGGCGGCTACTCGCGCAACGCGTCGAGGTCGAACTCGAAGGCGGCGACCGGCACCTCCAGGTCGTACTCCACCAGTACCTCGGGGTGGACCTCGCCGATGACGCCGACGTTCTCGCCGTCGATGACCACGTCGGCGGTCCGTCCCGAAATAAAGGTCGGGTGGTCGGTCGGCGGGGTGGCCAGTTCCACGTCGAAGGCGCGACACAGCGCCTGGAGGCTGGCCTTGGCGTCCTCGTAGGAGGCGTCGTGGCGGGCGAGCGCGGCCGCGACGGTGTGGCGTTCGTCGACCAGCGTCGGCCGGGTCTCGTCCTGTTCGATCGCGAGCCCGACCTCCGAGAGGTGCTGGGGGTACGAGCGGTGGGTGTTGTTCTCCAGGACGAGCAGGATCGACGGGAGCGCCCAGGTGCGGACGATCTCGTAGTCCTCGCTGTACGGTTCCTGGATGACCGCCGGCTCGCCGCCGCCGAGGGCGTCGCTGTCGCGCTCGACGCCCGGCCGCTCGTAGTTGGCGTCCTCGCTGATGAGGTGGAAGTTCAACAGGTCCTCGAAGCCCAGCCCGACGAGCGACTCGCGGGCGGCCCGCTCCAGCCGGGAGCGCTCGTGACGGCCGCCGACGGTCGACACGTCGGGGTAACGCGGGTCGAGTTCGTTGAAGCCGTACGCCCGGCCCACGTCGTCGATCACGTCGACGGGGTGGAGCACGTCCACGCGGTAGGGCGGGACCTCCACCTCGTAGGACAGCGCGTCCGTCTCGGCGTCGTAGTCCTCGGCCGAGGCGTCGAGGCCGGCCCGCTCCATCAGGTCGACGACCTCCTCGCCGTCGAGGTCGATGCCGAGCATCGACTCGACGTCCGGGTGGTCGACGGTCTTGGTCTTCGTCTCGAAGTTCGGGCGGACGAGCGTCGACCCGGCGTAGTCGCCGGCGGCGTCGTCGGCGTACTCGACCTCGACCGCCTCGACGCGCCCCCCGCGGGCGTCGAGCGCGTAGCAGACGATGTTCAGCATGTGGTCGATCGTCCACTGGTCGGTGCCGGTCATCTCGATGAAGAGATCGCGGGAGTCCTCGGTCACCTCGGTGCGCTTGCCGTTGATGATCGGCGGGAACGAGAACATCCCCACGTCGTCGTAGATGGCCGGCATCGATCCGTAGTCCTCGACGAGGTCGGAGAACTTGTTGGCGGTGTGGTGACCCATCAGCACCTCCTGGGGGGTCATCTCGTGGTTCTCCTCCAGCGGGACGAACCGGTCGTCCCGGCGACCGATCCCGGTGTAGCGGACGGACTTGCCGCCCGAGGGGGCGACCTCGGTGCGCGGGTCGGCCTCCTCCTCGGGGGTGTCCTCGCCGCCGCGGGCGCCGACCTGGCCCTTCAGCATGGTCAGGTCGTGGACGCCGATGGCGCCCTTGGCGCGCTGGCGACCCATCGTCGCGTGGAGCTTCTCCTGGAGCTGGATGAGCGACTCCAGCGCGCCCTCGTCCATGTCCAGCCCGCGGACGACCGCGCCGGTGACGTACGGCCGCTCGTCGGGCACGTCCGCGTCGACCTCGATGGTCCAGTCGGCGTCGTTCGTGTTCGGGATGTAGACGCCGCGGTCGTCGCCGTACTGGTAGCGCAGCGAGCGGGCGACCCCCTCCACGGAGAGCCGGTCTAACCGGTCCGGGGCGAATTCCAGTTCGAACTCGCCGTCGTCGGTCTCGCCCTCGTACTCGAGGCCGAGGCCGAACAGGTCCTCGCGGAGCTGTTCGTCGCTCTTGTCCTCGTGGCCGGTCAGCTCGCGGAGTTCGTCGGGGTCGATCGCTACCGTGGGCATCAGTACACCACCTCCTCGGTGCGGAGGAAATCAAGGTCGACGAGCGTGCCGTGCACGTCGCGGATGTCTTCGGCGCCGGTCGCGAGCATGAAGAGTCGCTCCAGGGCCAGGCCCCAGGCCATCACGTCGGCCTCGACGCCCAGCGGTTCGAGCATCTCCGGGCGGAAGATGCCCGAGTTACCGATCTCGATGAGTTCGTCCGTCTCGGGGTGGCGGCCGAACAGTTCGAAGCTCGGCTCCGTGTAGGGGTTGTAGTGGGGCTTGAACTCGATGTCGGTGATGCCGAACTGCTCGTAGAACTCGGTGAACGTGCCCATGAGATCGCGCACGGACAGGTCCTCGGCCATCACCCACCCCTCGATCTGGAAGAACTCAAGCAGGTGCGTCGAGTCGAGCGTGTCGTTGCGGTACGCTTTCTCGATGGAGAAGTACCGCTGGGGCGGTTCCAGCTCGCCCTCGGCGAGGCCGGCCAGGTGGCGCACCGAGAGGTTCGTCGTGTGGCCGCGCAGCGCGAGCGCGCGGGCGAAGTCCTCGTCCCAAGGGGAGTGGTACCCCTCGCCGTCGGGGCCGACGCCGTCGCGGTGGGCCGACTCGACCCGATCCACGAGGTCCGGCGGGAGGTTCTCGCGGTCGATCGCCGCCGGCTCCTCGAGGGCGAACCGGTCCCAGTGGTTGCGCGCCGGGTGGTCCTGGGGCATGAACAGGCAGTCGTTGATGTAGAAGTCGGCGTCGACGTGGGGGCCCTGCATCTCCTGGAAGCCCATCCCGACGAGCACGTCCGTGACCCGCTCGGACATCTCCCGCAGCGGGTGGGACTTGCCGCCGTGGACCGTCTCGGCGTCGGCCTCGACGTTGTAGTCGGCGAACTCGACCTCCTGCCACTCGCCCGAGGTCAGGAGTTCGGGCGTGACCTGCCCGACGGTCTCGGCGACCTCGACGCCCTCCATCATCGCGGTGACGCCCTCGTCGGTCAGCGTGACCTCCCGCACCGTCGACTCCTCGACCGCGACGAGCCCGCGGCGTTCGAGCGCGTCGACGAGGTCGTCGTCCACGTCTTCGGGGTCGACCGCCTCGTCCTGGAGCCGTTCGAGCAGGTCGTGCTCGGGGTCGGACTCGGGGTCGAAGTCGGGGTCGACGGCGATGGAGCCGCTGTCGATGGTCCCCATGCCCTTCCGGGCGAAGTTCGACAGCGCGATGTCGACCGCCTCGTCCTCGAGGCCGGCCCGGCCGATGGCCCCGCCGAGTTCGACGGGCTCCTCGTCGGCCCCCTGCGAGAGGGCGCCGACCCACAGGGAGTGTTCGGGCAGCCGCTCGTAGGCGTACTGCTCGCCCTCCTCGGTGAGGACGAGCTCGGCCTCGGTGCGTTCGGTGACGGCGAGCAGCCCCTCGTCTTCGAGCTCGAAGGCGGCGCCGGCCACCGCCTGGACCTGCTCGCCGACGTCCTCGGCGATCCGTTCGACTGGTGTGGGGTCGTCCGCGCTCGCGGCCTCGAGCACGGCGACCTGCGTTTCCGGGAGTTTCATTCGTTGGTCGTGAATCTGCGTGGTCGTCAGTTAACGGTTGCGAGGCACGAACGACGGGCGCGCCTCGCCGATACGAGCGGTTCGGGAGCGACGCGGACGAACCGGCCGCCCCGCGAGCCGGCGCGGGCGGTTTCCGCCGGGACCGCCGGGGTTCGTTTCGACACGAACCGTCGGGTCCGGGCGTCCGCCGCCCTCAGGCGCCGGGGAAAAACCCGAACCCCGGCCGCGCGGCCGCTGGCTGGCGGGCGAGGCGCGACCGGCGGGAGCGCCCCGAAGCGAGCGCCAGTGCCGCGCTCGGGGCGGTCCTTCCCGTCGTGGGTTCGGGTGCCATGTGAAGGCCATTCACGGCGCCGCGCAAAAGCGTTCCGGACTCGGCCACCGGGCGGTAATCGTGACACCCGGGCGGTACCCGGGGCGACCGGGCGGTACCCGGCGCGCCCCAGGGGCCGCCGGGACGCCGCCCGGGCTGACCGCGAGGCAACGTCTATGCCGCCGGGTCACAAAGGGCGCGTATGGACCGCACTCGCAGCGCCGTGCTCAACTTCGCGATCAACTTCCTCGTCGGCTACGCCGTCGGTCGCGTCCTGCGCGACCGCGACACCGGGGTCCGGGCGGGCGTCGCCCTCGGGACGCTCGGCGCCGTCGCGAGCTGGCGGCTGGCCGAGCGGTTCGGGAGCGACGCGGTCGAGCCCGCCGCGGACCCGATCGAGATCGAGATCGAGGAGTAGCGGCCGGTTCCGCGGGACGGCGAGAGCGTCAGGACCCGCCGCCGACGACGACCTCGGCGGTGCCGTCGGCGTAGGAGACCTCCGCGTTCTGCACGAAGTTCCCGCGGTGGACGACCGTCACGGTCGTGTCCTCGGCGGGCCGGGAGACGTTGACGGCGTACTTGTCGCCCTCCCGGGCGTCGGCGTAGGCCTCGGTCGCGTTGACGAACTCGTCGGCCTCGCTCGCGGAGTCCCAGCGGTGGACCCAGACGAGGCCGGCCGAGGCGTTGCGGACCGACTGGAACGCGACGGCGGAGTCGTTACCCCAGCCGTCGGCGGCCGCCGCGGCCTCGGACGCCGGGAGGTGGCTCCGCAGGATCGCGCGGGTGCCGAGTTCGCCGAACGTGCCGGCGCCGGCGCCGAACGGGATGTTCTCGACGGTCCACCAGTTCGAGACCGAGGTGCTCAGCGTCAGGTCCATCGCGGCCTCGTCGGTGTCGTGGAGCATCTGTTCGGTGGTGGCCGGGCCGCCGTCCTCGTAGATCGACGGGATGTCAGCGGGCGAGTCGGTGACCGAGTCGACGTACTCGGCGCCGTAATGCTCCATCGCGCCCTGGAACGCCCACCGGTAGGGCCCCGTCTCCTCGAAGGTGGGGACCGCGTACCCGCTCACGCCGTCCACGTGCTCGTCGACGTAGGCCCGCGTGGCCGCCCCGACGGTCGCGGTGGTGACCGCCCGGTCCTCGTAGCCGAGGATCGTCTGATTGTTCTCGATCCAGTCGTTCTTGTAGTGGAGCGAGACGGCGAAGCCGTAGGCGAGCGCGGCCTCGATCTGGGGGCCGGTCATGTCGTAGACCGTCTCCTCGTTGAACACGACGACGTCGTCGCTGGGGTCGTACGAGACGTTGACCGAGTCGACGAGCGTCGACGAGGGGTTCTCGGGGAGCCCGACCGTCGCCGTCAGGTAGGCGTTCGATACGTTCCGGTCCGTCGGCAGGTTGCTGACGAGGATCTCCGGCGACGACGCCTCCGTGCCGAGGATACCCTGGACGCGCGAGTACACCTCGCTCGCCGAGGGGTCCATCGGGTCGGCGACCTCCCGCGGCGCGTCGATGTTCCCGCCGGCAGCGCCGTCACCGCCGTCGCCGCCGTCGCCGCCGCCACCGCCGCCCCCGCCGAGCATCCCACAGCCGGCGAGGCTCGCGGCCGTGACGACCATGACGACGATGGCGACCGACCGGACCGTCGCCATCGCGCGACCGGTCCGACCCCGGTCGTGTGTGTCGATACCACCCCGTCCGCTACCACTGTCTGTCATCCGCTCGCTCGTATGCCACTTACCCTCATTATCCTTGGGAAATCGTACCGCGTTCGTGCGGGTCCGGATCGGTCCGACCGCCGTCCGCGTCTCGCGACCCTGGTCCCGGACCCCGCGAATCTGATCGCCCGCCGGTCAGCCGCCACGTCACCCCCGCCGGTCGGACCACGTCACCCCCGCCGGTCGGCCGCCACGTCGAGGTCGATGTCGAGGTCGTCGAGCCTGTCGGCCCACTCTTCGCGTTTCTCCTGGTGGTCCTCGAGGAACTCGGCCATCAGTTCTGCGGCCTGCTCCTTGCACCCGCCACAGAGCCGTTCGCCGCCGACGCACTCCTCGTAGACCTCGGTGGCGAACTCGTCGTCGTCGCCCGCGAGCAGGTAGGCGTACAGCTCGTAGACCGGGCACTCGTCGGCCTCGCCGCCGAGTTCGCGCTGTTTCTCGGCGGTCTCGCGGCCGCCGGTCGTGGCGGCTTTCACCTTGTCGTAGCCCTCGTCGGGGTCGTCGAGCAGGGAGATGTGCGAGGCCGGTACCGACGAGGACATCTTGCCGCCGGTAAGCCCGGTCATGAACCGGTGGTAGATCGACGAGGGCGCCGTGAAGCCGTAGCCGCCGTGGTCCGTCTCGACCTCGCGGGCGAGGTCCTCCGCCTCCTCGCGGGTGAGCTCGAACGCGTCGACGTGCTCGTCGTAGACGCGCTTCTCGCCGTCGACGGCCTCGACCAGGGCGTCGAAGGCGGCGTCGGTGGCGTTGCGCCCGAGGAAGCGAGTCCGCCGCCGGATCGGCTCCATCCCGGCGTTCTCCAGCTTCTCGAGGACGCGTTCGACGGTCGCGCCCCCGTAGCCCGCCGCCTCGTAGGCCTCGCGGTCGGCGCGCAGCGCCTCGGCGGCGTCCTCACAGCGGAGGGTGTCGTCGCCGTCGTCGCCGGCCGCGTCGCCGTCACCCGCAGTCAGCGACTCGTAGACCTCGCCGAGCAGGGCGCGCTCGCCCTCGTCGTCGACCTCGAAGCCGGCGAACGCCTCGGTGACGCGGAAGTAGCGCATCCGTGCCGCCAGGTCCCGCGCGAGCCGCATGTGCGGGTCCTGGTCGGGACCGACCGGGATCACCGTGGGCCGGGGCTCGTCGGCCTGGGGGTAGAGGATGTCGGCCATCTGCGTGACGACGCTCTGCATGTGCGACACGTCGGTCTCGCCGTCGAAGTCGTAGATCGCCTGCAACTCGGAGAAGTTCGCCTCGACGCCGAGTTCGAAGGCCATGTCCTGCACGTCGCGGTTGGTCGACTGGCGGTACAGCTCGCCCTCTTCGGGGTCGAACCCGAGCGCGAGCAGGGAGAGGACGTAGTCGCGGGCGTGGGTGTCGATCTCCGACCAGGTCAGCCCGCGGGCGCTGTGGGCCTCCAGGTCGGCGATGAGACCGTAGGCGTCGCCGCCCTGCTGCTGGTGCCAGATGATCTCGTCGAAGACGAGCTTGTGGCCGATGTGCGGGTCGCCGGTCGGCATGAACCCCGAGAGCGCGGCGAAGTCCTCGCCCTCGCGCATGGCGCGGGCGACCGGGCGGTAGTCGCGGTGGCCGAAGATGACACCCCGGCGCATCAGGTAGTGGGGGTCGGGCACCTCGGGCAGGACCTCGTCGAACTCCTCGATGCCGAACTCGGCGAACAGCTTGCGGTAGTCCGAGACGGTCGCCGACCCCCACGGGTCCAGCGTCGTGTCGTCCGCGCCCTCGGCGTCGACCCCGCCGTCGGTGCGGACCGCGTCTCCCTCGCTACCGGCGTCCCCCTCGGCCGCGTCGGAATCGGGCGAGTCTGCTGTCATCGATTGGGATGTACTCGCCCCGACACGCACTAATACCGTTCGCTTTCCCCACCCCGCTGTTCGCCCGCGACAGCCGACCGTCACCGCCGGACACCGCGCCAGCCCCAAACTTTATATCCCAGGCGCACGAATTTGTAGGTGAAGAGTAAATTTAACTAAGATAGTAAATTTTATCCGGCAGTCGCGACTACGTCGGTATCCCGAGAGCGCCGAGGTCTCTCGGTCGCTACGGCCCGGACGCACCGCTCGTCGACCAGCCACAGCCACGCCCACATGACAGTACTCGTACCATACGGATTCACGACCGCCGACGGATCGGGGACGGACGACTGCGGCGACGAGGACGAGGCCGGGACCGGGACGGAGCCCGCCGACGAAGCGACCTGACCGCCGACGCGGACCTGCGAAGCATCGCTCGACGACGACAGCGACCCACCACCGCATGACTGACGCGACCCACGACGACACCATCGACTGGCGCGACCCACGACGACACCATCGACTGGCGCGACTTCTGGACAGCGGCCGACGAGGGCGACCGCGCCGACGCCGCGCCGAGCGCCCACCACGCGACCGACGCGGTCGTCGATTTCCTCGCCGAGACCGGCCGCCCCGAGGCCTTCGCCGACGTGGGGTGTGGCCCCGGCCACGTCGCCTTCGCCGTCGCCGAGGCGTACCCCCGGACCGACGTGGTCGGCTACGACGCCGCCGAGCCCGTCCTCGCCGAGAACCGCGAGCGCGGCCGCGACCGCGACGCCGACGTTACCTTCGAGCGCGCCGTCCTGCCCGACTTCGCTCCCGACCGGCAGTTCGACGTCGTCTTCTCCTACTTCACGCTCTGTTACGTCCGCGAGGTCGAGGACGCGCTCCGGGCGATGTACGACGCCGTCGCGGACGGCGGCTACCTCGTCTTCAACTACCAGAACCGCCTCGCCCGCGCCCACTGGCGGCGGATGGCCGACGACCCCGAGGAGTTCCTCGGCGAGGACTCGCAGTTCGACGCCGACCGCTTCGAGCGACGGTTCCGGCTCCTGCTCGACGGCGAAAACCTGCTGTCGTACGACCGCATCCACGACGCGCTGGGGACCTGGCCACGGAGCGTCTGGTCGGTGGTCGACAGGCCCGACACCCGCTGGGCCTGGCGCCACCACCCGCTCGTGTTCGTCCCGAAGTAGCGTCCCGAAGCTTCGGTCCGGACTCGCCGGGATTTCGCCACACACACGACATGGTCGGTCACCGGAGCGCCGAGACGAGGAGTCCGACGCCGACGAGGAGGACGACGACGGCGACGCCGTCCGTCGTGGCGTCGACCGCGAGGTAGGTCACGGACCCGAGCGCCGCCGCCGCGGTCCCGACGGCCGCGGTCGCGGTCACGTGGGCGAGTTCGAGGCGGGTCGTCGACGCCCCGCGGCCGAGCTGCTCGCCGACGGTGATCCCGTAGCGGCCGGCGTCCCACGCCAGCAGGGCACACAGCGTCGCGCCGACCAGCGGGACGACCGCCGCGCCGGCCAGCCCCGCCGCGGCGACGCCGGCGACCAGCGCGACGGCGCCGGCGGTGACCGCCTGCCGACCGCCCCGGACGGCGCCGAACCCGACCAGCGCCGCCCCGACGAGTCCGAGCGCGCGGCCGCCGATCGTCGGGAGCCACAGGGCGGCGACCGCCGCGAACGCGACCGCGACGCCGGCACTCGTCCGTGCCGGCGAGCGGTCGACCGACCCGCCCGCCGTCCCCGGCCGCGCCGTCTCCGGTCTCGCCTCGGACCCGCCGGCTCGCCCGTCGCTCGACTCCGGTTCGACTTCGCGGTCGGCCGGCTCGACATCGTCGGTCGCCCCGGCCGGGCCGGGACCCGTCCCCGCTCCCGGGTCCGTCTCCGACGCGCTCACGCCGACCACCGCCTGCGGGCCCGCGCGAGCGCGGCGTCGAACCGTTCGTCCGCCCCCCAGTCGACGAGGCGGACGCCGGCCGACCGGAGCGCCGACAGCCGTTCGTCGCGCTCGTCGGCGGCGCGCTCGTGGGGTTCAGTGTCACGGACGGTCGGGTCCGGGCTCACGACGGTCACCTCCCGGCCGTAGGCGACCAGCCGGCGGGCGACCTGGCGGGGGTAGTCGTCGCAACACGGCGAGACCAGCATGATCTGCGTGTCGGGGTCGAGCCGGCGGTGGATCCGGCGGATCCGCTCGCGCCTGAGCGTCGCTCGGCGGTCGGGCGGGTAGCGCTCGTGGAGCTTCCGGGCGGGCGGGACGGGCGACAGCGCGGGGTGGACGTTCAGCAGTTCGCGGCCGCGGGCGCGGTGGTCGCCGCCGGCGCCGGGCGCGAGCCGACAGCCCTCGCGCTCGCGGCCGAACGTCTCGAAGCCGACGCGGTCGCCGGCGTCGAGCAGGGCGTCGAACACGCGGTGGGCGGCGTCGACGCCGCGCTCGACCGCGTGGTAGCCGTCGGGGGTCGGCGCGCGGTAGGCGGCCCGCCGCGTGTCGAGGAGGATCTGGACCGTCGCCGACCGCTCCTCGCGGAACTCGACGGTCGCCAGCTCGCCGGTCTTGGCCAGCTGGGCCCAGTCGATCCGCGAGAGGGGGTCCGACCGGCGGTACTCGCGGGTGGCGTGGAACTCGATACCGGGGCCGCCCTCGTCGGTCTCGACGCGACCGGCGAAGCCGGCGGTCGTCCCGCCGACGGGCACCCGCTCGCCGTCGAGCACCGGGAGGGTACACCGCAGCGTCGTCGCCGCGCCCGGCGACTGGGAGCCGCCGCTGACAGTCGTCTCGTAGTCGACCGCGCCGCTGGGGTCGGCGACCGTCACCGTCGCGGGGTCCCAGTCGTGCTCGCCCCGCGTCGCCCGCACGGTGTAGGTGAACGTCGTCCGCTCGCCCGGGGGTAACGGCGCGCCGTGGCGGGCCGAGCCCGCGACGACCGCCAGTTCGTCGGGGACGCCGTCGACGACTCGCACGTCGGTCAGGTAGTCGTCGCTCTCGTTTCGCACCTCCACCCCGACGGTCACCCGGTCGCCGGGCTCGGGCGAGTCGTCGGCGAGCCGGCGGCGGACGCCGACGGCCGGCTCGCCCGTTTCGGGGTCGCGGACCGGCGGTTCGACCGCTCCGGCGTAGCCCGCGACGGCCGCGCCGACGACGCCGGAGAGCACGAGTCCCGGGGTCCGCGAGAGGACGCCGAGCCCGCCCAGCGCGAGCGCGACCGCCGCCACGCCCGTCCAGTGGCCCGTCGCGTGGGCGACGACCGCCGGTCCGGCGGCCGGCTCGCCGTCTTCGCCGCCCTCGCCGTCCCTGCCGGGGTCGGCGGTCGCGTCGTCGGCCGCCCCGCTCCGCTCCCGCGCCCCGGCG
>NZ_JBLKNX010000038.1:0-15485 GCF_051414055.1 Halosimplex halobium
AGTAAAACGACGAACTATATGCTTCTCAAACTGTTTCAGCAACGCCGAAGCAGAAACAGCCGACGATTGGCTCAGATCGTTCAGCTTCGCATGGAATCAGCTTATCTGAACACTACCGAGCCCATCCCCCTAAATCGTTTCCCAGTCGGAATCGCAGTCACCAACACAGAGTGGCAGTCCTCTTTGATAGACTTTAGTAGCGATGGGGACGCGCACTGTTGCAGCCACGGTCGGTCAGTCGAGGCTATCGAGCGGGTTCGAGCGAGCCAGATAGAGGCTTGCCGTGAGGCCGCCAATGAGACTCACAAGAACCGCCAGCCCGAACCCGCCGAGAAGGATCCGTCGAGAGAGACCGGCCACGTCTTCGAATCCGGTTATCGCTGCGGTGACTGCGTTGACGACTTCGATACCCGGGATGGCGAGCCCAACGCCGAGCAGCCCACCTAGCGTCCCGACCAGCAGCGTGTAGACGAGGACGATCCCCGCGAGCGACGTCCGGGATGTCCCGATCGCTGCCACCGCGGCGAACTGCTCTCTGTGACGGAGCACGAACGAAAGCTGGAGGTTCAGGACGAGGAGAACACCTGCGACGACTGCGAGGACGAAGAGGCTCCCTCCGCTGAGTAACACGACGGCCTGGTCTTCGAGGGTCGCCCGTAGTTGTTCGCTGTTCGTCCGGATCGTGTACTGGGGATATGAGTCGGCAAGTTCGGCTTCCAGTGCGGTGACGTTCGCACCCTCAGTCGCCCGGACAAGTACAAACGAAGCTCTGTCACTTGCTGTCGTCCCCGTGATCTCCTGTAGCTCGCTGGGCGGAACCACGACCGTGGGGGCACCGACGAACTGTGAATACGTCGGTGAGATCCCGACGATTGTGAACTCGTTTTCGCGAGCGGTCGCGATCGTCCCGCCCAGATGGAGTGTGTCGTTCACACCGACGTTCAAGAGGTCGGCAGTCCGCTCGTCAATGACGACCTCGTAACTCATCGGCCCGTCGTACGTTCCATTGGCGTAGTGGCGGTCAGTCGACGGAAACGCACCCCCCTCACGGAACGTGACGAGGTTGCCGTCCGTTGGCGACCCAACGCCGACCAGCGTCTGGAACTCCGACGTATTTTGGCCCGCATAGACGGTCTGGAATATCATCGGAACGGCGGTTGCGACCGAGTCACGGGCTTCAATATCGGCTGCGACTTCGTGGGAGTTCACCAACGAGTTCTGGAATCCGCCGACCGTTCCCGGCCGCAGCTCGATCGGCCCACCAGTTACCCACAGGTCCTGCCCGGACTGCTGGAACTTCTGCTCTCCGAACTCGAGGACGCCGATCCCGACGCTCGCGAGCAATACGGCCGCGAGAACGGCCATCGCGACGCCGACTACCGCGATAACTGTCCGCATCCGCTCGTGACGGAGTTGTGCGACGGCGATACCGACCACAGCACGTCCTCGCGAGAATCCCTTCACCGCGAAAGCACCTCCAGGGGGTTCGTCCGTCGGCTCAGTAACACCGGATAGATGGCACCCAGGACTCCGATCACGAAGGCGACGACCAGTGCGTAGCCGGCGAGTATCGGGTCGAATCGCGCGACGGTTGACTCGGCTAATATCTCCCGACCGGCGACGTTGATGGCGACGATTCCGAGCGTGCCGAGACCGAGCCCACAGATCCCACCGAGGAGCGCGATCGTGACGGTTTCGACGGCGACGATTACCGACCGCGACCACTGTGAGACACCGATCGCGGCGAGCGTTCCCTGGGATTCACGGTCGGAACTCACCGTGAGCCCCATCAGCGTTGCGACGAACAGGACGCCGACGATAACGGCGGTGGCCGCACCACTGACGGCGATGGCGAGTGGCAGGTTCGAGGTCGAAACCCGCTGGGCGGCGAGCCCGCTTCGTTCGACGACGGTCGTCCGGGGGTACAGCGTCGCAAGCGACTCCTTGACCCCCGGATCGTTGGTACTCACGAGGATCTGATCGGCCTGATCGCCCGTCGCAGCACCAGTCATCGTCTGCAGTTCGCTCAACTGGACGACTGCCATCGGGATGGATCCGAGCGCAGTCGACGCGTCGCCCGCTGACACGTTCACAACCGAGAGTGACCGGTTCTCGGGGATGCGGTTCGAGACGAGCGTACTACCATCCGACGCGTTGATTGACTCCGCGGCGGCGTCGTTCAGCACGGCTTGTCCCGTCCAAGTCCCATCATAATTCCCGTTGGCGTAGTAGGGGTCGTCGGGATGCAGGGAGTGGAGCGACATCCCAAGCAGTTCCGCGTCCGGCCGAGCGACGACGCCGGCTGCGAGGATGTACTCCCGCTCACCGGTGACAGTGTCCTGGACAGGGAGGAGTTCGAGGAGAACGGGGATCGCGTACTCGACGCGCTCGTCGGTCCCTATCCGTGCGCTCGCTTCGTGAACGTTACTCAACTGTACGCCACCCGACGAAACGGCGATCGATTGGACGTTGGCGTCCTCGGGCACGATCCAGTAGTCGGTGTCCGGGCTGGAAACAACCGATTCGGAAGCGAGTCCGAGCGAGACACCCGTGACAGCCACCATCAACCCGATCGCGAGGGCGACGCCGATGACACTCAACACGACGCGCTGAGGGGCGATCCGGGTTCGGCCGGCCACTCGTCGAACGGCTAGCCCGATCAGCGCGCCGAATCGACGGCCCCGCCCCATACTATTCGGACTCCACACGCTGTTTCGGTTGTTCGCGGCGCCCATCGTGGAGTGAGACCTGTCGGTCACAGACCTCGAGGGCCTGTCTGTCGTGCGAGGCGAGGACGACTGCTCGGTCCTCGGCGAGATCCGCGAGCACAGACAACACTCGCTCGCTCGTCTCCGAGTCCAGCTCACCGGTGGGTTCGTCCGCGACAACCAGGTCTGGCTCTGTTGCCAGTGCACGCGCGATGGCGACCCGCTGCTGTTCGCCGCCGGAGAGTTGTCCAGGTTTGTGGGTGAGTCGGTCACCCAAGCCAACAGCGTCGAGCAGTTCGGTCGCCCGGTCTCGACGGTTCGATTTGGAGTACCCGAGTTCGACGAGTGGGAGTGCGACGTTCGCCCGCGCGGAGAGGGCCGGCAACAGATGAAACCGCTGGAAGACGATACCGACGTGGTCGAGCCGAAGGCGTGCGCGCCCGCGTTCACCGTAGTCCGCTACGTTCTCGCCGGCAAGCGTAACAGTGCCCGATGACGGCACCTCGAGCCCGGCCAGCAAATGGAGCAGTGTTGACTTCCCACTGCCACTGGGCCCCGCGATTCCCACGAACTCACCCGCGCGCACAGTGATCGACACACCGTCGACGGCACGGACCGCGGGTGTCGAATCACCCCCGAAGAGCCCCGAACCGCCACGACTGTACTCTCTGACGAGGTCCACACCGCGTACGACGGCGTCTGCTTCCTGTCGCCCGTCGGTACCCAGTTCACTCCCGTCCATCAGTTACACCCACTCCACATGCCGGTCGTATACACTTTTCGCGACGGATACCAGTGCGTCTCGTGACCCGATACAGCGCTTCGAGTAGGGAGATACCCACAGCGTCGACGAGAAGCATTTATTTGAGAGAGTACCTGTACCGATAGTGTGGCCAACGATCACGGGGGCACGGACGCCGATCTCAATCTGGTGACGGCCTATGCACTGCAGGTACTGCGAGGGATTCGCTCGCTCCCTGCGGATCTCGCTGCAGTTGTTGTGTTCGTCGGGGTGACCAACGTCACAGTCCTTGCACCAATCATCCGGGACACGCCAGTTCGAGTCATCGTTGGGCTCCCGTTCGTCCTCTTCATTCCCGGGTATGCGTTCATCGCGGCGCTGTTCCCCGAGGCCGGGGAATCACCGGCCCAGTCGGGAGAGGCTGAGACGGAACAGGGGCTCCGAGACCGGGTCGACGACCGCGGGATCGACGGCATCGAACGCGTCGCGCTCTCCTTTGGCCTCAGTATCGCGGTCGTCCCGTTGATCGGGTTGGTGCTGAACTTCACGCCGTGGGGTA
This sequence comes from Halosimplex halobium, assembly GCF_051414055.1. Classification (NCBI taxonomy): domain Archaea; kingdom Methanobacteriati; phylum Methanobacteriota; class Halobacteria; order Halobacteriales; family Haloarculaceae; genus Halosimplex; species Halosimplex halobium. The sequence goes on from NZ_JBLKNX010000038.1 coordinate 4,010, forward strand.
TTCGACTGGTGCCGATCCTCCTCAGCATCAGTGGGTTTGTCCTCATTGCGACCGCCGTCGCTGCGATCCGACGATGGGAACTCCCAGCCGACGAGCGCTTCGAGGTCCCGTACCGCAGCTGGGGCGACACCGTTCGGGAGGAACTGTTCGCACCCGACGATAGGGCTGATGCTGCACTCAACGTCCTGCTCGTCCTCAGCGTCGTTGCCGCGGTTTCGAGCGTCGGTTACGCGGTCGCCGTGCCTCAGCAGGGTGAGCAGTTTTCCGAACTCTACCTGCTGACCGAAGACGATGACGGTGAACTCGTCGCTGACGGGTATCCGACTGAGTTCACGCGTGGCGAATCCAGGGAACTCATCGTCGGCGTCACGAACCAGGAGCACCGCCCGACGAACTACACGCTCCTCGTACAGACACATCGCGTTCAGATAGCGGACAACTCGACGACGATAACGGAATCAGAGTCGCTCCGTCGGTTCGACCTTTCGCTAGCACACAATGAGACGTGGCATCGGCCCCACGCGGTCGCCCCGACGATGGAAGGACAGAACCTCAGACTCACCTACCTGCTGTACAAGGGGGAGCCGCCGGCGCGGACGACACCGGAGACCGCCTATCGCGAGAACCATCTCTGGATCAACGTGACCCGATGACCCCAAAACCGGTCCGTTCACCGTACCTGGGACCGTTCACTCGCGGCTAGGGGACTCCAGCGACCGCAGCGTATAGTGCATTCCTAAGACAAGGGTCGGTGTGAGCACAAGCCACAGGAGATACTCGACCCACCGTTCGCCGTAGGAATTCACTGTGAGCGTCAGCCCGCCATCAGTCGCTGCCGCCAGAAACCAGACGGTGATAACCAGCAACGAGAGCGCGAACGTGACGAACGTCGAGATGGTGGCGATGAGTCGCCTCATGGCTCCGCTACTTGTCCGGTCTGTCGTGCGGTTGCTGAGTGCTTCTTCGGGAACTCGATCGGCCGGTGGGCCATGACTGCATAGAGCGGCCCAACGAGGTTTGTTACACACCTCTTATCGGATGATTATGTGCCGACAACTCGATCTGGTGAGGAATACTAGTCCAAATATAGAAATACCGGCATCAGAAAAACTAAGTCACTGTTACATAAACGAAACCGTATGGTACCATCAGGGACACGACAGCGGATCCAAACGATCCTTGTCGTGGGGTTCGTAGTTCTCTCAGTATTGCACGTTCCGTTGAGCGCGGCGGACGTATTCTCCACGCAACCACCGGCAGACGAGACGTTCGAAGTATCTGACAAGGTAGATGCGTGGGAGCGCTCGTTCCTCCCGTTGCGGGCAGGAACGGATAATGCGGCGGAAACGATCCCTAACGCTGACTGGCGGGTTAGTTCTAGCGAAGGTGATGAAACCAATCTCAACAAAGACCCAATCGCAGTCTACGAAGCAGGGACGGAGGTCAGTCTGAATTTCGACCTCTCGGACGCCAACGGGAACTCGAACAACTTCGCCAACGAAGATGTCGAGGTCCTCCGTGTCCACATCGAAGAAACCGGAGAGGGCTCCGTTCCCGACACGTTCTCCGAGGCACTCGACTTCGTAACCGAGGAAAATGCGAACGAGAACGCCTCCTACAAGGAAGTCACCGCGTCGACGACGCTCGATGCCGACGGTGACGTGAGCTTCAGCGACACGGTCCCCGAGAGCGGCCACTACATCTACGTTGTCGCGGTCCCCGAATCGGGTGACGGATTCTCGGTCACGAACACCAACGCCGACGGCGCGGACGGTGACCTGAGTATTGACGGTGAGACCACCGTCGTTGGCATGGAGCAGGTCGCTGTCCGGAAGGGGTCGGGATCGGTGTCGGCACCCGACTCGGTCCGGCGCGGGAACAGCGCGACCTTCGATGTCGACGCAAGCTCGCTCCAGGGCGAGCACATTCAGCAGGCGATCGTTCTCTACGACGAGGACAAGTACGTCACTGAAAGCTTCGTCATCAACATCACCGACGATGTCTCCTCGGACTTTGATATCGAGACGGACAGCGAACTGGAGACGACAATCGACGAGGTCAACGGCGTGGCGAACGTCGAAGACTCGTTCGGCATGTTTGGGATGACTGTCGGTGACGGACAGGTCGCGCGGTCTGCCGGCATCGAGTCGCTCGTCGACTTCGTCGGCGAGGAGGCCGGGCCGGGCTCGCCCGACACGGTCGACATGTCCACGGGGACCGTCGTGCTGAACGCATCGATGACGGCGATCAACAGCACTAATCCGGATACCGAGATCTCCGTTGAGACGTTCGCCAACTGGACGACCGGCAATTACAGCTACGCCTACGTCGCAGTCGGTGAGAACAGCCAAGAGATGCTCGCACAGAGCGGCGAACTCCGCGTCCGCTCCGCCCGCGACGACGATGACGATGATGACGCTGACGACGGCGATGGCGGCGATGGCGGCGGTGGCGGTGGCGGCGGTGGCGGCGGTATCGGCGGTGGTGGCGGCGGTGGCGGTGGCGGCGGCGACGGTGCTGCCAACGTCGTCACGCCGACGATCTTCCGTTCAGGGTCACAGGCCTCCGCGACGGTCGGGAATGTGAACTCCGGCACGACGATCAGCCTCCGGAACATAGACGTCACGAGCGAAAGCGGAGTCACTCTGAACGACCTGAATGTTACCGCGGCGCTGGACTCCTCGGACGTGGAGGCGCAAGTCTCGCTGACCGAAAACCCTGGAGAAGCTGAAGAACTCCCCGAAGCGGCGAACAACATACAGTACATCGACGTACAGTTGACGAACCTCAACGGGAGCAATATCAGTCCGGGCACGTTCCGGTTCCAGGTCTCCCAGTCACGGCTTGACGAGCTCGGCGTCTCCTCCGACGAAATCGTGCTCTACCGGTTCAGCGACGGGCAGTGGGAGACGCTGAATACCACCCACGTCGCTGGTGACCGCTACAAGGCAGAGACGCCGGGCTTCTCGATGTTCGCCGTGGGTACCGAGTATGCGTCACTCGATGTGACCGATGTGCAGCTCTCGGCGACGGAGGTATCGGTCGGCGACACTGTCGATGTCTCGGTGACCATCGAGAACACCGGGAACACCGAGGGCACGGAGTCGATCGCTGTGACCAGCAACGGTGACGAACAGGGCTCGACGAGCGTGACCCTGGCTGCTGGCGAGTCGACGACCGAGACGATTCAGGTCACCTTCGATTCGGCCGGCGAGTACGACATCGGTGCCGGTGGGGTCGCGGGCGACACGGTCGTGGTCTCACAGGAGGGCACGGACGCCCCTGACGACGGCACTGATGCCCCTGACGATGGGACGGACGCTCCCGACGACGGCACTGATGCCCCCGATGATGGGACGGACGCTCCCGACGACGGCACGGACGCTCCCGACGACGGCACGGACGGTCCTGACGATGGAGACGAACCCGGCGACGAGACGACCACAACTGCGCCGGGCGACGGTGGCGGCGGCAACCTCCCGCTGATCATCGTCGGGATCGTCGTGGTGCTGGCGATCATCGCCGGCGTCGCGTACTACTTCCGCGAGCAATAACGGGCCGCTCGTCGATTTTCTGTAGCGCAGTCATCTTTTGAGGTTCACGCGATTCACAGGATAGTAACACTCGAATAGAACGGGTTCGCATGGGACAGGATATGCCACTCGTTAGAAGTCCCCGAGCTCTGGCTGACTAATTTGAGAGGGTCCATTTCGGAGTATTATTCATATTATATATTTGAGGGGCCGTCGTGAGTTCCATCTAACCGGACTTGAAATCAAGGACAGGTCAATTGCCAATTCACCGCGGGGAGGTCTCACCAAGAGGCATGACTCCAGAGGTCGTATCTGTGTACAGGACCCTCCAAGGAGTCATACCGCGTTCACAGCGATCCTGTCTGTATGGGGCCATGTAGAACGATCCTTCGAAGCGTAACGGCAACCGACAACCGATATTGTCCGACGGTAGTCTGGCCACGGGCACTACATTAACAGCACACTCTAGGACGGGTTCGGGTAGACTGGATGTCAGTCTCTCGTATCCAACTGAGACTGCGCTTCAAGGGTGTCGGTCCCACAACCAATCAATTTCGAATGTACTACGTGATATCGAAGAATAGGGCGGACAACCGGTTCTGTTGTTTCGATCCCGCTGTTCGAGAACCCCCGCCGCTCACGGGGCAAGAACTATCACTCGGCTGCCGGTTCGCCAGGGACAAACTCCTCACCGCCACCGGGCGGGACAACCGACTCCAATACCTCTGCGACGACATCGCGACGGTCGACATCCCCGAGTTCCGCCTCCGTATTCAGGACTAACCGATGGACGAGGATCGGCTCGGCCAGCGCTTTCACGTCATCGGGGATAACGTAGTCGCGGTCGTTGATTGCGGCGCGCGCTTTTGTCGTCTCGAGGAACGCGAGCGTGGCGCGCGGTGATCCACCGTGGGCGGTTGCGGAGTGCTCCCGTGTGGCTTCGACCACGTCCACGATATACTCTCGAACGCTCTCGTCGATGTGTGTGTCGTCAACTACTTGCTGTGCGTGATGGATGTCATCGAGGTCGATCCGCTGAGAGATTGTCTCTGGGCCGGACCGAGGAGACTCGTGAAATCGGTCGATCATGGCGAGTTCGTTCTCACGCGACGGCAGATCGACCGAAACCTTCAGCTGGAAGCGGTCACGTTGCGCTTCCGGGAGTTCGAACGTTCCCTCCATCTCGATCGGATTCTGGGTCGCGATGACGAGGAAAGGATCCGGGAGTTCGAGAGTTTCACCCTCGATCGAGACGGTCCGTTCCTCCATCGCCTCCAGCAGCGCACTTTGCGTCTTCGGTGTTGCACGGTTGATTTCGTCGGCGACGACGACGTTGGCGAACACTGGCCCCTTCTGAAGTTTGAACTCACCAGTCTGCTCCCGATACACCTTCGTCCCGGTGATGTCCGCAGGAAGGATATCGGGTGTCATCTGGATACGAGTGTAATCGAGGCCGATCGCACGGGCGAATCCATTGGCCAGCGACGTTTTCGCGACGCCCGGAACGCCCTCTAGAAGGAGGTGACCGCGAGTAAGCAACGAGATCGTCAGGAGGCTAATCTGCTCGTCGAGGCCGATGAGTAACTTCCCGATCTCTTCGGAGAGCTTGCGGTGAATCTCGGCTGGGTCGTCGTTTTCACGCTCAGAGGATGTCCCAGATCCCGACCCGTCATGACCAGAATCAGTCATGCTTGCCCCTCCCGCCGCCGGTCGGGACTTCGAATCAGACGCTCAACCACGCCGAGACGGGCGTAGATTCTCGTTTCCCAGTCCGAAATCGAGCGGCTGAACGGGCAATCAAAGTCCCTGTACAAACCGTCAGAACGGAGGAAATTGAGGCGACCGCACACCGGAGACACCGACTTCAAGACAGTGTCGAGTGCTGTTCGGTCGTCCCAGGTCGGGACCCAACGCTGTCCATCAGTTTCGGTCATCTGTGCTCCCTTGCTGTTGTTTGCTCATAATTTCTTCCGTTACGTGGCGGACGCGTTCGCGGTCCCACTCGGGGAACTGTTCCGCGACGAGTTGCTCGACGGTTTCAGTATCGGGATCACGGTCGGGTGGTGATGCCCCACCAAAGCTGTCGACGAGCCGGCGGCCAGCCGCCAGCAGACGCCGCCAGTAGGAAACCGCGAGTACGAGCCCGATTCCAGTGACGATCTGGAGGAGTGCTGACCGCTGGAGGGCGAGTTGGACTGCGACCAGTGGTGGAACACCTGCAGTATGAGAGAGGTCGAGGAGGACGGTAGCGTGTGTGCCTACGAGGTTGCCGACAAAGGCTCGGTTGTCCTCCCGGTCGATCATGGCATTGATGAAAATACTCGGGTCGCCGACAACGACGACCTCTCCCGCGCCGAGCGACTCGATGGTCGCGACAGGTCGACGGTCGAGCACCTCTGAATCGTCAAGTTCGCCGTTGAGATTCCGGTCGACATATGAGTAATTCGAGGAGTACGCGAGTACCTCGCTACCGTTCGGCTCAACCGGGGTGCCGCGGTTGAACAATAATTGGTCGGCACCTTCAGTATATGGAGACGATTCGAGGGCGGTCACGAGCGGCATCGATGGCGAGGCTCCGTAGAAGCGTTCGTCGCGGAGCAGGCCACCGTCGACGCGTGCCTCGGCGCCGATGCGTGCGAGGAGAGGATTCGAGTGATTTCCAACGTCCTCAGCCACGAGGAGTGTCCCACCGCTACGGACGAATTGTTCGATGCGTGCAGCTTCCCCCTGTGTGTACCCCGTCTCAGGCGAGAGGATAACCCCGACTGTGGCGTTAGCGTTGGACGCTGAATAGCCAGTCGTATTCCGGATAATGACAGGCTCGGCATCGTGATCGTCAGCAACTGTCCGAAACTCGGATGTGCCGTCCCATGCGGGATTATACGCCCCGAAGACGCTTGTCGAGGACACACCACCGATCAAGACGGCACCGCCGATCGTTAGTGCCAGCGTGACCAAGAGGATGCGCGGATACGATACCTGTTCCCATGGTGGCGCCATCAGATCACCCCAGCCGGTAGTATCGCGAGAATTCGCTTGATGACAATGTACGCGAACAGGATGAGTCCGAGCGCGCCGATGACATAGATCCGTCGACGCCAGGTAGGCGTAACCGCCCGCGGCGCAGTCAGTTCTGTGACGACGAAAAAGCCGATGAGCGAGACAGAGACGAAGAGATCCATTGTGAGGGCATCAAGGAGAACCAATACAAGTGTGGCTGCGAGCATCCACGCTAACGTGGCGGAGACGAACTGTTGTCGCCGACGGAAGGTCATCGTAAATTAGGGCACCCGACCGTTGTACAGAGGGAATTGGTCGCGTGCCAAAGTGGTGTCGATAGGGACCATCCAATTGCCCGGGAAGCCATCAATAGAGTAACCGCGGTAGCGGATTTATTTTCGGTGGCTTCTCATGATGACTACGATGGCGAACGCAAGCGTGGCCGCAAGTCCGGTAAACCCTGGCCCGGATCCGGACGTGGTTTCCGTCTGTTCGGCTTCGTTCGGTGTGATCGCCGATTCGTCAGTTTGCTCCGCGGTCGCTGTCTCGGTCGTATCCATGCCCGATTGAGTGGCTGTCGCGGTCGGAGTTGGCGTCGATTCTGACGGGGTGTCCGTTGTCTCGCTCATCTCGGTCGGCGTGTCAGGCGCATCCTGGACCGACAGCGAGATGCGGTTGCTCATTCCAAGCACTTCGTTTCTGCCGAATGCCCGGGTATCCCCCTGCACAAGCCCGTAGACAGTGTAACTCCCGCTGTCGAGAGAACCTGCTGCAACCTCTGCAGTGTACTCACCATCGGAACCCGTGGCATTCACCACGACTTCGTCTTCGTCGGTAGCGATGATGGCTTTGACTGTGTGCGGACTGCCGGTATCGCCAGTCTGTTCGACGCCGATCTGGAGAGACATGGACTCGTCAGCCGCGATCTGTTCGGGGGCATCGATACTCACATCGTATCCCCGAATGACCAGCGGTTCGATAGCCTCGTAGTCGCCATCTTGATACACTGTCACGGAGTACGATCCCGGTTCATAGCCGGTGAGTTCGAACGTGAACGTGCCGTTGCCGTCGCCGCGTTTCGAATCAACGATCTGCTCCTCGCTGTTGTAGATGTAGACACGATAGACCTCGTCAGGACCACTGACGCTGACGGTTACTTCGTCACCGGCGTTTGCTTGGATAAGCGAATCCAGCTGATGGGTAGTATCCTGAAATTCGAAGCTCCGCTCAGGCACAGATTCCGCATCAGCAGAGCTTATTTGGAAGTGATTCGTGGCGAGCACTGGCACTGAGACAGCCGCAAGTGCAGCCATGGTCAGGAGAGTGATCACAAGTATTGCACGAAGCCGCATAAGGGCAGTATGTGTCGGCTTTTGTTAAGAAAGATACGATCAACGGAGTCTGCTTAGTAAGGAACAGAAATCTATGACCCGTTCACAAATACCCAGCAAGACACTGTCTGTATTTCCCTCCACCGCCACTGCGGGATTCAATTGTCCTTACTGTCGATAGAATACGAATTATTTTACAACCGGTGCGAAAATAAGCTAATACTATGCAAGCCGTCGTGCTGGCCGCCGGTGAGGGGACGCGGCTGCGTCCGCTGACCGAGGACAAACCCAAGGGAATGGTCGAGGTCGCGGGCAAGCCCATCCTCACACACTGCTTCGAGCAGCTGGTCGAGCTGGGCGCCGACGAGCTGCTGGTCGTCGTCGGCTACAAGAAACAGGCGATCATCGAGCACTACGAGGACGAGTTCGAGGGCGTGCCGATCACCTACGCCCACCAGCGCGAGCAGAAGGGGCTGGCCCACGCGCTGCTCACTGTGGAGGAGCACATCGACGACGACTTCATGCTGATGCTGGGCGACAACATCTTTCAGGCCAACCTCCAGGACGTGGTCAACCGCCAGGCCGAGTCCCGCGCCGACGCCGCCTTCCTCGTCGAGGAGGTCCCCTGGGAAGAAGCGAGTCGCTACGGCGTCTGCGACACCAACAAGTACGGCGAGATCACCGAGGTCGTCGAGAAGCCCGACGATCCCCCCTCGAACCTCGTGATGACCGGCTTCTACACGTTCACCCCCGAGATCCTCCACGCCTGCCACCTCGTCCAGCCCTCGGATCGGGGCGAGTACGAGATCTCGGATGCGATCGACCTGCTCATCCACTCCGGGCGGACTATCGACGCCATCCGCATGGACGGCTGGCGCACCGACGTGGGCTACCCCGAGGACCGCGACAGAGCCGAACAGCGGCTCGAGGAGGCCGGCGTCGTGGACACGGACGGCGACGCCGAGCAAGCCGACGCGGCCGCGGAATAATCCTTGACCGATGAGTTGTCAGAATACAGCCGATGACAGTGATTATATAAATTATGACACGACAGATGCGAATCCTCGTCACCGGTGGGGCCGGGTTCATCGGCGGCCACCTCGCCGAGACGTTCGCCGGCGACGGCCACGACGTGGTCGTGCTGGACAACTTCGACCCGTACTACGACACGCGGATCAAGGAGCATAACGTCGAAACCGCCCGCGAGGCCGCCGAGGGCAGCGACGGCAGCTACGAACTCGTCGAGGGCGACGTGCGCGACGCAGAGCTGGTCGACGACCTCGTCGCCGACGCCGAGTACGTCTACCACCAGGCCGCCCAGGCCGGCGTCCGCACCGACTACAGCCCCCGCAAGTACGACGAGGTCAACGTCGACGGCACGCTCAACGTGCTGGACGCCGCCCGCGAGCACGGGGTCGAACGGCTCGTGTTCGCCAGCAGTTCGTCGGTGTACGGCAAGCCGCGCTACCTCCCCTACGACGAGGACCACCTCACGACGCCGATCAGCCCCTACGGCGCCTCGAAACTGGCCGGCGAGCGCTACGCGATGGTGTACGCCGAGCGCTACGGCGTCCCCGCGGTCGCGCTGCGGTATTTCACCGTCTACGGCCCGCGGATGCGCCCGAACATGGCCATCTCGAACTTCGTCTCGCGCTGCATGAACGGCGAGCCGCCGGTCATCTACGGCGACGGCTCCCAGACCCGCGACATGACCTACGTCGCGGACATCCTCGCGGCCAACCGGACGCTGCTCGAGACCGACGCCGCCGACGGCGAGGTGATGAACGTCGGCAGCACCGACAACATCGACATCGAGACGCTCGCCGAGGAGATCCGCGACCAGCTGGCGCCCGGCCTCGACCTGGAGTACACCGACGCCTACGAGGTCGACGCCGACCACAGCCACGCCGACGTGTCCAAGGCCGCCGAGCTGATCGGCTACGAGCCGACCTACACGATCCGCGAGGGCGTCGAAGCGTTCGTCGAGTGGTACCGGGCGAATCGCGAGTGGTACGAACCGCTCGTCCGCAACTCCTGAGCTGGCTGCACCGTTACCAAGAACTCACCACGTGGACATACTCAGCTTCACTCAATGGGTCAAAGTGTCGGATGTTTCATTAGAGTGATCAGTGAGAACGATTGTATACAGACACAAGTTTGCGCACATTTCATCTGTGCTACTAGGTGGTAACGGCCGTATAGTAAACTCCGGCATCGTCTTCATAACACGACGTGAACTCGAACAACCCCGATCTGCGGCAACCGAGTCTACGGGGGAAATATCTGACAGGGAACCCGACTTGCGAATCCGTGGCTAGTAGTACTAAAATCGTCGTACGAGTAGTTAACAATCATACGCATAGAGGGCGGTGGATGAGAGCAGATACGTCGTGATTGATACGCGAGCGACACGCGTACTCGCTATTCTATTGCTCATAGCTGGACAGTGGGGGTTAGGTATCTGGTTCGCGACAAGTGACCGTGAGTCTACGGTTGACCGGCTGACAGAGGCTGAACAAGTTGATGCTACGAACGACTTGAATGGTCGGTCGGTCATCGTCACCGGTACTGTCGTGGGAACGGACCCCGTTGCAATTAGCCTGTCCGGATCGGGAAAAACCGGTGATCTGATCATCCGTGGACTCGAAACACCGGTCTCCGTCGGGACGCACGTCCAGGCTAGTGGGCGGTTAGTCGGCCCACGAACATTCGTAGTGAGAGAGGCTATCGTCGTGCCGAAGTGGGGACTGTGGTACGCATGGACGATTTCATTCCTAGCGGGGGTGTGGGTCCTCATTCGCGTCGGTCGCCAGTGGCAAGGTAGCCTGGATACACTCTCAATCAAGCCACGCGAAGAGACTGTAACGGGTCGGGACAGGGAGCGAGGCTGACTATGCCCGACCTTCTCACGCACGTCTTGATCGCGTACAGTGTCTGTCTGGTACTCGTTCATGTCTGTGACTGGATACGGGCGCCCTACATCACGGTCGCGATGGCGGGAGCGCTGGTCCCCGACCTGGCGAAGGGCAACCTGATACTGTCGAGGCAGTTGATACACCACTGGACTGGAGTACCGTTCTCTTGGTCGGCACTGCACACTACGGGTGGGGTTGTTCTTTCCATACTGGTCATCGTAGTACTCATTGAGCCACCCTATCGAACACGTGTCGGCACCCTCTTAGCACTCGGCGCCGGGAGCCATCTTGTACTGGACGTGATGTTGCGGTCAGTGACTGGCCAAGCATTCCCGATCTTCTGGCCGCTGACTGGCTACGAACCGCCGACACCAGGCCTCTATCTCAGCACCGACCCATGGCCTACAGCCATCGCTCTAATGATCGCGGGATTTTTGACTGCAATTCACTGGATTCAAACCTCGTAATGAGACTCTACCGTGACTGGTACTCGATTCTGAGACGACCGGCCCACTCGAAATATCGAATATTCTATTCTTTCTCGACAAACCCACACCGAACGGGGAATTATATGAAATTCGCTCTTGTGAAGCACGTTGTTGATTTTCAGAGCGCGGCGTCGAGAGCGTGTTTGAGCGCTTGGTCGCCTGGTTTTCTGTAGAGTTCACGGCGGAGTTCGAAAGCTCTGAGATACGGC
>NZ_JBLKNX010000039.1:0-10904 GCF_051414055.1 Halosimplex halobium
TAAGCGAACAACGGGACGAGAATGGGGTGGCGAACCGCTGTATGACATCCACCGCATCAAGCATCTCAGAGAACCGATCGCCTACCTACCGATTGGAGCGATAGCGACAGGAGAGCCACTCAATCACCGGGGTGGATGGCTTGCTCGATTGGAGTGTCCCCACCGAAGAGCCGGATCGTTTCGCCGACTGTCGCCTCGTCGTCAAGACAGGCGACGACCGTCTGCGCGACATCAGCTCGCGAGATATCCGGCCCGCCGTCATCGTGATACTCGAAGGCTGCTGACACCCGCCCCGTTCCCTCCTCGTCAGTGAGCGTCGTCGGCCGCAGAATCGTGGCATCCAGCGGCGCCTGTTCCAGATAGTCGTCGGCGCATCGCTTGGCCACCCGATACGGGGCAAGCGCCTCCGGCTCGGCCAGCGGCTCGCTCGCGTTGTACGCGCTGATCATCACGTACCGGTCGACGTCGCCGTCGACACAGGCGTCGATACTTCGCCGGGCTCCCCACAGGTCGATCAGCAGTGTCTTGTCCCAGCCGGTATCTCCACCGGAGCCAGCGGTGAATACAACCGCGTCGACACCCTCGAGCGCCGGCGCAAACTCGCCCTTGAGGTCACCGTATCGCGGCTCCCCACCTCGCTCGCGGATGGCGTCGAATTGGGATTCGTCGCGCACGATGCCGATCGGATCGTGCCCGGCGTCCGCGAGGCGAGGCACTAACTCGCGGCCGATGCCGCCGTTCGCACCGATAACTGCGACTTGCATCGTGTATCGTATCGATGTGGACTCGGCTCAATAGACGCTGGGGTCGTCCGAACACCGTCCTGATGGAACAACTGGGTGTCAGAAATGCGATTGAGACATGACGATGCAGAACGATCAAAAATAGTCGTACTGATACAGACAGAGGCAGACACGCGCCGATAGTCGAGTCCCGTATTCACCGGACTCGTGTGCCCACAACGTTGCTCCATCCGTTAAGCATAATCCCAATGCCTGACAGATAGGAGATGGCTGTACGGGGAAGTAGTGAAAACCAATCCTGACAATATATTCTAATAGTAGCAACCATGACATCGTACAAACATCCGCTCGGTATCGTCGCATCGCTCCCGGAAGAAGACGTGAAAGAGCTGGAGGAGGGACTCCGCGGCGACCTCATCCTCCCCGATAACGAGGACTACGAGGACGCGCGGAACGTGTGGAACGGACTCGTCAACAAGTATCCCGCACTCGTCGTACGAGCGAAAGGCGGGGCTGACGTGGCCCGCGCCGTCGGCTTCGCCACCGACCACGATCTCGATCTCGCCATTCGTGGCGGGGCACACAATCAGGCAGGCACCGCCCTCGCCGAGGGCGGACTCGTCGTCGACCTCTCGGAGATGGACAGCGTCAGCGTCGATCCCGACGAACAGGTCGCGCGTGTCGAGCCCGGAACGCGAGCCGAGGACGTCCTCGCCGAGACCCAACCCCACGGCCTTGCGCCGCCGACCGGGAGTGCCGGCGACGTCGGCATCCCCGGCAGCACGCTCGGGGGCGGCATCGGCTGGATGCGCCGCAAGCACGGCCTCGGCATCGACGCCCTCCAAAGCGTCGAACTCGTCACCGCCGACGGCGAGCTGGTGAAGGCCTCGCCCGAGCACAACGAGGATCTGTTCTGGGCGGTGCGCGGTGGCGGCGGCAACTTCGGCGTCGTCACCAACTTCGAGTTCGACCTGTACGAGGTCGGCCCGATGGTGCAGGGCCTCGGGGTCTTCTACCCCGCCGATGTCGCCGAGGACGTGCTGGAAACCCACCGCGAGGTGATGGTGGATGCGCCCGAGGAACTCACCACCATCCTCCTGCGGGGCGAGGTGCCCAACCTGCCGCCGATGCCCGACGAGCTGGCCGGCACGCCTGCAGTCGGTATTCTCGGCTGTTACGCCGGCGATCCCGAGGAGGGCGAGGAGGTCATCGAGCCGCTCCGCAGCGTCGCCGAACCGTTGATCGATATGAGCGACGTGATGCCGTACGAGATGCTGCATGACCTCGGGACGCAGATGTACCCGTGGGGGCGCAAGTACACCCATCGCTCGGTCTTCCTCGATGAGCTGACCGACGAGGCTCACGACATCATCTTGGAGCAGATGGACGAGGCGCCGACCCCGATGGACGCGATCGGTATCTGGTCGATGGGTGGGAATATCGGCCACGGCCCGGACGCGGCCTACGCGTGGGACGACAAGGGGTACATGATCACCATCGAGGGCAACTGGGAGGAGACCGCGAACTCCCCCAACCTCGAATGGGCCCGCGAGACCGAGCAGTTGCTCCGCGATCTCGACGATGCCGGTGCTGAGGGCGCGTACGCGGGCTTCACCGGCGTCGAGGAGCAAGACTGGGAGGACTGGAGCGAGCAGGTTTACGATGACAACTACGACCGGTTGGCCGAAGTGAAGGCGGAGTACGACCCCGACAACGTGTTCAGTCTGAACGTCAACGTCGACCCTGCTGATCGCAACGGATAGCCCAGTTACTACGGTGGTGAGCGAGCGCCGTTCTTTGTGAAGGTCTCACCCGCCCGTTCAGGTGGAGACGAAGTCCGGTATCCGCGTTCGCCGATCATCTGCAGTTCGACGCCCTCCTCGGCGGCCACGTCACACCGCACTGCCAACACCCCCGTCCGCCACGTCAGCAACTTGCCCCGTTCGAAGGAAAGATCATCGGGAAGCACTTCGCAACCTTCGCTAGCGGTGCATTTGATTGCTTCCGCGTCCGGAGCGACCCTCTGGTGGATTAATATAGGTCACTCGACTGAATTGTCTGGTGGCAGTCAATTCGACGAATAGAGGAGAATTTCGTCGAGGATTATCTCGAATCGGTGGTAGAAGTGTCGATCCCGGTGATTTCGAATCGTGCGCCGCCCTCATCGCTTTCAGAAAGATGGAGATTCCACCCGTGGTATTCGGACACACGCTTGACGACCGTCAACCCGATCCCACTTCCTGATCCCGTCGTATAGCCGCCACCGAAGACATCGTCGCGCTCATCGGCGGGAATTCCGGGGCCGTCGTCCTCGACGTAGATCCCGACGTCGTCTATCGTTCCGACGCGCACCGAGACGCTGTCGCCGCCGTGTTCGACGGCATTCCGAAAGAGGTTCTCGAAGAACTGCCGACAGAGCACCGGCTCCACCTGTAGGGTTCGGTCGAGGCCATCATCCATCTGAATTTCGGCCCGTTTCGTCGGGACGACTTCCCAGCAGCCGGCGACGAGCGTCGACAGGTTGACTGGTTCGCGATCTTCCTTGGAAAATGGATCGCCGGTCTTTGCCACCGCCAGCACGTTCTCGATGAGCTTTTCCATTCGATGGTGAGCGTTTTCGATCTTGTCGACGGCCTCACCGTCGTCGATCTTATTGAGCCACGCCATCGCCACATTGAGCGGGTTGCGGAGGTCGTGCGCGGCCGCATTGGCAAGGTGTTCGATCTGGTCGTTCTTCGCAGCCAACCGTTGGGACAATCCCCGCAGTTGCAGCAGCGTGTCGATCCGCCACGCCAACGTGTCCTTGTCGGTCGGCATAGTGAGGATTTCGTCCGCATGCTCCCGAACGTCCGCGTCTGAGGGCACTGATTCATCGCGTTGCACGAGCAAGTACGGAAGTATCTCCGGTTCTGTCTGTTTTTTGGCCTCGATCAGCGTCTCGCGATGTCGATCAAAGGTCGTGACATCGAGCACGCACAGATCGACCGCAGTGGTGGTGAGCGTCTCGGGCGTGTCAGCGGCGATTACCTCGTCGTACTGGGTGTCCAGCCAGTCGGCCAGAACGCGCTGATTGGTCTCGTCGCTGAGTGAGAGCAGAATGCATTCCGTTCCACCCTCTTTGTCGCCTGTGGCTGTCGATGCGGTCTCGGAGGTGACGAGGGTATCGTCCCGGATTCGTTTCAGCGTTCGATCGACGTTCAGCGACGATCGGTCTGTGCTGCGGAATTCATCAGAGGGGATGTAGTGGTCGTTCGGATAGACGGCCTCACCGTTCACCACGAGCGGATGGGTGCGGATGACGTCCGAGAGCATCTCGGACGGGAAGCGATGTCGGTTGTACTGGCACAGAACGACGTAGTCGTCGTCGGCATAGAGGGGATTAAGCAGCGACTCGTACGCCGCCAGCTGCTCGTGTTCCGTTTCGCTTTCGAGAGCCCACGTCATCTCGGCAGCGGCCCTGATACCAGCATACTCGTCACGAGCCTCGGAAAGCGCATCTCGCCAGAAATCAAGCATTGCGTCTCGGTCGAACGTTCCCGTCTCGAGATACGTCTCGCCGGCCGTGTAGAGCGCGAGATCACCCGACTCGCGAGCAGCCGTAACATCAATCCCGCCCGCTTGCAGCGCGTCGATGACGTCTCCCTTCGAGTTGTCATCGGTCACGTAGAGACAGCGTTCATCGTGTTCTATCCCTCGCTTGAGGAAGGGAACGACCGCTGCCATCTGCTCGTCGTGATCCTCGTAGAGGAGCGCGAGATGGTCGTTCGCATGCCCGGCGCTTTGATCCGTGTCGGCCCCCTCGACGGACAGTTGGGCGCTGGGTGCGCTATACTCGATCGGAAGTCCGTAGATAGGAAATACACATCTCTTCTCTCATATAAAACCCATACCACTACAGCTCCTCGTCGGGACTGCCACGGGTGAGAAGGCCCTCTTCGAACAGCCCCCGCAACAGGTTTTCGAGGGCATCGCGGAGGTGCTGACTGTACGTTTCCTGAGAGACGTCCATCATCCCACCCAACTCCCGTTGAGAAACCTGTCGGGGGCGGTCGAAATATCCGCTCACGTACGCCAGTCTCAGTGCTCGCCACTGACGATCCGTGAGTTGCTGTTTCAACTGCATCTTGACACTTCTGTTCGTGAGTAGCGGCAGTACGTACTCGCTCTGTCGCTGAGCGACGAGCTGAAGCGACGGGTGTTCCTCGAGGAGCTCGTCGGTTACTTCATCGGGTTCCCGGTGGGGCAAGATCACGACTGTGATCCGTGCTTCCCCGTTGACCGCTTCGATAGACTGCAGAAGCGACTCTTCCTCTGCAACTATCCCGATAACACAGTCCTCAGTAAGCAACACCTCGGCGACACACTCGTCCTCGGAGAGAGCGATAACTCGGTGATCTCGAACCATATCGCAGGACGTTGCCTGTTCGACGATCGTGTCCTCGTCACCGCTTTCGATCCGATAGAACTCGAAGAGTTTTCTTTCGTCTTCGGGGGCGTAGATCGTGTCCAACAGCTCAACCCGGCACCCAAGATCTTCAGATACTCGTACTACATAGTACGCCGAATCTCGGAGAGAGAATTCGAGTTCTACGAGGGGAGGAGAGTCGCCAGAACGGTTCTGAGTCTCCATACCCCGAATTAGGCTGAGAGGTGAATTCAACCTATCGACGGTTGGATCGAGGGTATCTTGGGCCCGTGCTCCTCCTCGTGTCTCCGCAGTGTTCATACGTCTGCTAATATAATGTGACGGAAGATGAGTCGGGCTGAAGGCTTCCAGCAACCCATACGGGTACTCACGATCGAGCCATCCGACGGAACCCCGCCCGGTATCGGGGAACAGCTCACGGCGATGGGCGACCGGGATCTCACCGTTCAGGCTGTATCGGACGTCGAGACCGCTCACGAGCGGTTGACCTCCGAGCACATTGATTGCGTCGTCTGTCTCCACGATCCACCCGAAGTTGATGGCATCGACGTGTTGACCGCACTTCGCGACCAGCATCCGAGGCTCCCGATCCTGTTCGCGACGGAGACCGATGCCGAGGAGATCATCCAGCACGGCCCGACCGACGTGGTGGAACTGTCGGACGGGAAACTCAACCCCGCGATCGCGACGAATCGCATCTCGTCGATGATCTCTCGGAATCGCGAGCGCGATAAGTACCACCAGATCTTCGAACAGGCCTCCGATGGCATCGCCGTCCACGACCCCGACTCGGGCGAGATTCTCGACGCGAACCGTCGTCTCTATCGCCTCTTGGGGTACGACCCGGAGACGCACGAGTCCCCTTCCTTCTCCGACGTCGTCTCCGGGACGGCCGAGTACACGGAGGCGGCAGCCCGCGAACGAATCCGACAGACCGCCGAGGACGGGCCCCAGACGTTCGAATGGCTCAATCAGACCGCCGACGGGGACGCCTTCTGGGTCGAGGTCAGTCTCAAGCCGGCGACGATCGCCGGCCGCGACCGCGTGCTCTCATTCGTTCGGGACATCACCGACCGGAAGGAGAACGAGCGACTCCTCCGCGATCGCGAACGACAACTCGAGGCCGTGTTCGACCACCCGTCCTCGTTCGCAGTCGTGCTCGACGAGGAGGGCCGCGTCCTGCGAGCGAATCAGCCCGCGCTCGACTACGTGGAAGCCGCCCCCTCGGATGTCGAAGGCTCACCGCTGTGGGAGACGCCGTGGTGGATGGACGACGACGGAACGGCGGAACGCGTCCGAGAGACAGTCGAGGCAGCAGCCGCCGGCGATACCTCCCGGGTGGAACTCGAGATCGCGGCCGGCCCGGAGCGACGAACCCTCGACCTTCACGTCGAACCCGTCTCGAGGGACACCGACGAGGCCACCGGCGTCGAGGGCATCGTCGTCGCGGGGTACGATATCACCGAACGAAAGGATCGCGAGCGGGAACTACGCGAGAGCAGAGACACGCTCCAGCGCCTCCACGAGATAACTGCCAAGCCTGCCGCCTCCCTCGAGGAGCAAGTCGAGCAGTTGCTCGAATTCGGCGCCGATCGGTTCGACATGGACATCGCCTTCCTCTCCCGGATCGACGACGCTGCCGGCGATTTCGAGATCATCGATGCTCGTGGCGATCACGAACTGATTCAGGCGGGCAAG
This sequence comes from Halosimplex halobium, assembly GCF_051414055.1. Classification (NCBI taxonomy): domain Archaea; kingdom Methanobacteriati; phylum Methanobacteriota; class Halobacteria; order Halobacteriales; family Haloarculaceae; genus Halosimplex; species Halosimplex halobium. Next base: position 6,868 of record NZ_JBLKNX010000039.1, read on the forward strand.
GAGAGCGCCCTCTCGGAGACGTACTGCCGGCACACGATCAGCTCGGAGACCGACGACCCGCTCGCGGTCGAAAACGCCGCGGAGGCGATGGGCGACGACCCCGCGTACGAGCGGTTCGGCCTCGGCTGCTATCTCGGCGACAAAATCGTCGTCGACGGCGACCTCTATGGCACGCTGTGTTTCGCCGACGACGATATCCGTGACCACTCGTTCACGAGTGAGGAGCGGACGCTGCTGGACATCATAGCCCAGTGGCTCGAACAGGAACTCACACAGCGGGAGTACCAGCGGGAACTCGAAGAGGCCCGGAGCAGACTGGAGCAGACCCTCGAACGGATCGACGATGCGTTCTTCGCGGTTGATGAGGAGTGGCGAGTCACCTACGTCAACGAAGCCGGAGCGGATGTCCTGCGTCGGGCGACGGATACCGACTACGACGCTGCAGAGTTGGTCGGACGGAACCTCTGGGAGGAAATCCCCGACGCCGTCGGGACGACGTTCTACGAGCAGTACCACGAGGCGATGGAGACACAGGAATCGGTCTCGTTCGAGGAGCACTACGAACCGCTGGACGTCTGGTTCGAAGTACAGGCCTACCCCGACGAGGACGGGCTCTCGGTGTACTTTACGGATATCACCGAGCGCAAGGAGCGCGAGCAGGAACTGAAAACGAAGACGGAGGCGATGGAAACAGCCCCCGTTGGTATCATCCTCACAGATCCCGACCGGGATGATAACCCGATCGTTTACGCGAACGAGCGGTTCGTAGAGATGACGGGGTACACCGAAGACGAGGTCGTCGGCCGGAACTGTCGCCTCCTGCAGGGCGACGACACGGATCCCGATGCAGTGGCCGAGATGCGGGAGGCGATCGACGACCACCGGCCGGTGTCCGTTGAACTGCGGAATTACCGGAAGGATGGGACGGAGTTCTGGAACGACGTCACCATCGCCCCGGTGAGAGACGAGTCCGGGACTGTGACCAACTGGATCGGATTCCAGCAGGACGTCACCGAGCGAAAGGAGCGCGAGCAGGAACTCGTCCGGTTGCAGGAGCTGCTCGAACAGACGGAACGCATCGCCGACGTCGGCGGGTGGGAGATCGATACGGACACCATGGAGGTGTTCTGGAGCGAACACCTCTTCGAGTTGCTCGGGGTGGACGGCGACGAGGAACCACCGCTGGACGAGGCTCTCAATGTCTACCTCGAGGAAGACCGTCCGATTGTCGAAGAGGCCGTTGACGCCGCGCTCGAATCCGAGGAACCGTTCGACGTAGAGGTGCGATACCGGCGCACAGAAGATACCATCCGGTGGCTCCGGGTACAGGGCGTGCCGATAGTTGACGATGGTGACGTGGTGACGATCCGCGGGGCAGCGCAGGACATCACCGAGCGAAAGGAGCGCGAGCAGACACTCAACGACCTGCTCGACGCCACGCAATCGCTCATTCGCGCGAGCGACGAAGCGGAGCTCATCGACGCGATCGTTGCCGGCGTGAACACGGTATTCGATTACGAGGTCAGTTCGGTTCGGCTTCACGATGCCGAGGCGGGGACGCTCCCGCCGACCCGCATCTCGTCGGGAGCAGAAGCACACGCCTCCGAGTTCCCGACGTACGATGACCGCGAGAGTTTGTTCGGGGAGGTGTTTCAGTCCGATGAGGCGATGGTCGTCGACGATCTGTCGGGGATCACTGGCCACGACTACGGGTCGATCGACTCGGCGATGCTGTTGCCACTCGACGAGTACGGGGTTCTCAGTCTCGGCGCTCTGGAATCAGCTGCGTTCGACGAGGAAGAGGTTGCACTCGTCAAACTGCTCGCGACCGCCGCGGTGAGTGCGTTCGACCGCCTCGAACAGGAATCGGAGATGCGTCACCTCAAGCGGATTATCGATCACGTCGACGAGAAGGTGTTCCTTCTCGACGAAAACGGTCGGTTCATATACGTGACCGAACCGCTCGCAGCATATCTCGGGAGCGACCGGGAGACGCTCGGCGGGACACACCTTACCGATATCGTCGATACCGAGGACACACACGCGTGCGAGGACGCCCTCGAAGAGGTGTTCGCTTGCGACCGTACCGGGAGTCTCACGCTCGAAGTCGACGTGGTGACTCCGAACGACGAGGGACGGCCGATCGAACTCGAACTAGCACCCGTCGAGGGAACGGACAACAGGGCCGAGATCGCGGGCGTCGTCACCGACATCAGCGAACTCGCGGAGACGCGCAGTTCGCTGGAAAGCGAACGCGAGCGGTTCAAGACGTTGTTCGAGAACCTGCCGGATCCAATTGCCGAGGTCGAGTTCGTCGACGATGAGCCCATCGTCCAGTACGTCAACCCCGCGTTCACCGAGACGTTCGGATACGGGCGCGAGACGGCTCACGGATCGAACCTGAACGACCTCATCGTACCCGAGGACGAGCGAGAATCCGCTGCGGATCTCGATGACCGTGCTATCGACGGCGAACAGACGAGGGCCGACGCGCAACGCGAGACGACTGATGGGCGCCGGGATTTCCTCTTTCGTGGAATCCCCTACGCCCGGGAGGAGGGCACCTATGGCTTCGCAGTCTACACGGACATCACGGAGCAAAAAGAGCGCGAGCGGTATCTGCAGGTACTCAATCGCGTGCTGCGACACAACCTTCGCAACGACATGAACGTCGTGATGGCGCTGGCCAAGCGGTTGGCCCAGAACGTCGAGGACGACGAGCTTGCCGAGTATGCACGGACGTTGGAAGACAATGCCGAGGACGTCGCGACCCTCAGTGAGAAGGCCAAGGAGATAGAGCGCGTGCTGGGCAGGCGCGGCAGCGACACCGGCGTCGTCGATGTCGCCTCACATCTCCGCGATGTCGTCTCCGAGCAGCGGGACGCGCACCCCGATGTGCAACTCTCCATCGACATCCCCGACGAGCTGTGGATCGCCGGCAACGAGGACGTTCGGCGAGCGTGTGAAGAACTCATCGAGAACGCGATCGAACACAACGACAGCGCAACGCCACGCATTACCATCGAAACCCGCGATGTCGCCGAGCGAGACGACTGGGTGGAACTGTGCTTCCACGACGATGGCTCGGGCATTCCCGACGACGAGTGGCGCGTCGTCGGCGGTGACGAAGAGATCTCGCAACTCTCTCACGGGAGCGGACTCGGGCTCTGGCTGACCCGATGGATCGTCGAATCCTACGGCGGTGACATCTATCGCGAACAGCGCGAGAACGAGGATGGAACGACTGTCGTACTCAGGTTCCGACGGCAGTCACCCGACGCACCATCTGACGGGACAGAGCAGGCCGAAATCACGTAGTCCGCCGAACCGATGAAACCCACAGGCCAAAGCATGATCGAGAATAAACGACTATCACCGTACAATGTGAGTGAGGTACGTAATGGCGAATAACTCTCCGACTGTTCTCATCGTCGACGATGAGGAAGACGTCGTCGAGATATACGCGCTCGCGCTGAACGACGCGTACGACGTTCGGAAGGCCTACGGCGGTGAAGAAGCTCTCGAAAAGGTCGATGGCACTGTGGATGTCGTCCTGCTCGACCGCCGTATGCCGGGGCTGTCCGGACAGGATGTTCTCGAGGAGATCAGACAGCGGGGCATCGACGTGCGCGTGGGGATGGTAACCGCTGTGGATCCGGACTTCGACATTGCGGAGATGGACTTCGACGCGTACGTGACCAAGCCTGTCGCCGACGAGGACATTCGGGAGACTGTCGAGGAGTTACTCTCCCTCTCGGCGTACGATGACCACACGAGAGAGCTGTTTTCGGTTGCCGAGAAGAAAGCGGCACTCGAATCCGAGAAGACTCGACAAGAACTCGCCGACAGCGACGAGTACGAGGCGCTCGAAAAACGGGCCTCCGAACTCGAATCGCACGCTGCCGAAACCATGGACGACATGGACGAAGAGGCCTTCGAGAAGGTGTGGTCAAGCCTCTCGGAAGACGAAGCCGCTGACAACTAGTTCGCAAACCGGCTGCAGTCCTCTGCTGCGCTGAATCGGTGGATAAATCGCC
>NZ_JBLKNX010000040.1:0-10716 GCF_051414055.1 Halosimplex halobium
AGTAAAACGACGAACTATATGCTTCTCAAACTGTTTCAGCAACGCCGAAGCAGAAACAGCCGACGATTGGCTCAGATCGTTCAGCTTCGCATGGAATCAGCTTATCTGAACACTACCGACCTCCTGGAGTAAACGTTTATCCGTGTAACCGCACTTGCGTGAAATATGAGCAAGCGCGTTGAGCAGACGATAACACTGACCGAGCGTGACGGGCACTGGGTCGCGCTCCACGAGCCGACGGGGGTTGGCGCCCAGGCCGAGACGCGCGAGCAAGCACTTGACGAACTCGACGAGGCAGTCGCGCTACACACCAACGACGCAACCGAGCCGCTTGAGAATGAGGACGAGGTATTGCGGGATCTTGGCATCGAACCCGAGGAGATCGAGGCCGAACCCGACGATCCACCCGCATTCACGCGGTAGATGGTCACGACCGACTTTTCTGGTCGCGAGATCATCAAGGTCCTGCGCAACCACGGCTATCATGTCGTTGACCGGACTGGGAGCCACGTCAAACTCCGGTACAGCAACGACGACACAGGCGAGGTGCGCAACGTCACCGTTCCGGCCTACGATCGGATTGATGTAGATATTCTGCAGAAAATCGCCCGGCAGTGCGGTGCCGAGGACTTCCGAGCGTGGTGCGAGTGGATCGAACGATGCCGGTGACGATCGACCTCTCGATACGTCCTGCCGTAGGGCTGGCGGTACAGTGCTTTTGAGGTAGCGATACTACTGTTTTTCGAGGCGGAAGAGAGGGGGAGAGGGGGGCCCTAGCTACGCCGAAATTCGTACTTTGATGCACCGCACGGTCGGTTATTTCGGCGCCATCAGGGGTGGGGCGCTCAGGAATGGGCGCTCCGATGCACCATGCATCCACTTGAACAACTGGAGTTCCCGAGCCGAGTCGCCAAGCGCGCCCAGTACGAGACCTTCGAGTTCACCCTGTCAGCCGATGGCGTCGTCGTCCGCAACGGGAGTCACGCGAATCCGGACGAGCACGAATATCTCGTCACTGTCGACGATGGCGTTCCTGCAACCTGTGAGTGTCCGGCCGACGACCAGTACGAGGGCGCGTGCAAACACCGGGTTGCGGTGGCGATTCGCCGGCCGTTGCTCAATGCCGTCACAGCGACGGACGAACCACAGCTGGTCGCCCCAGACGGTGGCCAGGTCACATCGTCGGTCGCAGAATCCAATGCCGAAGACGAATCGGTGACCGACACCCGGTCGGCTGGTCCCCAGCCGGCCACGACAGCACCCGATGACGAGGAGTGTTCGGAGTGTTTCGACGACTTCCCATGTTGGGACTGTGTCCGGACGGGACGACGTGACCTTCCAGAGTAAGGCGCCGCGACCAGTGGTAATTATCTAGAAATATACCCAGAAACTCGGTCACACTTCGAGAATATCGACATTGACCAATTTGTGAACGGCCTGCTTGTCGAAGTCGTTCTTATCTAGGCAAATCATTCTGGGCGATTCGAATGGCGTTCGAGTGATTCGCTCATCTCTTCACGGGCGCGAGCCATGTCTTCAACGACACCGTCGTCAGCGAAGCCACCTCTCTCCTCCACATCCTTCTCCGTCGTTGCAAGACGGGCGAGCAACTCATCGTATGTCTCGTCCTCTTGTTTCACCAGTTCGAGTTTCCGTTTCGTTTCATCGGAAATTCGGATAGACGAGCTCATGTTGTATTCGATGTATTCGAGGGGAGTATCTGTTTCGCTGCCGGAGTATCGGGATCGTTCGAGAGTAGCTTATTCTCTCCAAAAGGCTCGCTGGCGGTCTTCAATCTCGGAGAGAACTGTCGACAGTACATCGCGCCACTCCTCCGGATGTGACGCGTCGTCGCCAGGTGTTGGCGCGTCGGGACCTGGGTGGACGTGATCACGCGTATTATGCGTTGACGGATGCCGGTCCCACCGGTGATCGAACGTGCCATCGTCGTGGTCCTCGTGGTAATGGAGGGAGAAGTCGCCGTTCTCGAACCAGACGATCTCAAGCTGAGCGTTCTGTACGTGCTGGGGATAGAAGCCACGATCGTAGTGACAGACGATACGATCCGGCGCAAATTCAGGCTGGACTTCGATCTCGGTGAAGCGGTCGTCCGTGGCGAGCCGCTCCCCGATAATATCTAGACGGTCGAGATCGATCGGAGCACCACGAACGTCGTCTCTGCCGCCGTTCATGCAACAGTGCGCTGACTGGCTGTCCCATCCGAATCTGCTTGCAGTGCTCGTTCGAGCAGCGAGATACGGCGGCGAGTCGTCTGCCACTCGGACACGTCTCTCCACACCGCTTCTATGGATCGGTTCGTCTCGGCTGCCTGCTCAGCAATAGCGACTGCATCCGGAGATTCGACATCGAATTCTGCTTCGAACGCTTCGTCGCGCGCTGCTGCGTCTTTCAAGAACTCGAGGAGTTCGTCGTCGGTATACTGATCGCGGAGGCGCTGAACACGTCGCCAGTTCAGGTACTCCTGATTGCGCTCGTACATCGCAGGGGACTCCGCGACCTGCGTGACGATCCCCATCCGTTCGAACCACTCTAAATATTCTCGGGCAGCATCGACACCATGTCCCGCGAGGTCGGCAACTTCACTGGCTGTTGCAGGACTATCCAGGCCGAGAACAGCATCGAAGAAATCATCGCGTGTCCGCCCACCGCTGACGACCTCGTTGGGAGGGGCAAGCTCGTCAAAATCCGGTTTCTCCTGTTGTTCGTCGGTATCTGCCTTCAGCTCGGGGCGTGGTTCATCCATACTATGGATTCAGTGTTGCTGCGGAATAAAACTTTATTTCGGCGGAATATATCCCACCTCTAGGAAGGCCGTGTTTTGTCGGATACTGGCTCAATACCTGCATAGGACACTTCGAAACAGGCGGTTTCTCCGTACAAGTGGGCTCTATCGGCAATACTCCGATCTGGTATTCCCCATGCGTGGGAAGCCTCGTCGTTAACGGCGAGGAGGATATCATCTGGTATGTATCTGTGGAGCATCCACAGTTACTGTGAGTTACTGTCTGTTTCGCCTATTTTTCAAACTCGATCGGGAAGATATTTACCAGACTGCGAGACGATGTGATGTACCGTCGCTCGTTTCGCGCCGTCGCTCCATCTGGAGCGAATCGCGGCACGCTGAGCGGCATCTATACCAATGTCAGAGAAAACGACGCAGGCAGATTCGTCGCAGTCGAATCGGTCGGGTAATCGAAGTACTTCGCTCCGGACGCTCGGGCTGACACTGTCGGCCCTCGCCGTCGTCGCTATCGAACCAGCCAGCGCCCAGACGGTCGGTGAGTCGTTCTGCCAGACGGACATGGCGACGACGATCCGGAATCTCTTCACACTCATCCAGTTCGGCGGCCCGCTCATCGGCGGGCTCGTGGCGCTGGGCGCGACGGTCGCGATCCCGCTGCTCCGGCGTGCGGACACGAAGAAGGAGCTCAAATCGATGCGCGTCCAGGCGGTCGTCTGGGGCGTCATCGTCGCGCCGCTGGGGACGACCATCCTGCAGTTCCTGCTCACGTCCGTCGTGGCGGGTGGCGCCAGTTGCAGCTTCTGAGTCGCTCGCTCGGCGCCGGAGTCGCAATCGCCGTCCTGCTGGCGATGAGTGCCCTCGTCGCGACCCAGTCGGTCGCCCGCCCGCTCGATACGCGGACGTTTAGCCCGGACGAGGATCATGACCACGGCGACAATCGGAGTCTGTGGTCGCGGGATCGGGACACGATCAATCGCACCGCACTCCGGAATCAAACGGGCTCGGCAACGAACTCGCTGGCGGCCACGACAGACGTTCCGTTCAACCGCCCACCCGAAGCCGTCGCGGCGTGGAACCGCGAGCAACTCGCCGAGTTCCCCGCGTCCGATCACCGGTCGTCGGTCTACCCACCGAGTGCGACGCTCGTCGACGGGCGATTCGTCCGCGACGCTTACACGGAGATATTCACGTTCCAGCCGTCGACGAAGGCACGGCTCACGCCGAACGACCAGCCGCGATATGTCGCCCCGGAGGGCGAACTCTTCGCGACGCTGGATTATCGAGTCGATGTCCCCCGTGACTCGACGACCGCGACGGACCGCATCACGTGGTCGTTGCAGTCGCACGATATTACGGACCTGCAGTTGCTCGTCGACAGGCGCCAAGAAGCCCAGCAAGAGGGGACGCGGACGCCGCGGTTCGACTATGACCTCGCCGAGCATCGGGGGACGAATCACACGCTCACCGTCGCAGCGAACGTCACGGTCGCACTCCAGCGCCAGCACGACTACTGTACAAATCTCACGTCACCGGGCAACTGTACGGCCTGGGCCACCCGGACGACGACCATCAACGAGACCGTCACGGTCCGTGACTCGCGGTCAGTGTCGGAATACCGACTCAGCGTCTTCGGCTTCTACGCCCGGTATCCCGACGGCGACCTCGGGCTAGCCATGTTCAAGAGCGAGCCCTGGCTGGGGTATCGGCTCCCGGAAGGCCGGGTCAACGGCGTCTGGCGGTTCTACTCCGCACGGGATCCCAGCTGGGACCGGCTGGTGACCGCGACGGCAACCAATACGACGACGGAACACTCCCCGATCCACCCCCTGCGGGTGTCGGCGTATCCGATCAAGACGGGCCCGACCGCGTCGCCGGCCGAGACGGTCTCGATCCTGGAGGTCAACGGAAAGCAGCGCGACCCGCCGACGCTGCCCTCGACGGTCAATCTGGACGTTCTGGAGGAGCCCTACCGGACGAGCTTCAGCCTGATGACCCGCTTCGAGACGCCCAACCGCACCGTCTCGGACGTGACTGCCCACGGGCTGGTCCGCGGTGTCCGGACAGAGGCCGACCCGCGCATGTTCGAGGAAGTGCCGATCCACCGGAGTAACCTCACGCTCGCCGTGGAGAACACGACCGACCGGACGGCGACCGTCCGCGTGTCGCTCCGGGACGCAGAGACCGGTGAGCCGATCGAGACGGCCGCAACTGAGGGCTACGTCCGTCTCGCCGGCGAGCCCGTCCAGACGGGCGCGGACGGGACGGTCACGACGACGATCGACCGGCCAGCGGGCGCGATCGACGCCCGGTTCGAGCCGACGGAGTGGTGGCTGCGACAAACTGGTTACGTCGGCGATTCGGACACGGTCTCCGTCCAGGGAACGGTGCTGTCAGTCGTCACCTCGCTGTACCGGGCTGGCGTGCCGGTCGGGCTCTTCCTCCTAGCCGTGTTTCTCATCGACCGGATCACGGGGTTGCCTGTGTGGCCCCCATGGAGGGGATTATGACGGGTGAGCAGCACTCTCGCCGGCAGTTCCTGAAGGGCGGGCTTGCGCTCACTGCAGCGGGGCTGGCTGGGTGTTCGAGTGGTTCAACCGGGACTGCTACCCCGGCATCCATCTTCCGGGAAACCTCGGTTTCGGGGAACTCGCTCAGGGTCACGCTCCGAGAGAATCACGACGTATCGAAGGTCAACCTGATCGGGCCATCCGGGTCGGTCTTCCAGTCGGCACAGGTCGCGACGGGTGCAACGACGGTCGAGTTGGGTCTGTTCGATTATCGGCGCGGCTGGCACTACACGCCCGGCGAGCACACGCTGGTTGCTGTCGCAGATGGAGAGGAGGTCGAGTCAACGACGCTCCCGCTGACTCCCGAACTAGAGATTACGAACGTTGAGCCGTACACTGGCGGTCGGCCGACGCCGTCGAACCGTGCGAATCTCCTCGTTACTGTGGAGAACACTGGGACCGGCCCAACCTGGGTCTACTACGTCGGGTACGAGAACGCACCCCATTCGGCAGCAAACCGTATCCCCACAACCGACTACGCTAGATCGACACCCCTGTTGAACCTCGAAAAACCGCAGTCAGAGGACGAAGTGATATTACAGCCCGGTAACTCGACGGTACTTCGAGGAATACGCTCACCACTACTCCTCTCGGAGGACGACCACTGCAACGGTCTGGAGGTTAATTTGACCGTGATTGTTCCCACTGGCGTTGGTGAGAACGGCCAAAGAGAACTCCGAGCAGTCCTTGACGGAGATCCTGTTCGGGCAAACTTCCGCGGAACTTGCAGCGACATCCAAATAGAGTCACTCCAAGAGAAAAATCCCAATGAGTAATCGATCGCACTGGACCCATCTATTGAGTGTCTGTATTGCTCTCCAGTTTGGAATCGGGTCTGTTAGTGCTCAGAGTGGCGAGGGCGGCGGCAGTGCCCTCGGAGATACCATCATCTGGGCAATCAAGAACGCCCTCAAGGCTCTCTTTGAGCCACTCAAGACGCTGATCCAGAATAACGCAAATACCGTCCTGAGTGTCGCAATTGGGACCCCTCATCCGAACGCCGTGTTCGTTGCTCCGACAAACAACCCTTGGACCAGTGTTTACGGATATTTCTGGGACATACTTACTCCCCTTGCACTCCTATTGTGGGCGCTTTCCGTGGGTATCGTGATATTCCTTGAATCAACAAGCTACCTCTTCAGTAGTTATCACCGGACGAAACTGAAACGTCGAGCCTTTGCTGGGCTTCTAGGGATTCTCGCGTGGTGGTGGATGGATGCGTTAGCGCGTCAGTTCACGAACGAACTGGCTATCTTTCTTGCCCCAGACCTTTCGGAGATCACTCTCTTTGAGACGCTGTCTATCTCCGGCGTTGGAGCGTTGGTGACTGCAGTTACGTATTCGGTGGACCTCTTCCTGATAGCACTAGTCGTCCTCATCTACTTCATCCGAGAGGTCGTGCTCTACCTCTTCACTCTCATGATGCCGATCCTGATTGCTCTCTGGATTCCTGGGGTCGGGCCATTTAGCCTCGTCTCGAAGTTCATGAAGCGAATGGCTGGATTCTACGTTCCGTTCCTCTTCATGACGATTCCGGTCGCACTGCTCTTCCGCCTCGGGCAGATTCTCGGGGAGAACTTCGGCTTCTCAGTGGAAGGGCTCGGCCTCTGGCTCACTGCGCTCATCATCCCGATCGTCGCAATCGCATCACCGTTCGTCCTGTTCTGGCAGGCCGGCTCGATCTTCTTCATGGCCCAGAGTGCATCTCGACACGCCTCGAAGCGGCGCGCCAAATCACGACTGAGTGGGACGAAAGACCGTGCCGAGACTGTGGCCAACGGTGGACGGAACTTCTCACGGGGTGTCCAGGGCAAGCCCGGACGTACGTCCGACGGTCAGATCGTCTTCAACTCTGGCGACTCCCGTGCCCACGCCGCAGGGTCGCGACTCAACGACGCGGGCTCGCGACTCCGTGGAGCGCTCGCCCGATCGTCCAGTTCAGCTGCTGGCGGAGACGACGGTGTGACGGACAACTCGCCAGCGCAGTCGGACACGACCACGGACAGCGCTGCTGTCGACAGCGGCGACGAGGAATCGACGACCCAGTCTGGTAGCCAGGCCACTCGGAGCTTCGATGCACTCCGCGGCGACGGTCGTACGGACAACAGGAGCAGCGACCGAGACAACGACGCGATCGACGACGAACCTCGCTACATTCGCTAACGATGGACGACCGCAATCCTGCAAAACGCATTCCGAAATCGCTCGGTACCGACACGAAACTGTTCGGCAGCTACACGATGACCGATCTGGCCGTCGCGCTGTTTCCCGGCGTGGTCGTCGTCCTCTGTGTCCAGGTATTACTCCCCGCGGGGATGACTGTTCGCGGCTATCAGGTACAGACGCTGGCGCTCCCGCTTGCCGCCGTGATGATCGGCCTCGGCGCACTCTTCGTCTACCTGACGCCAGCGTACACGACCAGCGCCGACTGGGTCACGTCGATGCTCACCTTCCATAGCCGCGACGCCGACCTCGACCACGAGGCCGCGAAGCAGTACACCCAGATCGAGCGGGTGTATCCGCGGCGAAACGCGATCGAACGCACGGACGGGGCCGTCTTCGGGCTCGTGCAAGTGGTTCCACCGACGATGGCACTGGCAACCCAGGAAGAGTGGAACCAGAAAGCCGAGAGCTTTCAGGACTTCCTGAACACGACCGTCGAGTTCCCCATCCAGATCTACTCGACGACCCAGCCGTTTCCCGTCGACGACCATCTCGCTCGCTACGAGGCACGACTTGACGATCCCGACGTGGAAGCCAATCCCCAGCTGGAAGCGCTCATCGAGAACTACCTCGACTGGTACGAGGACGAACTCGACGAGCGCCGGATGACGATTCGTGACCACTACGTCGTCGTCCCGGTCACACCAGGTGAGGTCCGCTTCGACGACGCAAGTCTCGCCCAGCAACTCGCGGACGTGCCCGTGGTTGGGGTGTTCGTTCACGAGCTCTACGCACCCCGAGAAGCCATCGAACGAGCGGCATTGATCGACGAACTCGACGACCGCCTCGATCGAGTCCGGGCTGGCATTCGTGGCATCGACGGCTGTACGGCCCACCGCATCGACGCGACGGAGGCGACGAAGATCGTCGGAGAGTACTGGAGCGACGAATCGATGGACTACGGGCATCTGGATCAAGTGCTTCGAACCCGCGGGCTCGTCGGAGGGCCGGACCGATGATCGAGCGACTCCGCTCGGTCCTGCCGACTCGTGAGGACTCTACCGATCCGTCAGAGCAATCCGAGGATCGGGATGGAGACGACACCGACGAAGCGTCTCCCAAGGCAAGCGAGACGACTGACGACCCACCAGCGGGCGTGAGCGTCGCCTACGACCCGTCGAGTGCAGCAGGCGACGGAGACATCACGGATGTCTCGGACATCCACCAGACGGCCGTCACGCCATCGAGCATCGAACGCGAGCCGAATGTCGTCCGGACGGGCGACCAGTGGGCGCGGACGCTGTGGGTTGGTGAGTATCCGGACACGCCGATGGATGGCCTCTTCGAGTCGTTGTATTCGACGGTGGACACCAGACGGACCGACATCAGCCTCCACATCGCGCCACGTGACACGACTGCAACGCTCGACACGCTCGAAAATACGATCGAGGACTTGCAGGCCGACCGCGAGTATCTCGAGGAGAAACGACGAGCCGGTGCCCGTGGTATTGAGAAGGACATTCAGGACTATCAAGCGCTGTACGACGCACTCAGGAACACGTCGATGAGCGCGTTCGACGTGTCGATGTATCTCGCCGTACAGGGCGACTCGACGGACGACCTGAACGTCGACGGTGTCACCAGCGCCGCTCGTCAGTCGCCGACGAACCTCACGCCCGTGACGCCCCGGTGGACACAGCTGGATTCCTTTGTGTCGGCAAGCCCGGTCGGCGTGGACAAGTTGAACGAGTCGATGGACACGACGATGCCGATGCTCGCCGGTGCTGTCGGCGCTATGTTCCCCTTTGTCGCCGGTGCGTTCGCCGAACCGGGTATCGAATACGGGACGTATGCCCTGAACGAGAGTCCCTTGATCCTCGACCGCTTCGAGCGGGAGACGGGTTACTGTTCGATGGTCATCGGACAACTCGGCGCCGGGAAGTCCTTCTCGACGAAACTGCAGTTGCTCCGGCGGGCGATGTACGACCAGGATACGGTCATCATCATGCTCGACCCGCTGGAGGGGTTCGCCGGTGTGAACGACGCGCTGGGCGGCGAACGGATTACCGTCGGCGGGACGCAGGGCATCAACCCGCTGGAGTTGAAACCAACGCCGCCCGAGGTACTGGCCGATGCACCCGATATCGACCCGTGGTCCGAGCAGATCTCGTGGGTGCTCACGTTCTTCGAGACCTTTTTTACCCACGTCGCGACCAATCCCCTCGCCGACCGCAAGCAGACGCTGCGGCGGGCCGTTCAGGAGGCCTACGACCGAAAAGGGATCACGCGAGCGCCGTCGACCCACGACCGCGAGTCGCCGACGATCCGTGACGTGATCGCGGTCCTCGAAGACATACTGGCCGACCCGGCCGAGTTTGGCTACGCCACTGACGGGGAGCAGGCGAGCGTCGAGAGTGACGCCCAATCGTTGTTGACCGACCTTCGGCCTTCATTCCGTCCGGGCGGTGATCTGGCGAATCTTGCAGCACCGACGGACTTCGATCTCGATTCGTCAGTGTTGTATCTCGACCTGCACCAGGAGGAGGGTGCGACCGGCCGGTCGGAGACGAGTCTCATGATGCAGGTGCTGTTCAACGCCGTCTACGAGCGAGCGAAGGGGACGGACAAGCGCGTCGTCTTCGCAATCGACGAAGCCCACTATCTGATGAACGACGCGACCTCACTGGAGTTCTTGGAGACAGCAGTCCGTCACAGTCGGCACTATGATTTGTCGTTGCACTTCATCACGCAGACTGGCGGGGAGTTCGCCCTGACGCCCGAGGCTCGGACGATCGCGAATCTCTGTTCGATTACGTTGATTCACCGGGTGCAGGAGGAGACCGACAAGCTTGCAGAGTGGTTCGGCCTGAGCGAGCGTGAAGTGAACTGGATACGGACTGCGAAGGCTGGTAACGATGAAGACGGGTTCTCCGAGGCGTTACTCGGGATCGACGAAGAAGGGTGGTTCCCGCTTCGGGTTCGAGCGAGTGAGTTCGAGATCGAGAGTCTCGACTAGTCCGCAGGGGGCCTTGCAGTCAACCTCTAAGATGGTTCATCCATTATCCCGCCACGACCCCCAGACCTCTCGGTAGTTCCCGAGTTCTCTGCCTTGTTGAATCCGCGGACGACGTAGCGATCACTCCTTGATGGCTTGTTCGAGGTTGTAGACCGCAGCGGTCAACACCAGTTCACGGAACTGGCGGTACCAGGCGCTTGGCCCGA
>NZ_JBLKNX010000041.1:0-7233 GCF_051414055.1 Halosimplex halobium
CCGTATCTCAGAGCTTTCGAACTCCGCCGTGAACTCTACAGAAAACCAGGCGACCAAGCGCTCAAACACGCTCTCGACGCCGCGCTCTGAAAATCAACAACGTGCTTCACAAGAGCGTTACTATAATAACTAGCTATTGATATGGATGTGCGTTCCCTGAGAGTTCCGTCTATTTAATGGTGATGTCCCGACTACCGTCAGTAGATACCGATACAGCGTCAGTCAGTCACGTCATCAACGAATTCCATCACTGACTCAATTGGATTATGTGTCGCGTAGGTTTCGTCGTCGAATGATGTCCGGACTGAGTCCGAATCGGGCTTCGGCCTGTTTGCATCCGAAGAGGATCGCTCATCATCGATCTCACCACCTGTGAGACCAACAACTTCGCCAGCGAGATCCACGACAGGCGACCCACTCGACCCGGACATAGTCGGAATCGAGGTCAGGAAGCCAAAGAACGAATTCTCCTCGATATAGCGACCAAGTGATATTGTCCAATTACCAACAAATCCTGGATGACCAACCTGAACCAACGGCTGGTCTCTTGACAATTTGTCTGAATTTCCTGTTTCGAGTATAGGACCGGTCCGATCTGCTCTAATAATCCCAATATCGATATGTCCCAAGTCGCCGTAGGACCCGTGATGAGAGTCAACGACGGTTGCCGAAAAGGGTTCCCCATCGGGCAACCAACACGTGAACTCTTCGGCAGAACCAACAACGTGACCGTTAGTCACGATGAGGTCGTCTTTGAGGAACCAGCCCGTCCCTATTGAGTAGCCTCGCTCGCGCTCCGCTCGTAGATGAACAACAGAATTTCGAGTCGAGAGACCAGTTTCCTTCGCCAAATCCAACACCTCGTCGGAATACTCGTTCGAAGACCCGGATAGTTTCGATTCAAGTGAATCAATACGGTTCTCTCGCTTCTTCAGTTTTGATTCAAGGTCGTCAATACGTTGTTTTCGTTCCTCGAGACTGGATTCGAGTGCCCCGACCCGGTGAGTCCGGTTCTTCAATTGGTACTGTAGTCTTTCAAGCCGCTCACGTTCGGCGGAGAGTTCACTCTCCAGCGTCGAAATTCGCTGCTCTTTCTCTACGACCGTCTCCAGAAGCTGGTCAACCCGCTGCT
This sequence comes from Halosimplex halobium, assembly GCF_051414055.1. Classification (NCBI taxonomy): domain Archaea; kingdom Methanobacteriati; phylum Methanobacteriota; class Halobacteria; order Halobacteriales; family Haloarculaceae; genus Halosimplex; species Halosimplex halobium. The sequence continues at coordinate 1,133 of NZ_JBLKNX010000041.1, forward strand.
GGAGGGCCTTTATTTTCGCCTCTGTCTGCCGTTCGGTAGCCGTCTCTTCAAGTGTACCGGCATCACTTTTTGCTGCTGTCTGCGGTTCCCCCCCGGACGAAGAGGAGTTCTTCTCGGCACCACCGAGTGACGAACAGCCGGCTATTCCGGCAATTGCCAGCGCGGTCGCCTTCAGTGCGGCCCGTCTCGTCTGGTTATTCATCGGTTGCTCCGTACCCGGGGTTATAGGATTCGTCGCCCAGCAACTTACCTGCTGCTTCTAACAACTCCCCGTAGTCATCCTGTATCTCGTCACTATTCGCCCGATAGAGGCGAGATCTCTCGAATAGGCGAACGACTTGTCCAAGGTCGTGACGGGCCCACCACCGAAGGTGAGTGAACAGCGCGAGAGTCGCCCTGCGCTCTGAATCGTACCGGCTTGTGAGTCCTGGTTCGGGCCACTCCTCGGTAAACAGACATTCGAATTTCTGCCCGTTCTCGGCGTGATACGCCTTCTGGATCAGTTCCGCGTCCGAGAGCACTGAAACACCGAGTGGTGGCACGTCGCTGTCCTCCGAGGTTTTGGCTGGTGGAGTCGATGACATCCACTTTTCTGTTTCTCTCGTGGATACATAGTTTGTATCAAATTACAAACCAGAACGCCTTTTCAATCACGCCAAATATCCACAGAGAGGAATGATTTACAATTCTGTAATCGAAGATAAGAGGTAACAATGAGTGTCGAGTGGAGCACGATCGAGCAGGTCAGAGTCCAGTCGGAGCGCTTCCTTCCGCTTCCGGCGAACGTGTACGAGGTCGTTGGTCACGATCACCCGATCAAGGGGCCAAGCGTTTTCTGGAACTATGAGGAGAACGCTGGTATCACGGTTCTCTCGAAAGATTCGCTCCAGAACGACCGATACGTCGACGTAGCACGCACCAAGGTCTACGACATCGATTCAGGAGAGACGGGGCGTGGTCGTATTCGGGCACCGTCCGATCTCGATGCGGTCCTTCGGTCGAAGTTCGTCGAGGGAAACGTGTTCTATCACTTCGCGCACGGCTCTATGGAGGAGACGGAAAACCCGTCGATGTACCTGCTCTCTGCCAATCAGTTCATGAGTCTACTCCCGGATGGCGTTTCGGGAGCCGTCGCGGAGGACCCGAAGCAGGACGACATTCACGATGCTCTGGTCCAGCTTCCGGCGTTCCTTCCTGACGTATGACCCTGTACCGGGAGGGGTTTCGATTCTCGATTCCGCTGACAGTAGTCGAAGAGACGTTCACACAGCAATACGGTGAACCGGAGGCCGGTCCCGGTGGAAACGACTATACATGGCCCGTTCATTCGGGTCTCGTTTATCGATACGCAGTCACGCTTGACCGCGATACTGGTCTCTGCACTGCGAGAGTCAGCACGATGCTCCCGTATCGTTCTTTCGCGACCATCGTCCCGCTTCTCTCCCTCTGTCTATATTTTGTAGTCGACATAGCGGGTCTCCTCGCCCTCTCGGTTGCCTGTATCGGGCTCGGAATGCTCCCTCTGACTCCGATGATCCCCTGGGTTCCCCTGTCAGGCGTGGATCTCGAATACGAGGTTGTCGTCGAAGAACGAGCGGTGACACAGTATGGCCTCGCCCCAGTTCTGACAAGTTTTGCACTGCTGATATCCATCTTCGAGAGCCTACTTTTCAAGGCACAGATCGCTATCTTCGGCTGTTTGGCGGTGGCAGTCTACTCGTATCAGTCCGGGCTGTTCAGAGGGATGTTTTCTGACCAGTTCACGATCGTCGCCCTCCCGATTACTGCTCTCGCTCCTCTCGTCGTCACAGTCGGGAACTTGTACCTGCTTGTGCTCGTCTCTCAGTTACCGTTGAGCCTCTCCACGGTTTTGGTCGTCGGTCTCTGTGTGTCCACACTGTTGTTTCTATGGCTTTTCACGATCACGTGCAGGAGAGGTATCGATGTGATCGAGGCGGTCTCGATACGGCCGCTACGCTCGCCAGTTTCCCGTCTGCTGTGGTTGTCCATCTTCACGGGGACGACCTTCGTGCTACTAGCTTCGTTTGTTTTCTCCCTCCTGCTGTTGTTACCGGCCAGTATCGAGTTACCGTACTGGATACCCAGTCTTTCCTCTACTGTTTCCACGGCTGAGATTCCAGTCCCGAATGCGCCAGATCCGATTCGGCGACTCTGGGTGTGGTCTGTATTTCTAATGCTGGTGTCTCCCACGATCCTGCTCGGACTTGTCTGGGTCAGTTCCACGAGCTCGAGGCTATATTCGAGGATTCGGCTGCTCCGTTCAATGACACGATTTCCCAAAGGTAAACTTGGATTCGATCCCGGAGTTCCGGTGTACTCCGTGCAGTCATCGGGCCAGTTTGCGTATGCGTTGCAGATCCCAGGTATCGAGTCAGGGATCCTTCTGGGCTCCGAAACCATCGAAGGACTGGAAACGGACGAGCTCCAGGCTGTTTGTGCTCACGAGCTGCATCACCTCGAACGAAACGACGCGAAGACGATCTTTCTCTCCATGCTCGCCGGAATCCTGCTCGGCGGCCAGAATGTGCTTCTGGCCTTCTACGACCTCCCACAGATGGAGGCCGCCGCCGACAGGTATGCTGCCCAGAAAATCGGTCTCGATCCTACGATACGAGCGCTCAGGAAGATGGAAACACTCTCACAACCGGCGGCTCCCATGGGTCAGCGGCCTGACGGCCTCCCAGGATTCCAGATACGTTCAACCGGCAGATCCGGATTGCTACCGAAATCGACCCTGCTATCCCAACTTCTATCCGACGTTCAGAGTGGGCTCCAGGCACCCGAGGAGTTGCTCTATGGAGACGCTCTCGTGACAGCTGCCCACCGCTCGGTCGATGAACGGATTCGGGAACTGGCGGCAAATGAGTGAGTATCTGTCCGCTTCGCTCGCCGTCACTCGAACATCAGGTCTCTTTACACGACTGTAAATTTTCTAGCTTCCAGAACGATTGTGCTGGAGCCTACGCCCCACACATACGTAAATTGATATACGTTATCTATTCAGCGGCTATATGGTGAAATGGATGACACCGAAATACTCGCCAAAGATCTGCCCTGTATCGAACCCTATTCAGACTCTGACAGCTGTTGCTGTTAATATTAAACTGAATGGTGAGACGGGCTGTAATATTCGCCCAGAGATACTGGGTTCCAAAGTTTCATGTAGAGTCAACCGAGTGTCAGCAGTAAGAATCATAGACCAATGAACCAATCATATTCTGTCGGAATCGACCTGGGCACGTCGAATAGTGTTATTGCCTACCCAAACGGTGGAGGTCTCGATGTCCTAACGAATGAGCGTGGAGACCGAAAGACACCGTCTGTCGTAGCCAGCAGCGACGGAGAGATGATAGTGGGGAAGCCGGCGGTAAATCAGGCGGTAAAACAACCTGAAAAGACTATATATTCTATCAAACGGCGTATGGGTGAACCCGAGTATCAGGTCGAACTAGATGGACGCACGTACCGGCCAGAAGAAATCTCCGCTATAATTCTGAAAAAACTGGTGGCTGACGCCGAAACAGAGTTGGGGGCATCGATAACGGACGCAGTAATCACGGTCCCAGCCTATTTCAACCATCGACAGCGGGAGGCGACAATACGGGCTGGAGAACTCGCCGGACTAAACGTAAAACGGCTTCTCAACGAACCGACTGCAGCCTGTCTCGCCCATGGACTCGGTGAAGAGAATGAAAAGTTAGTATTCGTTTATGACTTGGGTGGTGGCACGTTCGACGTCTCTCTCGTCCGTATCGATGACGGCCTCTTCGAAGTATTGGCGACGGACGGACAGACCGAACTCGGTGGAGAAGACTGGGATTCGAAAATTGTGTCCGGCCTTGTGAGTCACGTACAGGAGGAGACCGGTACCGACGTGAAAGGCAACCCACAGACGATGCAGCGGATCTGGGACGCTGCACAGGAAGCCAAGCACGACCTCTCTTCGCGGGATCGGACGACGATATCGATTCCCTTCCTTCTCTCCGGTGACGAATCCTACAACCTCGAGAAGTCACTTACTCGCGACCAGTTCGAATCGATGACAGAACCACTCCTTGAGAACACGATCGATATCTGCGAGACGCTCCTGCAGGAGTCTGATGTTCGCCGTCGGGACATAGACGACATCATCCTCGTGGGAGGGGCGACGCGGATGCCGATGGTCAGGGATCGACTCACCTCCCTCTTCGGGATGACTCCGAAACTCGGGATCAATCCCGACGAGGCGGTCGGAATGGGTGCTGCTGCCCAGGCCGGGATCATGCAGGACTCACTCCCTGTCCCAGCCGATGCTGATCCCGCCCCAGCCGATCCGAGAGCTGAGACGGATATCGTCTCTGCCCCGACAGACCAGAACAATGCAGAACCCATGAAGGCGCTCGACGATGTCGTCCTGCTGGACGTTACCTCGAAGACGCTCGGGATAAAGGCCCACAAGAACGGCGAACCGGGATACTTCTTCCCACATATCGAAAAGGACTCGTCGGTCCCCGCGTCCGCGACCGATACTTACCACACTCTCCACGACAATCAGACCGAAATAGTAGTCCCGGTCTATCAGGGCGAATCAGAGCGAGCCGAAGAGAACGAGTTACTCGACGAGTTCTCTGTCAGTGGCATCCCGCCTGCTCCTGCAGGTGAAATGAGTGTCGAGGTCACGTTTCAGCTCGATCGCGACGGTGTCCTTACCGTGACAGCCGAAAATCCCGACAGTGGGTCACGAAACGATCTCACGATCGAGTCGGGTATCGATTTCACGGAAGAGGAGATGACAGAGCTTCGGTCGAATCTCCCGGAGGTGCGGTAAATGAGTACATTCTACGACGTTCTCGGAGTCGAACAATCTGCCTCGGATTCCGAGATCAAGGATGCGTTCAAAGAACAGATCAAACACTATCACGGCGACCAGAGCGGCCGCGAGGATTCCGACAGCCGCGTAATGGATATCAATACTGCCCGGGAGGTGCTTACAGAGAATCGTTCTCTGTACGATAGCCAGGGCCACGAGGAGTTCGTGAAGAGGCACGACGTGGAAATCAAATGTGGCTGGAAGGACGGCAGCCCGGTCCCTGAGTCCAAGGCCTCCGAAGAAAATGCGACGGACACCACCGGGGAGGAAGAGGGATCGGACGACGATGAAGAAACGTCCCACGACGAGGATCAACCGAGTAACGAAGACAGATCCTCAGACGAGTGGCCTTCTGGCGAGGACATCAAGGACCGGACAACTATCGCCGAAGATGAGGATGACGATGATGAGAGCGAAGATATCGATGATGTTGAAGCCCCGGAAACCCTCGCTCCGGATGTCAGTCGCCGCCGCCTCATCCAGGCGGGAGTTGGAGGCGTAACGGTCATCGGTGGACTGTCGCTCGTCGGACCAGTACTTTCGTTCTTCGGCGGCGGTGCCTCGGCCTCCAGTAGCACAGAACTCTGGTCACACGAGGTGAGTCCAGGTAGTGATGTCAGTGCGATCCATCACACGGGTGACCGAATTATCACTGCTGCCGAGACTGGAATCATCGAGTCCCTTTCTCTCGATGGGGCCGAACAGTGGAGTACTGATACTCGTGACCGGGTCTCAGATGTCGTCATCGACGGAGAGAGCATCTACGTGGCCGGAAGAAAGACCATCTACTCACTCGCACTCGATTCGGGAGAACAGCGGTGGGAAGCATCACCAGCACTGAGTGAGAGCGAATTCGGAATCACAGTGTGGGACAGGAGTCCGATCGTGTCTGGGTACGACTCAGACGCGGAGACCTACAGACTCATCGTCCTTGACGAGGAGACAGGCGAACCGAACCACTCTCACTCACCACCTGTTCAGATACGAGAATCACCCGTCCGTGCAGGCTCGAATCTGGTCGTCCCCGGGGACTACCGGACTGTCTTTTACGAAAACCCCGTCAGTGAGTCATTGACAGAGGTTGGAAGAGTAAACTACGATAGCAGTGAAGAGGCCGTGTTTAGACGCTAGTAAGAGCGGCTAAATGTCTAACTTACTAGGAAGTGAAGCGGGAAAAGCCGGTTGTGTCATCCAAGCTGGCCCGCTTCACTGATCGGGTTGTCTCGCTTGC
>NZ_JBLKNX010000042.1:0-4219 GCF_051414055.1 Halosimplex halobium
TCTCGTTCAACAAACTCTAAGTCGATCTCGTCTAAACAACCACTGAGGCGGGCGTTTTCTGGCATGGACACCTGAAAACCGCACCGCCTCACCTTTCAATCCTTATCTGAACACCGCCAGGAGGTCACGTCGTCCCGTCCGGACACACTCCCAACACGGGAAGTCATCGAAACATTCCGGGCAGTCCTCGTCATCGGGCGCTGTCGTGGTTGGCTCGGAGGCTCGCGACTGGACGTCAGTCTAGGACTCGTCCCTGTCGTCGGATTCGGTGACTGATGATGCGACCTGGCCGCCGTCAGCAGCGACCGGCTGTGGTTCGTCGGTCGCGGCGATTGCATCGAGGAGTGGCCGGCGAATCGCCACCGCAACGCGGTGTTTGCACGCGCCCTCGTACTGTTCGTCAGCCGGGCACTCACACGCCGTCGGGAGCCTATCTTCGACGGTGACGAGATATTCGTGCTCGTCTGGATTCGCGTGACTCCCGTTGCGGACGACGACGCCATCGGCTGACAGGGTGAACTCGAAGGCTTCGTACTGGGCACGCTTTGCGACACGGGTCGGAAACTCCAGTTGTTCCAGAGGATGCATTGTTCATCGGAGCACCCATTCGTGAGCGCCCCACCCCTGGTGGCGCCGAAAAACCAAACGTGCGGTACGCTAACGGTGTTCATTGCTGAGTCCCTGCCGCGTCCCTGCCGTGCCCTTGTCTCGATCCGAAGTATATAGAGATAATCGTACTTTGAAGTATGATACTTTGAAGTATGATACTCTGAAGTATGATTATCGAATAAGCAGATCGTGCGGTACGTTCAGTCGAGTTCGTAGGTCGCGATACCCGTGTGGCCACAGGCTGGACACACGGTGGCCTTGTCGTCGACTGCCTGGCCGCAGTGGCGACACTCGTAGATGACGTTACTGCTTGACGAAAGGTGTAAGAAGACGACACGGAACCACGCGCCACTCATCCCGACCACGCCTCCCGGGAGTCCGCGACGGTATCGCGGTGCGCTCGAACCGTGACGGGGCTCACGTCGGCCTCGTTCGCCAACTTCTGCTGGATAATATCGATCCCGTGATTGTGACAGGCGACTTCGAGACAGCCTGCGGCGAACCCCGGTGGATGGACACCGACGCTCACTTCTGCAGCCCACGCCTGTTCGGCGAGTGAGCGTGCATGGCGCTCCGTTTCGGGTGGAACGTCCATCGCCGACGCGAGTCCCGGAATGAACTCCCGTGGCCGCTGTGGCGGGGCTGGTAGTCCGAGTTCATCGTTGCAGACAGTGTAGGCGTTCGTGATCTTCTCGCGAGGACACTGGGCGACTGAGACGACTTCACCGAGTGTCCGCGTAGCGTTGGAACAGCGACAAACCGCGTAGACTGTCGCCGCGGCGAACGCCTCGATCGAGCGGCCGGGCAGGAGGTCCGCTGACTGGGCCGACCGGAAGAGCGCACTCGCCTGTTCCCGGTGGTCGCGCTCCAGATCGAGCGCCCCGACGATGCGGGCGATCTCCGTACAGCCGTGAGCGAGGTTGCGCTCGGCTTTGGACTGCCACTTCGCGCGGGTGTGCTCGCGGCGCAACCGGCCCAATCGCCGTCGCTTCTCGCTGGAGAGTTGGTTGCCCTTGCCGTCCCGCTTGTACCCGATCTCCGTCGAGAGCCCGCGGTCGTGGCGGGCTTCGGTGATCGGCGCCCCGGTGCGTTCCCGGTTAGTGTCGTCCTCGTCGAAGGTCAGTGGTCCGCGCCGGTTGACCCGGCAGGCTTCGATGACGAGGCCGCAGTCGGTACATCGGGTTTCGCCGTCGTCCGTGGTGAGTCGGCCCTCGCACTCGGGACAGTCATCGGCCGAGATGGAGTTGTCGTGCTGTTCGTCGAAGTCGCGCTCGAAGAATTCTCTCGTTGCCATCAGTGGTCAGCGCGAGGCGAGTCTGTCCTGCCCCCCGCACCCCTCTCGGGGGCGATAAAATCCCGTGCGGTGGTGTCTAAACGAAGTTCGTGACAGCGATCGAGGCTCCCCTGCCACAGGCTCCCAAATTGATATGCAATGCAGAATCTATGCCAGTATGAGCGTCTTCCTCATCCAGACGAACGGGCGCGAAATCAGCGACCACGCGAAGCCCGAATACATTGATGGCGCTCGAGGACCGACCTTCGTGGACGAACCACTGCGTCATCATCGATATTTCAATGCAGACCCGTACTGGAAGCGCGACGGGTTCGGACGTCGCGAGGCGTGGGAGACCGCAAGTAGTGGCGACACTGCATTGTTATATTGCGCTTCGAGTGTGGAGGCGCACCCACGGTGCCTCAGCCACGTCCTACCCATTGAGACAAAGCGAATCGACGGTGATGGCGCCTATCTCGAATTTGCATCTCCAATCCCACTCAAACCGACGATCGGGTATCAGGAGATCCACCATCTCGTCGAAGAAGGCGCATTTTCCGAGGGAATGACCAACTGCGGGCAACAGGGATTCAACTTCACACAGGTCTCAAACCGCGATCTCGAAACGGTTCAGCGGTTGACGACACCACGAGCGAGCAACGAGAACTGGGAGTCACTATGAGTATATGCACGCCTTTGCAGACACCGCGACGAGATGTGGTGAGGAGATCCGCTGCTGCCTCGGTATCGATTCAATTGATCACTCGGTCGAGGTACTGTAGCTGGTCGGCCAGTTCGGTGACCTTGTCTTGGTGGACCCCGTAGAGTCCGTAGAACCAGACCCGGTAGACCGAGAGGTCACGCCCGGACACTGTCACCGAGAACGACTCGATGTTGTGTGGTCGGTCGGTCACTGACGCACTGAAGTACTGCTGGAGCGTCTCAAAGGTCGTTCCGGTGAAACAGATTATGTCGTATGCAGGTTGGTCAAGGATATCGAGTTGGTCGAGAAACCGGGATACATCTGCATCCTCTGGGTCGACGTTATCCGAATCGGGGTCAACCGTATCGGGAACGATATCGGTCATGTACCCCCCGAGAAGCGAAGCGAGGCTTGCCTCCTGAATGAAGGCTTTCAGTCGGTCGTCGTAATGGCGACCACTTGGTGAGTGGAAATTGGCGCAGTCGTTAGGAGGGTCTGCAGACGGATTGAGGGATACAAAGACGACGGACGGCGTGAGCAGGTCCCTATTGGCTTCGAGAAACGCGACAAGGTCGTCTGAGTCTTCCTCAAGACAACCTGCCTCCGGAAACGAGTCACTCCAAAGTGCCCAGCTCGACCCTGGATACCGTGTCCGCAGACGGTCGAATGTAGTGAGGTCGACTGTCATATGGCCACCATCCGTACGGTTTGGCTAGCCACGTAATTGGTCTGTGGGCTGGGTCGTCAGTGGCTCTGCAATGCCCTTGGCCTCCGATCCGTACGGCGAATGGCTAGATCTACTCGACAAGTCGTGGCTTGCGGACGATCAGCTCCTCAGTGTCGTCGACCCAGTCGTCGAGTGTCTGGGCCATGTACTCGGTGGCCTCAGCCAGGGTGAACACACCCCGATCCAGCATATCGCCAACGGTGGCTTTGAGCCCGCGGAACTCCCCCTGGGCGAACCCGTCGCCGACCGGTTCACCCTCGTACCACCGGACGGTCCTGAGCGCGCCGTTACCGACCGTCGGCGAATCGTCGACAGTCCGGCAATCGAACCGGAGACCGAACCAGTGCGTGCGATATGCGCTAACCTGGTAGTCGCTGTCGACGACATAGAATGCCTCGTGGTGCAGGAAGTCGAGGTGGTCGTCGATGATCTCGTCGATAGTGACGCCGATCGCTCGCGGGTCGATGTCGATCTGTCGAGGCGGGAACTCGTGCGCGTCGAGGATCCGGTCGACGCCGCGGTCGGTCGTTGCGTCCCGGAGTCGTCGGTGGATGGTTCGGAGTGTCTCGTCCAGGTCGTCACCGCCGAAGGGGGTCTCTTCGGTGATGGCGGGTTTGAGTCTGAGGTCCTGGGCGCCCCAGTGCGAGTAATGTAGGTTGTACGTACTATCCGGTCGTTCGTAGGCGACGAGTGCGCGATGTCCCATTGGTACTCCGCGGGGGGCGAGTGCCCCGCACCCCTCTCTGGGGGCGATAAACGAACCGTGCCGCCGCAGACCGGATTTCGAGTGCTCTGTTGAATCCGGTGAGGGCGAGCGGATAGCGTCGCTCTGAAGGTGGAAGCGAAGCGGAGAGAGTGAATGTACCTATGCCACTCTTCCGCTTCGTTAAACAAGCGGCGTCGCTGG
>NZ_JBLKNX010000043.1:0-2915 GCF_051414055.1 Halosimplex halobium
GTCCGAGCGCGTTCCTGGTTTCGTGAGTTCCGCGAGGTTGCCCTGATGTGTGTTGTCTACAACATCAAGCGGGCTGTGAAACAGTGAAATCTACCGCCTTACAGCGATTCAACACAGCCGGTTCATCAGAGGACATAGTTCAGTCAAATGTAGTTATGATTTAATAATCTTTGGTAGGGTGTTTCAGTAGAGCGAATAACAGAAGTGTTTAGTGCCGATAATGAAAACGGAACCATAGTATGAAAATCAGCGTAGGAAGCATCGGAAACCCGGATTTCCAGATTCGTGAGGAAGTCGATCAAGAGCACGTCGAAGAAATAAAAGAAAGCTTTCGTGAGGATGGTCAATGGAATCCGATCATCGTTCGACCGGGCAAAAACGATGAGTACGAGGTCGTTTCTGGTTCTCACCGACTCGAAGCAGCTCGACAACTGGGCTGGGCCGAGATTGATGCCACTGTAAAAGATCTCGGTGATGAGGATGCGCGTGGGCTAGCAGTCAAAACGAACCGAATGCAGAAGGAGATGAAAGATGAGGAGATCGGTGAACTCTGTAAGGAGCTTTATGACGAGTATGATCTTTCGGAGGAAGAAATTGGCGAAATAACGGGTATGGCAGCGTCTACGGTCCGAGACAAGATCACCCTTGTAGCGGATCTGACTGAAGAAGTATATGAACTTGTGAAGTCTGGCGACCTTGCGGCCCGGAAAGGTCTAGTTGTTTCCACACTTCCACAGGAAGATCAGTATGAGTTCGCTCAACTAATTATCGAAAACGGCTGGTCTCGTGACGAGGCACGGAATCAGTTGGATAGGTTCCAAAACGACACAGTGGTTACGATTGGGTACAGCGGGAAGGAAGTCGAAGATCTAATCTCTGCTTTGGAAGAGGCCGAGGTAGAAGTTCTTGTAGACGTTCGCGCCTCTGGTGAGTCGATGTACAAACCACAGTATAATTCGGATATCTTGGAAAGCAAATTCGAAAACGACACCGAGATCGAGTATATCCATAGGCCCGATTTCGGAGTTCCTCAGAACCTCGTCAATCCGTATAAAGAGGGCGCCATTGGAGATGGCTGTTTCCAAGACTGGTATCATTGGAACATCCACCAAGAGGAAAAGTTCGAAGAGTTCGCCGATCTACTCAAGGAGACGGGCAAGCCGGCCCTGATGTGCATTGAGAAGCACCCGACTCCGCAGGGAGATCAAGACCACTACTGCCACCGACACCACTTGGCTAACGAGTTGATGGAAGAAGGATTCTTCCGGAAGCGCGAAGACCTGTAGGTCCCTGCTACCTACCTCGGAAAATCGGAGGAGAAATACGGTTCCGGGATAGCAGTTTGCATAACCAGATGTATCTCGTCGATTTGACTGACGCCACGTTGGAGATCAGAAATAGAGAAGATCTCGATGAAAATGTTGGAATTGCATGGGATCGGATAGCCGACGATATGGAAGACCGAGAATCACTATGGATTTACTCACCGAACATCAAGACCTTCTCAGGATTTTTACCTCTCTCTCAACTCGTTGCCCAAAGAGCGAAGCAAAAGGGAGACTTCGTACTCAGGAATATCATCTCCCGGTATAAAGAGGGAGAGAGCACCTCTAGAAGCCAGCTCGAAGATACATACGACGATATTCTATTTTTTGTAAAGGATATGTCTGAGTTCTACTTCAACAAGGATAGAATTCGCGTCGATCCCGTCTACAAAGGGAACGAGTGGCACGGGATGCGCACACACAACGAGAGCACATATCACGGTGCAGAAGTTAGACGGTACAACCCAGAAGGAAAGGATCCTGGAAACGTCTGGCTTACAGAAATCCGCGATGAATCGGATGATGAAACGATTGATCGGTGGGAACCCGTAAGTAAGGTTGAAGCGGTAGAGAGATGTATCCGAGCCGGCTCAGAAAAATCAGAAGTAATTAAATGTGTCTATCCCACCGACGAGGTGGATCAAGCAATTGAGAACACAGAGAGAAAGTCTGAGCCGATGACTGAGGTCTACACATAATATGACTGATTCACTTGGGTTCGACGGATTAGATATTCATTGGAAATCCAGTGAGAGCATGGACGAGATCGGGGAAGAGGAGGTAGACTCGATCGTTACATCTCCCCCATACTGGAATTTGAAAGACTACGGACACTCTGATCAAATCGGCGCCGAAGACGGATCGTATCAAGAGTACCTCGGAAGAATAGAAAATGTTCTCAGTGAGAGTTACAAGAAGCTCGATTTAGAAGGGTCTCTTTGGTTAATTGTCGGGACGTTCGTCGAAAGAGGCGACACCAAGCTACTTCCCGCAGATCTAATAGAATTAGCAGAGGAGATAGGATTTGTCCTTCAAGATGTAATTACGTGGTACAAGCCTTCTGCAATAGCTGGGATGAATGACCGATCAGTTGTGAACAAACGAGAATACATCCTCTATTTCTCGAAGCTTGAGGCACACGAACTATCTATCGGCTCTGAAAATGACTGGGAACCGATGGGGAACCTCTGGAGATTTCCAGTGAAGAGAGGATCTATCGGGCAAAATGTCCTCCATAAAGCACCATTCCCGAGTGAGCTGTCCGATAGAATCGTTTCGATCTCAACCACAGAAAGAGATGTTGTTCTAGACCCGTTCTTGGGGAGCGGCACAACTGCGTTATCTTCACTGAAATTAAATCGAAGAGCGGTTGGATACGAAATAAATGAGGACTTTAAAAAAATAATATCGAACCGCCTTTCAGACCTCAGACAGGCTGAGTTACCATTAGATTAGCTGAGAGTTATTATAAGGCGGTGGGGCAGAAGTGTTCTCATAGCGTGATTGTGGGGCTAGCGACATCGTTTCCTCGATGGTGATTAGCGAGTGCAACGGCCAAGCGGAGACAAAGAGCGAGGAAGACGTGTGCTT
>NZ_JBLKNX010000044.1:0-1894 GCF_051414055.1 Halosimplex halobium
TTCGTGCTCGAACCTGGTTCGGTCAGTTCCGCGAACTCGTCCTGAAATGCGCTGTCAGAAACATCGAACTTAGCGTTAGCCACTCATCACCGTGAAATCACGCGTCTAAACAGGGCCCAGTGAAGATTATACTGGTCCAGCAGTAGACGGGGAGCGGATCTATTTTGCACGCGACAGATCTCCGGGAGCGTTCTCTGACTCGTGGTACAATACCACGCTCCACGCGGTCGATGCAACGTCGGCGACTGAACTCTGGACTAAAAGCGGCGATAATCGTGACACAGGCGTTCCCGTCGCTCACGATGGACAGGTTATATATAGTGACAATAGAGGGACATTTTGCTACGATGACTCCGGTGTGAAACTCTGGGAAAAAGAATCCTACACGTCTAGGAAGCCACTCATTCAGGGGGATACAGTGTATCTCCCAATGGAGGAATCTATCCTCGGTCTCAGTATGGAGGATGGAAGCCAGAAGCAAACAATCCAATCAGTTCCGACATCACCCTCTCTTCTTGCGAGTGATGAGTCAGCGATCTACATCGGAACGACCGGTGGGGCTCTCCGTGTCTTCGAGAGAGGTGGCAACTGATGGACCCAAATGTCCCTCGCTTCAAACTGCTCGGCGCACCGCCAGTAAACGAGTATAGCCAGTTCTGGGTCAGGACATGGTGGGTATTCTATCTCCTCATCGGGGCTTGGATCCAGTGTACTGTCTATTTCGCCCACGAGACGGCGATGAAGCTCCGCAAAGGGACCTCTGTGGGTGCGCTTCTGAGAGGGATCATCGTATTCTGCCTTCACTTCGTTCAAGCACCGTACGGCGGAGACCGCGTGGAACGGTTCTGGTTCTTCGCTCGCTCGCGTATTGTCTCCATCCAGGATGCAGCGTATATCAAGTCCGGCCTCGGCAAAGACAAGACAGAGTATCCTTCATACGAGACCCGAGAGATGATCAGACAACGAGATGGCTTCACCTGTCGGGTCTGTGGCTGCGAGGGCGCGAGACACGAGGACAACGAACTCCACGTTGACCACGTCATCCCGCGCAAATGGGGTGGATCGAACCAGCCAGAGAATCTTAGGACACTTTGCCGGCGCTGTCACGGTGTCCGTCATTTGCGCTCATTCTATGATTAGAGATTACAGTACCATCAAATATCTAATTTGTATTAGTTTATATGTACTCCTAAGGAGCTGATGGCTAAGACCGTTGATTGGCGGATCTTGTGATGAGCTCTCGCTGACTGCATCAGCCGTGATACCAGAGAAAATACACATTCGATTATGTGTACATATAATGTCTATTGTTATCTATACGTACGGTAGCTCAACCGATGATCTGAATTAAAGTAATATTGATACTTGTTCCGGGTTTCGATAGTCTACTGGTTAGAAACACTCATCAATAGTCATGTCGGGCAGCTCGTACATTATTGGTATTTTATATTTCCGTAGTTTCAAGCTTAGCAAGTACCAGAATCCGATCGGTCAAATGGGTCAGTACGGCTACCACCAGAGATCATCTAATTTTCTCCAAAGGGGAAAATAGCTTGTTTTCGTGAGAACACCCGTTTCAGATCGTGATTTTCGGCAGATACAACCTGGCCGAATCCCCGCTACATAATGGTGGATACCCGGTACAGCGCAACTAGAAAGTGACTGAGTGTAGAGATCGAAGCTTGGAGGACAGAGGCTAAATGCTGGAAATTGTGAGTATCAGGGGGCTGTTGCCGTGATTCGGGATGGCCGCTCCGTCGTGAAACGTGTCAAATGGCTGTGTTGAATCGCTGTAAGGCGGTAGATTTCACTGTTTCACAGCCCGCTTGATGTTGTAGACAACACACATCAGGGCAACCTCGCGGAACTCACGAAACCAGGAACGCGCTCGGAC
>NZ_JBLKNX010000045.1:0-1068 GCF_051414055.1 Halosimplex halobium
ATGGACTTGGGGCGCGCTCGATATCTTTTCAAGCGCGTACCGCCCCAGTCAAACTGCCCGGCTACCGGTGTCCTCCGCCAGGAGTGAGGGTCGCAGTCACTACCGGGTAGTGTTTCATGGATGCCTCGGTGGCCCGCTAGCGCGGGTACCTGTGTACCGGCTCCTACCTACACTGCACAGTAGCGACCACGTCCCAGCGACAGCCTGCAGTAAAGCTCTATAGGGTCTTCGCTTCCCCTTGGGGGTCTCCAGACTCCGCACTGGAACGTACAGTTCACCGGGCCCAACGTTGGGACAGCGAGGCTCTCGTTGATCCATTCATGCGAGTCGCTACTGAAGCGACAAGGTACTACGCTACCTTAAGAGGGTCATAGTTACCCCCGCCGTTAACGGGTCCTTCGTCCTGTTGTACCAGGTGTTCAGATACCCGCACTGGGCAGGATTCAGTGACCGTACGAGTCCTTGCGGATTTGCGGTCACCTATGTTGTTACTAGACAGTCGGAGCCTCCAAGTCACTGCGACCTGCCGCTTCCCGCGGCAGGCATCCCTTCTTCCGAAGGTACGGGACTAGATTGCCGAATTCCCTAACGTCGGTTGATCCCGACAGGCCTAGGCTTTCTCCGCCATGGGCACCTGTGTCGGTGCTCGGTACGGACATCGTCCTCGTCTTTTCACGGGCCCCAGGTTGAACCGAATTTCTCTATTCCGCCGTTCGTCCGCTTCGTGCCATTACGGCTTCCACGGAGTTGGACGGTTCGACCGGGCGATGGCCCGGCTCGGTCTACCCCAAGGCGTCGACTTTGAGTGGACGGTGGCACAGGAATATTAACCTGTTTCCCATTTCGACCTACGCGAGTTACGATAGGTCTTAGGACCGGCTAACCCTCAGCTGACGAACAGTGCTGAGGAACCCTTGCCCTTTTGGCCGTCAGGATTTCAACCCGACTTTCGCTGCTACTATGACCAGGATTTTCGTTTCAAATCGGTCCACACGAACTCTCGGCCGTGCTTCCACCCGATCAGAACGCCGACCTACACAATCGCCTTCTTATGGGCGTGGTCAGGTA
>NZ_JBLKNX010000046.1:0-1068 GCF_051414055.1 Halosimplex halobium
GGCGGTGGGGCAGAAGTGTTCTCATAGCGTGATTGTGGGGCTAGCGACATCGTTTCCTCGATGGTGATTAGCGAGTGCAACGGCCAAGCGGAGACAAAGAGCGAGGAAGACGTGTGCTTTGACTCTCACTCGGCCTCGGACCCGCGGGGTCCCGAGGCCGAGATCCTTGAGGACGCCAATCGCTGTCTCAACCTGTGAACGGTACGAATACGTCTCTTCGAGCTGTTTCTGCCAGAGACGCACCGTGTCGCTATACTCTTTGATCCGTTCCTCAACGCGGTAGTCAATATCGAGCGGATCGTTCGTGTTCCGTGGGTTGTACGGAGCAATCGGCACGACCGCCTGCGCCAGTAGGTGGTCGTGCCACTCCAGCATATCGAACTCGGAGTCGCCGATCATCCAGCGTGGGGTTTCGACGGCGAGCGCGTCACGCGTGACGCGCATCGCCGTCTCCTGATCGACTTTCTTCGCTGGTGTGAACGCCGCTGCGACGGGGATGTTGTTGGCGGCGGTCACGACACAACAGCCGTAGCCGTAATAGTAGTCGTCTTCAGCGTGGTCGTAGTTCCACTCAGCGTCCTCGTCCCGGTGATCGACGGGAATGTCTGTGCCATCGAT
This sequence comes from Halosimplex halobium, assembly GCF_051414055.1. Taxonomy (NCBI): domain Archaea; kingdom Methanobacteriati; phylum Methanobacteriota; class Halobacteria; order Halobacteriales; family Haloarculaceae; genus Halosimplex; species Halosimplex halobium. Next base: position 619 of record NZ_JBLKNX010000046.1, read on the forward strand.
ACGGAAGAGCTTGCCGAGCGGTACCTGCTCGGCAAGCTCGTGGACTAACTCGATGAACACGTCCTCTGCGACAAGTTCGAAGTCAGCGATGAACCGCGAGAGTGTCCGCCGGGACGGCGGACTCTCGAAGCCACACTGCCGCCAGACATCCTCGTTGTGGAGTTCTCGCGCCATTGGACGCGGACCGTAGATGTCGTGATAGAAGCAGTGAAGGATGCCTTTCAGGAGTTCTGGTGGCTCGTGAACCCGTGTTCGCCCCCTCGGATCGGGGGCGAACACGGGATAGTCCACAAGAAACGATAGATCCAGCTGTTCGAACAGTGCCGTTGTCTCGGTGTCCAGTGTTTTGAAGACCTGTTCTACCGTAGCGTTATCTGGTAGGACGGAGCTGGTCGTAGACACATCAGATTCGTCCTACCGCTTCCTTGTGAGGACTTCTGCACCACCGCC
>NZ_JBLKNX010000047.1:0-1004 GCF_051414055.1 Halosimplex halobium
CGCTCATGGGTAGAGGATTGTTGGTGAACTCATAGCGCAGTTTCGAGGATGGTTTTGAGCGCTTCGTCGCCGGGTTTCCGGCGGACTTGCTTCCGTAGTTGCAGCGCTCTGAGGTAGGGAGTGAGGTTGTCTTTGGAGACGCCTCGATGCGGCGAGAGCCACCGTCGTGCCAGCGACGCGTGGCTCTCGCATGTGTTGACGTGCACGTCTCCGTCAGCATATTCACCCTCACCATGGACGACGTACTTCCGGTCGAATGCGTCGTCCTCGTCGAGTGGCTCGTACGCTCGAAAGCCGTCGGTGTAGACAGTCAGCGACTCCTGCTGGCGGTCGCCGAGCAGGAGTCGAATCGTCGATTCCTCGGCGGCTTTCGCCGGGTGAACGTACTCCTCTCCACTGCCGCGGTCAACGAGTACGAACACTGGCGGCTTGTCCTCGTTGTACGTTCCACGACCGCGCGTGGACAGGCCACGCGAGCGCGACGGGCGGTCGCGCTCGCGGCCCTTCTTCCCCGCAGACACGTACAGTTCGTCGATTTCCACCGGGCCGTCGAGTCGTGGCCGAGGCGCGTCCAGCGCCCGCAGGAAGCGCTGGACGCGCCGGTAGACAGTCTTGTAGGTGACGGCGAGTTCAGCGTCCAGTTGCCTGATGCTGACGTTCAGCCGGATGTAGGTGTAGACGGCGAGATACCACTTCCTGAGCGGTATCGCCGAGTACTCGAAGACCGTGCCGGTCTTGTCGTTGAACGTCCGGCCGCAATCCTTACACAGATACCGTTGAAACTCTCGATAGCTGCCGTACCGAATCACAGATTCGGCACGGCAGCGCGGGCAATAGACGCCGTCACGCCAGCGAATCTGTGCCAGCAGATTCGCGGCCCGACGCTCCGAAACGAACGTTTGCAATGGGAACATTGTTCGTCGGGTGGCGCGGCCGCGCCACCCTTGCCCGCTGTGACTTCCAGCTACTGCTCCAACTCACCAACAATCCTCTACAGAAGAGCG
>NZ_JBLKNX010000048.1:0-996 GCF_051414055.1 Halosimplex halobium
CGCTCTTGTGAAGCACGTTGTTGATTTTCAGAGCGCGGCGTCGAGAGCGTGTTTGAGCGCTTGGTCGCCTGGTTTTCTGTAGAGTTCACGGCGGAGTTCGAAAGCTCTGAGATACGGCGTTAGCTTGTCTTTCGAGACTCCTCGGTGGGGCGAGAGCCACCGTCGCGCCAGCGACGCGTGGCTCTCGCAGCCGTTGACGTGTACGTCGCCATCAGCGTATTCATCATCGCCGTGGACGACGTACTCGCGGTCGAACTCGTCGTCGTCCTCTAGCGGATCGTAGGCCCGAAATCCGTCCGTGTAGACGGTTAACGACTCCTCTTCGTGGTCGGCAAGCAGGAGTCGAACGGTCGATTCATCGGCGGATTTCGCTGGCACGACGTACCGATCGTTCGTACCGCGATCGACCAGCGTGAACACCGGCGGTTTGTCGCCGTCGTACGATCCTCGACCACGCGTGGACAGGCCACGCGAGCGCGACTCTTGGTCGCGCTCGCGGCCTTTGAGGCCGGCAGAGACGTACACTTCGTCGATTTCGACCGGTCCAGACAGCGTGATCGAAGGCGCGTCGAGCGCTCTGACGAAGCGCTCGACGCGCCGTCTCACCGTTCTGTACGAAAGATCGAGTTCCGCCTCGATCTGGCGAAGGCTCGTGTTGAACCGTAAGAACACGTAGATCGTGAAATACCATTCTTTCAGTGTGAGCTTCGAATGAGCGAAGATTGTGCCGGTCTTGTCGTTGAACGTCCGACCGCAATTCTTACACAAATACCGCTGATACACCCGATAGCTGCCGTTTCTGACCGTCAGGTCAGAACGGCAGCGGGGGCACTCGACACCATCACGCCAGCGAACCTGCTGCAACAGGTCCGCTGCAGCCGATTCCGAGATGAATCGGCTCCATGGGATCATATCGGGCACCGCTGGCGCGGTGCCCTTGCCCTCTTCGACTTTCAGCCGCAGCTCTCGCCGTCAACAATCTACTTCGCAAGAGCG
>NZ_JBLKNX010000049.1:0-940 GCF_051414055.1 Halosimplex halobium
GGCTGTGTTGAATCGCTGTAAGGCGGTAGATTTCACTGTTTCACAGCCCGCTTGATGTTGTAGACAACACACATCAGGGCAACCTCGCGGAACTCACGAAACCAGGAACGCGCTCGGACGGCGAAGCCGAGCGAGCGCTTGACTGCCGAATTGACGGTTTCGGTCATTGAGCGCTGATTGTACAGTTCATCGTCGATGCGGGCATTGTGCGCGTGGTCGTAGGAGGCGAAGACACGATGTTTGATCAGTGGTCTGATCCCGAGGTCACGCAGGGCTTCGCGGAGCGCGTTCTTGTCATAGCCCTTGTCTGCAGCTAATGTTCGCAGATCGCCCGCGTTCCGGCGGGCGATCTGCTCACAGAGGTCGGCATCACTTCCGTCACGGGTCGTCGAGCAGTGTACGTCGAGGATAGCCTGTGTGTCTGTATCGACGAGTTTCGTGACTTTGAGCTTCTGCACGCGGTAGTCTGTGCGGTTACAGTAGTGACGGCTCGCAGCAGACCGCTCGTAGAAGGTAGCGTCCAGTCCACCGTGTTTCGTGGGGTCGTGCAGCTGCGCCGACTGGCGCAGCAGCACTCGACAGAGGCTCATACTAATCTCATCGAAGGCCTTACACAACGTCGATGGATGTGGGAGATCGTCCGCTTCAAGGCCGATCTCGCCGATTATTTGTGGCATCTCTTTCAGAATATCGATGGTCATGCGGTAGGGTGTGTCAAGGTAAATCCGGAGACAATGGAGCGAAACCATCGCGTAGTCGGCGAATCCGCCGCCTCCTTCCGGGGCGGCGGATTCGTCTCCATCGCCAGTAACGCTTTTTGCAACCGGGACAACTTCCCCAATGAAGCGGGAGATTTGGGTCATGGACAACCGGAGTCTCCCGCTTCAACTCCTTTGATTTAGCGGACTACTCCGACGCCATCTGGCGATTCAACGCAGCC
>NZ_JBLKNX010000050.1:0-938 GCF_051414055.1 Halosimplex halobium
TGCCTTGTTGAATCCGCGGACGACGTAGCGATCACTCCTTGATGGCTTGTTCGAGGTTGTAGACCGCAGCGGTCAACACCAGTTCACGGAACTGGCGGTACCAGGCGCTTGGCCCGACAGCGGACCCGTATCGGCGCTTGATGGCCGAGAATGCGCTCTCGGCCATCCAACGTTGCCCGTAGAGCTCGCTGTCCAACCGTTCGTTATGGGCGTGATCGTAGTGCGCGAACAATCGGTGTTTGATGAGTGGGCGGACGCCGTTTGACCGGAGAGCCTCCCGCAGCGATTGGTCGTCGTAGCCTTTGTCGCCGGCGAGACTCCCGATCCTCTCGGTGTTGCGCAGCGCTACCCGACGGCCCACCTGTGTATCGTGGGGCCAGTGTGCCGAACAGTGGACGTCGAGGACGGCACACGACTCTGTATCGACCAAGGCCGTCGTTTTGAGCGTCCGTATGTGGCGATCCGAGCGATCGACGTAGTGGCTGGATGCCGCTTCGCGGTCGAAGAACGTGGCATCCAGCGCCCCATGCTCGCCGGGATCGCAGACCGCTGCTGAGCGGTCGAGCAGTTGGCGCCAGATACGGGTGGGCACCCGCTCGAACGACCGCCACAGCGTCGAGGGTGCCGGGAACTCGGTCCGGGCCAACTGCAAGACGGCGCGAATCCGATCCATCTCGCTGGCCCAATCGACGATTTCGCGGTACGTGGCGTCCATGTGAACCCGCAAAAAGTGTAACGTGAGATGTTTCCAGCCGGCAAATCCGTTGCCAGCCGGGTCACTCACCACCGCCGTGGGGCTGGCAGCACAGCGTTTTTGAGCCAGCGACGCCGCTTGTTTAACGAAGCGGAAGAGTGGCATAGGTACATTCACTCTCTCCGCTTCGCTTCCACCTTCAGAGCGACGCTATCCGCTCGCCCTCACCGGATTCAACAGAGCA
>NZ_JBLKNX010000051.1:0-935 GCF_051414055.1 Halosimplex halobium
GGGCCCTGTTTAGACGCGTGATTTCACGGTGATGAGTGGCTAACGCTAAGTTCGATGTTTCTGACAGCGCATTTCAGGACGAGTTCGCGGAACTGACCGAACCAGGTTCGAGCACGAACGATCTCACCGTATTTTCGGCGAAGTGCGAAAAATGTGGATTCGGCATTCGAGCGTTGATGGTAGATCGTATCATCTTGCAAAAGATTGTTAGCGATGCCGTGCCAGCCAAATTCGCGGTGCTTGATCACTGGTTTCACGCCTTCAGCTCGTAATCTTTGGCGAAGCAACCACCAATCGTAGCCTTTGTCGGCGGTAAGAATGTTCAGTTTGTCGAGGTTGCGTTTGACCATCTGCCAGCCGATCTTGGAATCGTGCGGTTGTTTCATCGAGCAATGTATGTCGAGGATCGCACCAGTTTTGCAATCGCTCAGAAGCGTCGTTTTCACCGCTTCGAACGTGTAATTTGTCCGTTTTGCGTAGTGCTGGCTGGCAGCTATCCGATCCATGCCGGTTGCGTCGATCGCCTGTACATCACCGAGATCGTGCAACTCCGCAGACAACCGCAGCAAGACGCGCCAGATTCGCATTTCGAGATCCTGCTTGCGCGTACACACGGTGGTAAAATCAGGCAGATCAGCCACCGCTAGGTCGAGTTGAGCGACGATTCCATGCATCTCGTGAAGCACGTCCAGCAGCCGCCGATACGTGTGATCAAGATACTCGCGGAGACCGTGAATTGTCACGATCACCCAGTCAGCGTACCCATTTTCTCCTTCTTCGAACGCTGGATCCGGGTCGCCGACGACGGCTTTTTGAGCAAGCGAGACAACCCGATCAGTGAAGCGGGCCAGCTTGGATGACACAACCGGCTTTTCCCGCTTCACTTCCTAGTAAGTTAGACATTTAGCCGCTCTTACTAGCGTCTAAACACGGCC
>NZ_JBLKNX010000052.1:0-722 GCF_051414055.1 Halosimplex halobium
TCGCTGCTACTATGACCAGGATTTTCGTTTCAAATCGGTCCACACGAACTCTCGGCCGTGCTTCCACCCGATCAGAACGCCGACCTACACAATCGCCTTCTTATGGGCGTGGTCAGGTATCGGTGGTGGACTTGAGCCCCGATCATTTTGGGCGCCTCAAACCTCGGCCGGTAAGCTGTTACGCTTTTCTTGGAGGGTAGCTGCTTCTAAGCTCACCTCCCGGCTGTCTAGGGCTTGAGACCACCTTCGATCGCACTTAGTCCACACTTGGGGACCTTAACCCGACGCTGGGTTGTCTCCCTTACGGTACACAGGCTTACCCCGCGCACCGAACTCCCCGCGTCGACAGCGTTCGTAGGTTCGGAGTTTGACAGGTGCGCCGACCTCTCTCGAGGGCGGACACACCAATCAGTCTCTCTACCCCACGAACTACCTCGGCGGGGGTAATGCTTCGACATTTGTCGGTCGGAACCAGCTGTTGCCGAACTCGATGGGCCTTTCACCCCTACACGTAGGTCACGAGAGGGTGTTGTAAAACACCAACTCTAACAGACCTCCACGTGCCTTTCGGCACGCTTCGTCTTGCCCACGCGTAGATCGTCCGGTTTCGGGTCGTGTCAGTTTGACTCCCCGCGCTTGAACACGGCGGCCCTGGCGCAAAGCGCTGCGGCCATGTCGGTTTCCCTGTGCCTTCCCCGCGGAACGGGTTAGACTCGCCAAAC
>NZ_JBLKNX010000053.1:0-700 GCF_051414055.1 Halosimplex halobium
TGGCGGTGTTCAGATAAGGATTGAAAGGTGAGGCGGTGCGGTTTTCAGGTGTCCATGCCAGAAAACGCCCGCCTCAGTGGTTGTTTAGACGAGATCGACTTAGAGTTTGTTGAACGAGAAGCGACACCGCGATTGCTGATGAAACTCAGTATTCAGTTGCATCTCGCTGGTCTCTCGCTTTCGAATACTGTTTCGTTTCTTGAAGTATTCGGTGTCGAACGAGCTCGATCAACCGTCCATAATTGGGTTCACAAAGCTGATTTACAGCCCGAAGATGGGCGGTCGCCGGATCACGTTGCGGTCGACGAAACTGTGATCCAACTCAACGATGAGCAGTATTGGCTGTACGCTGCGGTCGATCCACAAACCAATGAACTCCTGCATACAAAGCTAAGGCCGACCACAACGAAGGTTCTTGCTCATTCATTCCTCACCGAACTCAGCGAGAAACACGACGTTGACGACGCCGTGTTTCTCATCGATGGCTCCAAATCGTTAGAAGCTGCGTGTCACCGACACGGATTCGATTTCAGATACGAAAAACACGGAAATCGAAATGCCGTCGAACGTGTCTTCAGAGAAGTAAAACGACGAACTATATGCTTCTCAAACTGTTTCAGCAACGCCGAAGCAGAAACAGCCGACGATTGGCTCAGATCGTTCAGCTTCGCATGGAATCAGCTTATCTGAACACTACCGA
>NZ_JBLKNX010000054.1:0-686 GCF_051414055.1 Halosimplex halobium
GCCGTTAACGGGTCCTTCGTCCTGTTGTACCAGGTGTTCAGATACCCGCACTGGGCAGGATTCAGTGACCGTACGAGTCCTTGCGGATTTGCGGTCACCTATGTTGTTACTAGACAGTCCGAGCCCCCGAGTCACTGCGACCTGCCGCTTCCCGCGGCAGGCATCCCTTCTTCCGAAGGTACGGGACTAGATTGCCGAATTCCCTAACGTCGATTGTTCCCGACAGACCTTGGCTTTCTCCGCCATGAGCACCTGTGTCGGTTCTCGGTACGGACACCGTCCTCGTCTTTTCACGGGCCCCAGGCTAGCCTGACTTGCGCTATCCTACCGTTCGTCCGCTTCGTGCCATTACGGCTTCCACGGAGTTGGATAGTTCGACCGGGCGATGGCCCGGCTCAGGTGAACCCGAGGCGTCGACTTTGAGTGGACGGCGGCGCAGGAATATTAACCTGCTTCCCATTTCGTCTCATTCGAATTACGGTGAGACTTAGGACCGGCTAACCCTCAGCTGACGAACAGTGCTGAGGAACCCTAGCTCGTTCGGTCGTCAGGATTCGCACCCGACTGTCGCTGCTACTATGACCAGGATTTTCGTTTCAAATCGGTCCACACGAACTCTCGGCCGTGCTTCCACCCGATCAGAACGCCGACCTACACAATCGCCTTCTTATGGGCGTGGTCAGGTA
>NZ_JBLKNX010000055.1:0-597 GCF_051414055.1 Halosimplex halobium
TTGACCACCTCCCGCGCCTGAAGACGCGGGAATCCCGCCACGGGATTTCAGACCGAGTGCAACGGTCCTGTGGTTTCAAGACGCATACGTTCCACGCGTCAACTGCTGGGTTTCAGCATCGGCGTGGCTGTCTTGTGGCGCGGTCAAATGCGCCCCATCCTCAGCCGAGTCATCGTCGTTCGGGTGTTCTCTGGAACGACTCTCTCCGCTGAGGTAGCGGTCTGCGATGTTTATCGCCCCGTTCACATCCGCTTGGTACTCGCCCATCCAACAGTCGTCGTTCGTGCATTCGAACGTCGCCTGCTTCGGGCGATACCCGACTTCACCGCACGCATGGCATTCCTTCGATGTGTTACGCGGATTCACCGTCTCGACGGGAATCCCCTTCTCGACGGCCTTGTACCGTATCTGCGCGTGGAGTTTGGCGAACCCCCATCCGTGGAGACGGCGGTTCATATACTCGCCGTAGTCCATCGACTCCCGAATGTACGTCAAGTCTTCCAGAACCAGTACGGGATTCTCGACGGATTCGGCGTACTCCACGACTTCGCGGGTGACACGATGGAACACGTCGTCTATCTGGTTCCACAGGTCGTC
>NZ_JBLKNX010000056.1:0-526 GCF_051414055.1 Halosimplex halobium
CATGAAACACTACCCGGTAGTGACTGCGACCCTCACTCCTGGCGGAGGACACCGGTAGCCGGGCAGTTTGACTGGGGCGGTACGCGCTTGAAAAGATATCGAGCGCGCCCCAAGTCCATCTCAGCCGTGTCGGAAACGCGGCGAAGAGTGCAAAAGCAAAAGATGGACTGACAGTGTTCTTCCCAACGAGGAACGCTGACGTGAAAGCGTGGTTTAGCGAACCAATTCGCCCGCTCGATGCGGGCCATTGCTGACAGAAAAGCTACCTTAGGGATAACAGAGTCGTCACTCGCAAGAGTACATATCGACCGAGTGGCTTGCTACCTCGATGTCGGTTCCCTCCATCCTGCCCGTGCAGAAGCGGGCAAGGGTGAGGTTGTTCGCCTATTAAAGGAGGTCGTGAGCTGGGTTTAGACCGTCGCGAGACAGGTCGGCTGCTATCTATTGGGGGTGTCATGGTATCTGACGGGAACGTCCGTATAGTACGAGAGGAACTACGGATGGTGGCCACTGGTGTACCGGTTGT